>NZ_CP090641.1:2608995-2935119 GCF_029633825.1 Burkholderia contaminans | reverse complement strand
ACCGTGCTGATCGAAGCCGCCGACCGCGCGCTCTATCGCGCGAAGCACGAAGGCAAGAATCGCGTCGAGATCGATGCGACGCCGACGACGCCGGTCCCCGGCGGTTTCGGCGGCCCACGCGTCGACTGAACGCCGAACGCGTGCCCGCTCACATCGCGCCGAGCCGGCGCGCGTAGTCGCTCGGCTCCAGCGGGCGGCTGAACAGATAGCCCTGCTGCATGTCGCAGCCGATCTGCTGCAGGTACCAAGATTGCGCCTGCGTCTCGACGCCTTCGGCCGTGACCTTCATCCCGAGCGAATGCGCCATCGCGACCACGGCCTGCGTGATCGCCACCGAGTCGTGATGATCGGGCACGCCTGACACGAACGAGCGGTCGACCTTCAGGTTGTGCAGCGGAAAGCGCTTCAGGTACGCGAGCGATGAATAGCCGGTGCCGAAATCGTCGACCGAGATCCGCACGTTCATGTCCGTGAGCGCCTCGAGCATCGGCAGCACGGTGTCCGTGTCGTTCATCAGCAGTCCTTCGGTAATCTCGAGTTCGAGCGCGCACGGATCGAGCCGAGTCTGCGCGAGGCAGCGCTCGACCGATTCGACGAGCCCTTCGTGGAACTGCCGCGGCGACAGGTTGACGGCCAGCATCATGTCGGGCGCGATCGTGCGGCGCCATTCGGCCGCCTGCCGGCACGCGGTTTCGAGCACCCACTGGCCGATCGCGACGATCAGCCCCGTATCTTCCGCGACCGGAATGAACTCCGCCGGCGATATCGGCCCGAGCTCGGGGCTCGTCCAGCGCAAGAGCGCCTCGGCGCCGACCGTGCGGCCGCTGCGCGCATCGACGACGGGCTGGTACGCGAGCCGCAGCATGTCCGACGAAAGCGCGCGCCGCAGCGACTGCTCGATCGCGAAGCGGCGCTGCAGCCGCAGGTTGAGCTGCGCGGTGAAGAACGTGAAGTGGTTGCGGCCGCGCTGCTTCGCGTCGTACATCGCCGAATCGGCATTGCGCATCAGCGTGACGGCATCGTCGCCGTCGCGCGGCGCGACGCTGATCCCGATCGACACGCCGAGCCAGTATTCGTTGTTCGCGATGGCAAACGGCTTGGCGATCGCGTCGATCACCTCGCGCGCGAGCACCGCGAGCCGGTCGGGATCGTCGCAATCGTCGACGAGGATCACGAACTCGTCACCGCCGACCCGCGTCAGCGCGTACTGGCCGCCGCCGCACGCCGCGAGCCGCGCCGCCACGCTGCGCAGCAGCGCGTCGCCCACGTCGTGACCGGCGGTGTCGTTGACCTTCTTGAAACCGACGAGATCGATGAACAGGATCGCGACGCGTGCGGGCCCGCCGGCCGCCGCATCGTGTCCGCCGAACAGCTCGCGCATGCGGTCGCCGAGCCAGCGGCGGTTGTAGAGACCCGTCAGCGCATCGCGCGTCGCCAGGTAGCGCAACTGCTGCTGCGCTTCGCGCACGGGGCCGATGTCGTTGAACGACACGAGCACCGAGTCGGCCTGCTTCTCGCCGGGCCTCACGATCGGCACCGCGTTGCCGCGCACCCAGATGATGTCGCCGTCCGCGAGGCCGAAGCCGACCGTGTAGTCGAGCTGCGGCGTGGCCGTCTCGAGCGCGCGCCGGCTCGGCCAGTCGTCGGGTGCGATCGGCGTGCCGTCCTCGTGCAGCTTGCGCAGGATCACCGTCGTCAGCCGGCGGCCGACGAGGTCGCCCTTCACGCGCATCATCCGGTTCGCACTCGGGTTGCTCGCGATCACGACGCCGTCGCGCGATACCACGAGGATCCCTTCGTTCAGGCTGTTGACCACGAGCCGGTGATGTTCCTCGCTGCGCGCGAGCTGTCGCGCGATCCGGTCCTGGTGCACCGCGAGGCCGACGCTGTTGCCGATATCGCGCAACAGTGCGGTTTCCTCGTCGCCCGGCCGGCGTGGCGCGCGGTGATAGACGGCGAATGCGCCGAGCACGACGCCCGCCTCGTCGAGGAACGGCACCGACCAGCATGCGCGCAAGCCCAGCGGCAGTGCGACCGCACGGTAATCGGCCCACAGGGGATCGGTTTCGATGTCTTCGACGACGACCATCCGGCGCAGGTACATCGCCGTGCCGCACGAGCCGGCCGCTGGCCCGATCGGCGCGCCTTCGATCGCCGTGCTGTACTGCGCGGGCAGCGATGGCGCTGCGCCGACGTGCACATGCGTGCCGTCGCTATCGAGCAGCAGGATCGTGCACGATGCACCGTCGCCGAGCAAAGCTTCAGCGCGCCGGCAGACTTCGACGAGCAGCTCCGGCAGCGGTGTGTTGCGCGTGATCAGCCTCAGCACGCTTTGCTCGGACGCGAGCACTTCCGCCGCGAGCCCGAGACTGTAACGAGAACTTTGCGGTTCGGTATTCAAGATGAATCCTGCCGTCTGTCCGATCGGGTCTGATGCGCCCGATTCGTTTTCGATCCTTCGTGCCGTTTTTCGCTCCGGGTTTACGCCGATGCCCGGTGCGCCCCGTATTGCGCGCGGTGCCGACGCGCGCCGAAGTACATTTAACACCAATCCGCGACAAGCGGCGCATCCGCGTGCATAGGGGTTACGCGTGGTCCGCTCGGCGGTTGCAGCCGGCAGTCAGCTCGCCGAAAGACTTGCGCGCGGCGCGACGGCCCGGGGCCACGCCGCGCGTGGTGCGCGGCGAGCATGCAAACCGTTCGTCAGATTGTGGCGGCGACGGGCCTGCGTCCGCGAACTCGACGAGCAGGCCGCACGACCTCGCTGTCGGCCAAGCCGCCATTCCCTATCCGTGATTCAATGACGATCGAGCCGGCGTCGCGCATTCCGGCGGCACGGCGATTCGCCACCTCATCGATCGACCCTCACTGGATCACCATGACGAACCCTGCCGAAATCAAGGCGCTCGTTTTCGATGTCTTCGGAACGATCGTCGACTGGAGAAGCGGCGTCGCACGCGGCGCCGCCGCGTTCCTTGACCGCCATGCCCCCTCGCTCGACCCGCTCGAATTCGCCGATGCGTGGCGGGCCGAATATTCGCCGTCGATGGAAGAAATCCGCAGCGGGCGCCGCCGCTACGTGCGCCTCGACGTCCTGCACCGCGAGAACCTCGTCCGCACGCTCGACCGCTACGGGATCGTCGACGTGCCGGACGCCGACATCGATGCGCTCAACCTCGCGTGGCACAGCCTCGACCCGTGGCCCGACGCCGTCGCGGCGCTGCAACGGCTGAAGCGGCGCTTCATCATCGCGCCGCTGTCGAACGGCAACATCCGGCTGATGGTCGACGTCGCGAAACGCGCGGGGCTGCCGTGGGATGCGATTCTCGGCGCGGAGGTCGTCCGCGCGTACAAGCCGTCGCCGCAGGTCTATAGCGATACGGTCGAGATTCTCGGCGTCGAACCGGCCGAGCTGTGCCTGGTCGCCGCACACAACGGCGATCTCGCGGCCGCGCGCCGGCAGGGGCTGTCGACCGCGTTCGTGCTGCGGCCGACCGAACACGGGCCCGGCCAGACGACCGACCTGAAAGCCGACGACGCGTGGGATTTCGACGTCAAGGACCTGAACGAACTCGCGGACCGGCTCGAGTGCCCGCGTTGAAAACCGGGTTCCGGTGCGCGATCGCGAGGAGGCCGGCGGCTCGTCGAACGCCGGCTCCCACGGCCTAGCGCGCCGGCGCCATCCCGACCGCCTGCCCCTGCGCCGCCGTCGCGAGACGCCGCCAGTTGCGGGCTGCATACCGGTGCGCCTGCTGCAACGCGAGCCACAACCCGATCTGCCGAACCGGCCTGAAAAGGCCGCGTGCACTGAACACGGTGCGCCGCTCGACGCGCGTCCTGCCGCCTTCGATGGGCGTCAGCGTGAATTCGTCCTCGAGCAGGCCGACCCAGTCGCGGCACCACACCGTCGACGCCACCATCCGGTAACGCAGCCGGCGAGGCTCGTCGAGCACGAGAATCCGCTGGTCGATGGTGCCGCGATCGGTCGTGCACTGCCGTGTGTTGCCGACGGCCGGCACGCCTTCGAGCACGCGGCAGCTGACCGGCTTCGGCACGCCGAGGCGGAACAGCAACGGCCGCGTGTCGTCCATCCGCGCATGCAGAAAATGCGGCCACACATGCTCGGGCCGGCAATCGAACGTCCACTGCGAATGAATTTCCACGACCGTCTCCTGGCGGCTGTCGGTGCCGACATCATGGCACAACCGCCCCGCCGCCTCCGCTACTTCACGACCGCGCGCCAAGCCGTTCGCGCGTAGATGAGCAGCAACGGCAGCAGCGCGAGCGCGAACAGCAGGCTGAGCGCCGGCACCCACACCGGCCACTGCTGCGGATTCCCGCGCGCCCAGATCTGCGTTTCCCCGATAACCGGCCGGATCTTCGTCGGCCGCTTTTTTCGTCCAGATCGATCACATCGTCGCCGTCGCCACCGCCCCCCCTCGCTCCGCTATTCCGGCTCGCCGACGAATCTCAGCTTCCCCGACTCCCCCGACAGCAGCGCGCGGTTCGCATCCGCCGCCGCACGCAGGTAATCCCACAGCGCGGTCACGCGCCGCAGCTTGCGCAGATCCTCGCGGCACGTCAGCCAGAAGCACCGCGTGACGACCACGTCGTCCGGCAACACCGGCACCAGCGCCGGCTGCGTGGCCGCCATGAAGCACGGCAGGATCGCCAGCCCTCCGCCCTGCAGCGCCGCGAAATACTGCGCAATCACGCTCGTCGTGCGCAGGCCGGCCGTCGCGCCCGGCACCGCGCGGTCCAGGTACAGCAATTCGTTGCTGAATGCGAGATCGTCGACGTAGCTGATGAACGCGTGCTGCGCGAGATCGTCCGTGCACGTAATCGGCGCGTGGTTCGCGAGATAGTCGCGCGTCGCATAGAGCCGCAGCTGGTAGTCGCACAGCTTGGTGACCACGTAAGGCCCGCGCTCGGGCCGCTCGAGCGTGATCGCCAGGTCCGCCTCGCGCTTGGGCAGGTTGACGAAGTGCGGCACCGGCAGCAGGTCGACCGTCACGTGCGGATGCTCGGCGCGGAACTGCGCGAGCTGCGGCGCGAGAAAGAAGCAGCCGAACCCTTCCGTCGACCCGATCCGCACATGGCCCGACAGCGCCTCGCCCGTATTCGCGACCTGGTCGCACGCGGACTGCACGGTCGTCTCCATCGCGTCCGCATACGCGACGAGCCGCTGCCCTTCGGCCGTCAGCGTGAAGCCGCCGGAACGCGACTTGTCGAACAGCAGCGTGCCCATCGCGGCCTCGAGCGCGCGAATGCGCCGCGCGACGGTCGTGTAGTCGACGCCCAGCCGCTTCGCGGCGCCGCTCGCGCGCTGCGTGCGTGCGACTTCGAGGAAAAAGCGCAGGTCGTCCCAGTTCAGGTTGCCGGAAACCGGCTCGGTGGCGTGTCGCATTAGCGAGGGAAAAAGGGGCTGGAGTCTCCGGGCCGGACGTCGATATGCATAAATGCATATCCAACCGGTTTCTTTATCGGTACATCATGAATCTGCGCATAACTATACTCGACCGTGACCTGCGGACCATGAGCCGCGGGCAACAAAAAACCGGAGACACCATGCAGACCCGATCCACCCTCGATGAGCATGCGACCATCGCGGCGCCAGCGCCCGAGCGCACCGCGAAGCACTACCTGCTGGCCGGCTGGGCCAGCATGGCCGGCACCACCATCGAGTGGTACGACTTCTTCCTCTACGGCACTGCCGCCGCCCTCGTCTTCAATCGCATCTTCTTCCCGTCGCTGGACCCGGTCGTCGGCACGCTCGCCGCGTTCGGCACGTTCGCGGTCGGCTTCATCGGGCGGCCGATGGGCGGCATCGTGTTCGGCCACTTCGGCGACCGCATCGGCCGCAAGTCGATGCTGATGATCACGCTGCTGCTGATGGGCGTGCCGAGCATGATCATCGGGCTGATCCCGTCGTACGACCGCATCGGCTACTGGGCCGCCGCGCTCCTGATCGCCATGCGCTTCCTGCAGGGGATGGCCGTCGGCGGCGAATGGGGCGGCGCGGTGCTGATGGCTGTCGAGCACGCGCCGAAGGGCCGCAAGGGGCTGTTCGGCAGCCTGCCGCAGACGGGCGTCGGGCTCGGCCTGATCCTGTCGTCGGTCGCGATGGCCGCGGTGGCCGCGCTGCCGGAAGCCGACATGCTGTCGTGGGGCTGGCGCGTGCCGTTCCTCGCGAGCATCGCGCTCGTCGGCCTCGGCTGGTTCATCCGCGCGAAGGTGCCCGAGTCGCCCGACTTCGAGAAGATGCAGCGCCAGGGCAAGGCCGAGAAATCGCCGGTGACGGCCGCGCTGCGCCGTCATCCGCGCGAGGTGCTGACGATCGTCGGCGCGCGCGCCGCCGAGAACACCTGGTTCTACATGGTCGTCACGTTCGCGCTCGCTTACGCGACGCAGCAGCTGCACCTGCCGAAGGCCGAGATGCTGCACGCGATCACGGCCGGCGCGGCGCTCTCGCTCGTCACGATGCCGCTGTGCGGCCATCTGAGCGACCGCATCGGCCAGCGCCGGATGTTCGCGATCGGCCTCGTGCTGATGTGCGCGTTCGCCGCGCCGTTCTTCCTGATGCTCGGCACGCAGCAGGTGTCGTACGCGTGGTGGGCGATCGTGCTCGGCCTCGGCGTCGTGTTCCCGATCCTGTACGCACCGGAATCGCTGCTGTTCGCACAGCAGTTCCCCGCGGAAATCCGCTACAGCGGCATCTCGCTGTCGGTGCAGCTGGCGGGCGTGATCGGCGGCGGATTCGCGCCGATGATCGCGACGTCGCTGCTCAAGGCCGGCGGCGGCCAGCCGCACTACGTGATCGCGTACCTCGTCGGCTTCGGCGTGTTCGCGCTCATGTGCACCGCGTTGATGCGACCGGCACGCGCCTGAGCACGCCGGCCTGCATTCGATCGATTTCAGTTCGGCCTGCTACCCGCCGCGCATCCATGCGCGGCGGAAGCAGACACCCTTTTCGTCGTCACACCGCTTTACGGAGACATCCATGAACGCCGCAGTTCCCCAGACCACCCTCGCCCTGCCCACCGCCAAGCTGCTGATCGACGGCGCGTTCGTCGAATCGCAAAGCGCCGAATGGGGCGACATCGTCAACCCGGCGACGCAGGAAGTGATCGGCCGCGTGCCGTTTGCGACGCTCGACGAGGTCGATGCCGCGATCGCGTCCGCGCAGCGCGCGTTCCAGACGTGGAAGACGACGCCGATCGGCGCGCGGCTGCGCATCATGCTGAAATTCCAGGATCTCGTGCGCCGCAATCTCGAACGGATCGCGCACACGTTGACGGCCGAGCAAGGCAAGACGCTGCCCGACGCGCAGGGCGACATCTTCCGCGGCCTCGAAGTGGTCGAGCACGCGTGCTCGATCGGCACGCTGCAGCAAGGCGAATTCGCGGAGAACGTCGCGGGCGGTGTCGATACCTACACGCTGCGCCAGCCGATCGGCGTGTGCGCGGGCATCACGCCGTTCAACTTCCCCGGCATGATCCCGCTGTGGATGTTCCCGATGGCGATCGTGTGCGGCAACACGTTCGTGCTGAAGCCGTCGGAGCAGGACCCGCTGTCGACGATGCAGCTCGTCGAACTCGCGATCGAGGCTGGCGTGCCGCAAGGTGTACTGAACGTCGTGCACGGCGGCAAGACGGTGGTCGACCGGCTCTGCACGCACCCGGACATCAAGGCGATCTCGTTCGTCGGCTCGACGCGCGTCGGCACGCACGTGTACAACCTCGGCAGCCAGCACGGCAAGCGCGTGCAGTCGATGATGGGCGCGAAGAACCACGCGGTCGTGCTGCCCGATGCGCACCGCGAGCAGTCGATCAACGCGCTCGTCGGCGCGGGCTTCGGCGCAGCCGGCCAGCGCTGCATGGCGACGTCGGTCGTCGTGCTGGTCGGCAAGGCTCGCGACTGGTTGCCTGAACTCGTCGAGAAGGCGAAGGCGCTGAAGATCAACGCGGGCCACGAGCCGGGTACCGATGTCGGCCCGGTCGTGTCGAAGGCCGCGCATGCGCGCATCACCGCGCTGATCGACGAAGGCGTGAAAGCCGGCGCGAAGCTCGAACTCGACGGCCGCAACGTGAAGGTGCCCGGCTACGAGCAGGGCAACTTCGTCGGCCCGACGATCTTCTCGGGCGTGACGACCGACATGTCGATCTACACGGAAGAAATCTTCGGGCCGGTGGTGGTCGTGCTCGAAGCCGACACGCTCGATGAAGCGATCGCGCTCGTCAACCGCAACCCGATGGGCAACGGCGTCGGCCTGTTCACGCAGAGCGGCGCGGCCGCACGCAAGTTCCAGAGCGAGATCGACATCGGCCAGGTCGGCATCAACATCCCGATCCCGGTGCCGGTGCCCTACTTCAGCTTCACCGGCTCGCGCGGCTCGAAGCTCGGCGATCTCGGCCCGTACGGCAAGCAGGTCGTGCAGTTCTATACGCAGACCAAGACGGTCACCGCGCGCTGGTTCGACGACGACGCGACCGCCGGTGGCGTGAACACGACGATCGCGCTGCGCTGACCCACGGAGCCTGACCATGGAAATTGCATTCATCGGACTCGGCAACATGGGCGGCCCGATGGCCGCCAACCTGCTGAAAGCCGGCCACGCACTGACGGTGTTCGACCTCGACGCGCACGCGGTCGACGTCGCAGTGCGCGCCGGCGCGACGGCCGCCGGCTCGCCGCGCGAAGCGGCAGCGCGCGGCGCCATCGTGATCACGATGCTGCCGGCCGCGCAGCACGTACGCGCGGTCTATCTCGGCGATGACGGCGTGCTGGCCGGCACACGCGCCGGCGCTGCGCTGATCGACTGCAGCACGATCGATCCGGGCACCGTGCGCGCGGTGGCCGACGCCGCCGCGCAACGCGGCTT
Organism: Burkholderia contaminans; assembly: GCF_029633825.1. Classification (NCBI taxonomy): domain Bacteria; kingdom Pseudomonadati; phylum Pseudomonadota; class Betaproteobacteria; order Burkholderiales; family Burkholderiaceae; genus Burkholderia; species Burkholderia contaminans. Next base: position 2,926,238 of record NZ_CP090641.1, on the reverse strand, counting down.
CCCGCTCGCCGACGCGCCCGTGTCGGGCGGCACCGGCGGTGCGCAGGCCGGCACGCTGACCTTCATGGTCGGCGCGGACGCCGCGCTGTTCGAGCGCATCCGCCCGGTGCTGCTCGACATGGGCAAGAACGTCGTGCAGTGCGGCGGCACGGGCACCGGGCAGATCGCGAAGATCTGCAACAACCTGTTGCTCGGGATCTCGATGATGGGCGTATCGGAAGCGATGGCGCTCGGCGCGGCGCTCGGAATCGATCCGGCCGTGCTGGCCGGCATCATCAATACGTCGACCGGCCGCTGCTGGAGCTCGGACACGTACAACCCGTATCCGGGCGTGAGCGACACCGCGCCGGCCGCGCGCGGCTACGCGGGCGGGTTCGCGGCGAACCTGATGCTGAAGGATCTCGGGCTCGCGACCGAAGCGGCGCGCAGCGCCCACCAGCCGGTGTGGATGGGCGCGCTTGCGCAGCAGCTCTATCAGTCGATGAGCCAGCAGGGGCTCGGCACGCTCGACTTCTCCGCGTGCGTGAAGCTGTACGAGGCGCAGCCGGCGTAACCGCCGCCTGCACCGGACGTGCGCCGACCCGCGATGCGCCTGAACGGCCTCGCGGGTCGTTTTGCATGCGGGGGAAGGAAAACGTGCGGCAGAGGCGGTGCGTCAACGCCGCCGGTCGGTCAACCGCGCGGGTTCGACGCCGTCTCGAAGGTCGGATGGCACTCGAACGCGAGTTCCGAGCGAGCGCCGACACGGCTGCCGCTGGTCAGCGATTCCTGCTTCATGCTCGCGCGCATGCCGCGCTGCGTGCAGTAGTTGGTGGCCTCGTCGACGGCCTTCGTATGGGCATCGGCCCACGTCGTCGACACGCCGACCGTGCGCGTCGTCACGGTATACACGTTCGGGTTCGACGTCGCGGTCACGTCGGAAGCGGTCGAACACGCGGCGAGCAAGCATACGGCAGCCGCGACGGTCAACCATCGCAAGGTTCGAAAGGAAACTGGAGTGGACATGGGGGCAGGCGCGCGCCGTTCGACGCGCATTGAGCAACATAGGCGCCATTATGCCCGCTCGATCGCCGGAGATCATGCCCCTTTCGGTGAACACATTGTTTCGAATGGTTAAACGATGATGAAAATGGGGCAATATTTCCGCCCCATTCCGGGCCAGATCGCGCCAACGGGTAGTTTTGCCCGGTCGGCCCGCCTCCCGCCTCCCGCCTCCCGCCTCCCGCCTCCCGCCTCCCGCAGCCCGTTGCCTGGCGGCCGATCAGTGCGCGGCTGCCTGCCGGATCCTGGCCGACGCTTCCGCCAGGTTCCGCCACGCCGGCCGCCCCGGCGCGTAGCGCGCGCGGATATACGCTGCCAGCTCGGCCATCTGCCGGTCGTCGAATGCGTCGCCGAAGCCCGGCATGTAGCCGAGTTCGCCGGTCGCCGGCTGGTCGATCCCGTGATGCAGCACGCGCAGCAGGTTGTCCGGCGCGGCCTGGCTGACGCTCGTGTTGAGCCCCATCAGCGGACGTACGCCGAAATGCCCGACGCCGCCCGATTCCGCATGACAGACCGCACACGCGGCGTCGAACGCCCGGCGGCCGTTTTCGAGGCCGAGCGTCGCAACGGCTTCCGCGCCGCGCACCTGCCGGGCGGCCGCATCGGCGGCGGCCGCTGCGTCGACGGGCGGCGACAGCGACGCGAGATAGTGCGCGATCGCCCGGACGTCGGCCTCGGGCAGCGACGCGAGCCCCGCGACGACGGGCGCCATCGGCCCGGCTGCGACGCCATGCTGCGCAGAGAAGCCCGTGCGCAGGTAATCGAACAGCGCGCCCTCGGTCCACGGCACCGGCGAAGCCGGCGACCCGACGAGCGGCGGCGCGACCCAACCCTCGGCCTCGCCGCCCGACAGGTACGCCAAACCGCCCTTCTCCGCCCCCAGCGCGTTGCGCGGCGTATGGCACGCGCCGCAATGCCCGGCGCCGTCGACCAGATACTTGCCGCGATTCCACATCGCGGAGCGCGCCGGGTCCGGCGCGAACGGCCGCGCATCGTGAAACAGCCAGTTCCAGCCGGCGACGAGGCGCCGCTGGTCGAGCGGGAACGGCAGCTTCGTCTTCGGCGGCACATGTTTCACCGGCGGCTGCGACATCAGGTACGCATAGAGCGCGAGCAGGTCGGGCTCGCTCAGCTTCGCGAACGCCGTGTACGGGAACGCCGGGTACAGGTGCGTGCCGTCGCGCGAGATGCCTTCGCGCATCGCGCGTGCGAACGCCGGATACGACCACGTGCCGATGCCGGTTTCCGGATCAGGCGTGAGGTTCGTCGTATGGATCGTGCCGAACGGCGTATCGAGCGCGAGCCCGCCCGCGTTGGTCGCGCCGCCGGGCGCCGTGTGGCACACCGCGCAATCGCCGGCGAGGGCAACCGGGCGGCCGCGCTCGAGCGTCGCCGCGCTCCACATCGCGCCGTCCGCGCCGCCGGGCGCAACGGGTGCGATCGACGCGGGGCGAGCAGGATCGCGCAGGCGAGGCCGATCAGCCCGCCGACCACCGCGCCCACGCCGCCGCCGGCCAGCCAGCGGCGCCAGCGCGATGCGCGACGCGGGTCGCTGCGCCCCGCTTCGGCGGAATCGGCCGGCACCGGTTGCGCGAGCGCCGCGCGAATGCGCCCGGCGTCGAACGGCGGTGCGCGAAACCGCACGCCCGTCGCGTCGTACAGGGCGTTCGCGATCGCCGCCGCCGCGGGCGCCGCCGCCTGCTCGATCCGGCGCGCGTCGTGCACCGACAGCTCGCCGTGCGCGCGATGGGCCGTGCCGTCGAGCGCAATCAGTTCATGCGCGATCGCATCCGGCTGCGCCCCCGGCCGGTTTCGTCGGGCGCGGGCCGCGCGGACAGGCGCGCGCCCATTACGCGCGAAATCGCCGCCTCGATCTGCCATGCGGGCAAGCCGGCCATCGACGCGTCGCCCGGTGCGCCGGCACCCTGCCCGGCCACGACGCGCCGCACCGCGACGTCGCCCGTCGCGCGGTCGACATCGAGATCGACGACCCATGCGGACCAGCGCGCATCGCCGTCGCGCATCGCGTCGGCGGTCGACGGCGGGTTGCGGGAAGACGCTGCGGCACCATCGAAAGCGAAGCCGCGCCCGCTCAGGCGCGCATGGGCAGCCGGGCCGACCGCGGCCGGCGCGCCCCACGCAGCGCGCTCACTGACCATCCGGATAATCTCGCGCGGCCCGGCGTCCCGCGCCGCATCGAGATGCTGCAGGCGCAACGCAACCGGATCGCGCCGCAACGCGCCCGCGAGTTCGTCGACGAAGGATTCGCGCGCGAACACGTGCGCATGCCAGGGAATCGTGTGACCGGATTCGGCGAGTTCGATCGACGTCTGCGCGTGCCGGTAGACGAACGGCTCGGTCGGGCCGGTATCCGCACGTTCCGTCTTCGCACCGTGCGGCGCGGGACGATCGTCCGTGGTCGCCCGCGCGCGATAGCGCCAGGTCGTCATCCGCCCGTCGGACGCAGTCCGCGTTTCGACGTCGAGCGATACCTGCGCGTCCGCATGCGCATCGCCGATCGGCCAGGTGTAGCGCGCGTGGTGCGCACGCAATGCATCGGTGCCGACTTCATCGCGCGGCGCGGGGCCCGCCACGCGCTCCGGTGCAACGGGCAAGCCTGCGTCAGGCTTCATCGCCGCCTCGCAGATAGCGTGCCGCGCGATGCACGGCCCGGATGATCTCCAGGTGCGTGCCGCAGCGGCAAAGATTGAAGCGCAACGCATCGCGAATCGCCGCGTCGTCCGGTGCGGGATGGCGGTCGAGCAGCGCCTTCGTGCTCATGATCATCCCGTTCAGGCAATAGCCGCACTGCGCGGCCTGCTCGTCGATGAACGCGCGCTGGATCGGATGCGGCGCGTCGCGCGACCCGAGCCCTTCCAGCGTCGTGACGTCGCGCCCGCTCGCGGCGGCGGCCGGCACGACGCACGAACGCGTCGCCTGCCCGTCGACCAGCACCGTGCACGCGCCGCACTGCCCGAGCCCGCAGCCGTACTTTGGGCCGTTGAGCGCGCAGTCGTTGCGCAGGACCAGCAGCAGCGGCGCGTCGGGCGCGGCCTCGGCGAAGGTGTGCGGCGTGCCGTTCACGCGAAACGCCAGCGGCCGCGACGGAGAAGCGGGATGGGACATGAATGGATCCGGAATGCGGCGAGCGACCGGCAGCGGGCACTGCCGCCGGCGCGCCTGACATATAACACGCCGAAAACACGCGTACCGACGCAGCGGCGCACGCGACGGCGAAGCGCCGGACGGCGCGGGCACCGCGTACGCGTCAGGCCACGGCCGCGACGCTGTCGCGCGACGGCGAGACGAGCGGCACGTCGAACACGTCGTAGCCGAACACCCACGCCGGATCCTCGTTCGTGCGCAGCCACGTGTTGTTGTGCGACACGAGCTGCACCTTCGACGCGCGCGCCGCACGATTCGCCTCGTACAACGCGAATGCGCCCGCGTAGTCGCCGACGCCGACTTCATCGAGGCAGCGCGCGAGCATCGCGGCATCCTCGATCGCCATCGCCGCGCCCTGCGCCATGTGCGGCTTCATCGGATGGCACGCGTCGCCGAGCAGCACGAGGCGGCCGCGGCTCCACAACGGCAGCGGATCGCGTTCGAGCAGCGGCCACTTGGTGATCGACGGCGACACGTCGATCAGGTGCTGGATGTCGGCATGGAAACCCGCGAACGCCTCGCGCATTTCATCGCGGCTGCTGTCGACCATCGACACGCCCTCGGGCCATTCGGCCTGCGGCACGCCGGTCACGTAGTAATACTCGTCGCGCTTCTCGGTCACGTAGTAGACCATCATGTGGCGATCCTCCGACCACCACTTCACGCACATGTCGTACGGCTTGTTGCCGAGCAGCGACGCCGGGAACACCGCGCGGTGCGCGACGTAGCCCGTATAGCGCGGCGGTTCCGCGCCGAGCAGGTGCTCGCGGATCCGCGAATTCACGCCGTCCGCGCCGATCACGATGTCGGCCGTCTCGACGCTGCCGTCGGCGAACGTCAGGCGCACCGCGTCGCCGGTGTCCTCCACCGCTGCGAGCCGCTTGCCGAAGCGGATCGTGCCGGGCGTCACCGCCTGCGTCATCAATGCATGGAAATCACCGCGATGCACGGTCAGGTAGCGCGCGCCGTAGGCCTTGCGCGCGTAGTCGCCGAGCGGGATCTGCGCGAGTACGTCGGCCGTCTGCCAGTCGCGGCTGTACCAGAAATCCGGATGCGAACCCATCGTCTCCAGCGCGTCCTCGCAACCGATGCGCCGCATGATCTTCATCACGTTCGGGCCGAGGTGGATGCCCGCGCCGAGGCGCGAGAACGCCGGCGCCTGCTCGTACAGCGCGACGTCGTAGCCGCCGCGCTGAAGCAGCGCCGCGGCGGCCGTGCCGCCGAGACCGGCGCCGATGATTGCGATACGGGGTGTGCTCATGCGGATCTCCTGATCGTGGGCCCGTCGCCGAATGCGGCACGAGAACGGGCGGATTGAATGGCGTTTATGTAGCGTACACACTCAATTTATTCAGAACAAGAGGATTATTGCCGGCCATGCCGACATTCGGGAAAATACCAATAATTCATCGAATATACGCACCACAAAGCGGCCGACGCTCGATTGAGATCATTTTGATTCATTGCCATTTTCAAATGTACACACTAGACTTTGCTCGACATCCGGCGATCCCGCGCCAGCGTGCCGCCCACTCTTACCGACACGGAGCCTCCCCGTCATGAGCAAGACCTACCGCATCGGCCAGATCGTGCCGAGTTCCAACACGACGATGGAAACCGAGATTCCCGCGATGCTGCGGCTGCGCGAAACGATCCGCCCCGAGCGCTTCACGTACCACTCGAGCCGGATGCGGATGAAGAAGGTCGTCAAGGAAGAACTCGCGGCAATGGATGCCGAATCCGACCGCTGCGCGGTGGAACTGAGCGATGCACGCGTCGACGTGCTCGGCTACGCGTGCCTGGTCGCGATCATGGCGATGGGGCACGGCTACCACCGTGTGTCGCAGGCACGCCTGACGAAGCACACGGCGGACAACGGCGCGCAGGCGCCCGTGCTGACGAGTGCAGGCGCGCTCGTCGACGCACTGAAGGTGATCGGCGCGAAGCGGATCGTCGTCGTCGCGCCGTACATGCTGCCGCTGACCGAACTCGTGGTCGACTACATCCGCAACGAAGGCTTCGACGTGCTCGCGTACCGCGCGCTGGAGATCCCCGACAACCTCGACGTCGGCCGCCACGATCCGGCGCGCCTGCCCGACATCGTGAAGACGCTGCCTTACCAGGACGCCGATGCGATCGTGCTGTCCGCCTGCGTGCAGATGCCGTCGCTGCCGGCCGTCGCGAAGGTCGAGGCGATGACGGGCAAGCCCGTGATCACGGCCGCGATCGCGACGACCTACGCGATGCTGCGCGAGCTCGACCTCGAGCCGATCGTGCCCGGCGCCGGCGCGCTGCTGTCCGGCGCGTACTGAGCGCGGCCCTTTCGACGGAGTCCCTTCATGCCCTCGACTTTCCTGTATGGCGCGAACATCCGCGCGAACGGTATCCGCCAGCACTACCTGCGCTACGGCGGCGCGACCGGCGCACGCGCGTCGCGCCCGGCGATCGTGCTGATTCCCGGCATCACGAGCCCCGCGATCACGTGGGGTTTCGTCGGCGAAGTATTCGGCGCGGCGTTCGATACCTACGTGCTCGACGTGCGCGGCCGCGGGCTGTCCGACGCGTCGCCGTCGCTCGACTACAGCCTCGATGCGCAGGCCGACGACATCGCGGCGCTCGTCACCGCGCTCGGCCTGCCGCGCACCAGCCTCGTCGGCCATTCGATGGGCGCGCGGATCGCCGCGCGCGCCGCGCGCCGCGGCATCCACGGGCTCGAATCGGTCGTGCTCGTCGATCCGCCCGTGTCGGGCCCGAACCGCCGCGACTATCCGGGCAAGCTGCCGTGGTACATCGACTCGATGGCGCTCGCGCGCGCCGGCACCGACGCCGAAGGCATGCGCGCGTTCTGCCCGACCTGGACGGACGCCGAGCTGCAGTTGCGCGCCGAATGGCTGCATACCTGCGACGAGCGCGCGGTGCGCGCGTCGTACGAAGGCTTTCATGCCGACGATTTCCACGCGGACGCCGCGCAACTGGCCGTGCCGTCGCTGCTGATCACGGCCGAACGCGGCGACGTGGTGCGCGACGACGACGTCGCCGAACTGCAGCGCGCGACACCGTCGATGCGGCACGTGCGCGTGCCCGGCGCCGGCCACATGATTCCGTGGGACAACGCACCGGGCTTCTACGCGGCGTTCGGCGACTTCCTCGGCGCGCCGCTCGCAGCCTGATCGCGCGGCGCCCGCCCCTTTCCTTCACGCCTTTACCGGAGCCGACGATGCCAGTCAGCGATTCCCAACTGATCGACGCGTGGAAGCAAGTCCTCACGCTGTCGCGCCTCGAACCGGGCCAGACCGTCACGATCCTGACGAGCGCGGCCACTCATCCGCAGACGCTGTCGTGCGCGCTGATCGCGACGCAAGCGATGGGCGCGATCGTCAACCGCCTCGACCTGCCGCCGGTGAACGGCGACAAGGCGTTCAGCCGCGATCCGCTCGCGTATCTCGGCACGACGCCGCTGACCGGCAACAAGGCCGCGATCGCCGCGCTGCGCGAGAGCGACCTCGTGCTCGACCTGATGACGCTGCTGTTCTCGCCCGAGCAGCACGAGATCCTGAAGTCCGGCACGAAAATCCTGCTCGCGGTCGAGCCGCCCGAAGTGCTCGTGCGGATGGTGCCGACGCCGGCCGACCGCACGCGCGTGCTCGCCGCGGCGAAACGGATCGCCGCCGCCCGCGAGATGCGCGTGACCTCCGCGGCCGGCACCGCGCTCGTGTGCCCGCTCGGCGAGTTCCCGCCAACGGCCGAATACGGCTTCGTCGACGCGCCGGGCCGCTGGGACCACTGGCCGAGCGGCTTCGCGCTGACCTACCCGAACGACCGCACCGCGCGCGGCACGATCGTGATCGATCGCGGCGACATCCTGCTGCCGCAGAAGCACTACGTGCGCGAGCCGATCGCGCTGACGGTCGAAGCCGGCTATGCGACGCGCATCGAAGGCGGCGTCGACGCCGATCTGCTGCGCGACTACATGGAGACCTTCGCCGACCCGGAAGGCTATGCGATCTCGCATATCGGCTGGGGGTTGCAGCCGCGTGCGCGCTGGTCGACGCTCGGGCTGTACGACCGCGAGGCGACGATCGGGATGGACGCGCGCGCGTTCGAGGGCAACTTCCTGTTCTCGCTCGGCCCGAACAACGAAGGCGGCGGCAACCGCACGACCACCTGCCACATCGACATCCCGCTGCGCCGCTGCACGGTCGAACTCGACGGCGCGACCGTCGTGCGCGACGGCCGCGTGACCGACCAACCCGCCTGACCGACGAGCGACCGACATCATGAACGACCTTTCCCGCCACGCCGAAGCGAACGTCTACCGCCAGCAGGGTTTCGGCACGCCGTTGCCGCCGCACGGCAACATCGGCCTGCTGATCGTCGATTTCGTGGTCGGCTTCGCCGATCCCGCGACGTTCGGCGGCGGCAACATCGCGCCGGCAATCGCGCGCACGACGCACGCACTCGCGCTGGCGCGCGAACGCGGCTGGCCCGTCGCGCACAGCCGCATCGTGTATGCGGACGACGGCAGCGACGACAACGTGTTCTCGCTGAAGGTGCCCGGCATGGCGACGCTGACCGAGCACCACCCGAACAGCGCGATCGTGCCCGAACTCACGCCCGCGCCGGGCGAACTCGTCGTGCGCAAGACCGTGCCGTCGGCGTTCTTCGGCACGCAGCTGGCGCCGTGGCTCGCGCAGCGCGCGGTGCAGACGCTGCTCGTCGCGGGCGCCGTGACGAGCGGCTGCGTGCGCGCGAGCGTCGTCGACGCGATGTCGCACGGGTTCCGCCCGCTCGTGCTCGCGGACTGTGTCGGCGATCGCGCGATCGCGCCGCACGACGCGAACCTGTTCGACATGCAGCAGAAATACGCGGCGGTGATGCCGCTCGACGATGCGATCGCGGCAATCGACGCGGTGCAGGCACGCGCACGCTGAATCGTCGCGGCGGGCCGGCGGCATGACTGGCGGGCGCCCGCCCGTGCGATTGACGCTGCGCTTTTGGCGGCCTAGATTGGGAACGCGCGCGCTCGCGACGGTCACCGTCATGGCGCTCGGCGCACACCGCGAACGGGACGCCCGGGCCGCCGGCCGCCTCACTCCGCGTACGCCGCATCCGGCCGCGCGCCGCCTCTCCCTCGACAGGACCCTTCATCCGTGAATCGCTCCGACCTGATCGCGCGCAACGGCTGTCTTACCGTGATCCGGCCGCCCGCGCCGCCCGTCAAGCCGGCGCCCGGCCAGCCGGGCAGCCTGTCGTCCTACGTGCCGGCGCTGCCGGAAGTGTTCGTCGCGATCCTCGACGACGGCCGCATCCTCGCGTTCAACGGCCACGTCGATCTCGGCACCGGCATCCGCACGTCGCTCGCGCAGATCGTCGCCGAGGAACTCGATGTACCGGCCGCGCGCGTGACGATGGTGCTCGGCGACACGGCCGCGACACCGAACCAGGGCCCGACCATCGCGAGCGCGACGATCCAGATTTCCGCGACGCCGCTGCGCTGTGCGGCCGCGCAGGCGCGCCATGCGCTGCTGGCGCTTGCCGCCGAGCGGTTCAATGTCGACGCGGCGCAACTGCAGATCGACGACGCGACGATCTCGGCGAACGGGCAAACGGCCACGTTCGCCACGCTCGTCGCCGCACGCCGGATCGCGCTGACGCTGGACCTGAACACCCGCACGAAAGATCCCGCCCTATACCGGATCGTCGGCAGGTCGTCGCCGCGCGTCGACCTGCCCGCGAAGGCAACCGGCCAGCTCACGTTCGTGCACGACATGCGCGTGCCGGGCATGCTGCACGGCCGTGTCGTGCGGCCGCCCTATGCGGGGCATGACAGCGGTTCGTTCGTCGGTGATTCCCTGATCGACGTCGATCGCGCATCGGTGGCCGACGTGCCGGGGCTCGTGGCCGTCGTTGCCATCGGCGATTTCGTCGGCGTGGTGGCCGAGCGCGAGGAACACGCGATCCGCGCGGCGCGCCAGCTGCGCGTGACATGGCGGCCGCTCCCCGCGCTGCCGCCGCTCGACGAACCGGCTGCCGCGATCGCCGCCGCGCCGGCCAAACGCCGCGTGCTGCTCGACGAAGGCGACGTCGATGCGGCGCGCGCGCAGCCCGACACGATCACGCTGTCGCGCACCTATGCGTGGCCGTTCCAGATGCACGGCTCGATCGGCCCGTCATGCGCGCTCGCCGACTATCGCGAACCGGGCAACGGCCGGATCACCGTGTGGTCCGGCACGCAGAATCCCGTGTCGCTGCGCCATGACCTCGCGACGCTCGTTGCGCGCGACGAAGCCGATTTCGACGTGGTGCGGATGGAAGCGGCCGGCTGCTACGGCCGCAATGGCGCGGACGACGTATGCGGCGACGCGCTGCTGCTGTCGCGCGCGGTCGGCCGCCCGGTGCGCGTGCAGCTGTCGCGCGCGGACGAACATCTGTGGGAACCGAAAGGCGCGGGCCAGTCGATGCAGGTGAGCGGCACCGTCACGCGCGACGGCCGCCTGCTCGGCTACGACTTCACGACGCGCTACCCGTCGAACGACGCGCCGCTGCTCGCGGCGCTGCTGACCGGCACGATCGCGCCCGAGCCGCGCGTGTTCGAGATGGGCGACCGCACGGCCGTGTCGCCGTACGCGAGCCCGCATCGCCGCTTCGTCTGCGAGGATCTCGCGCCGCTGGTGCGCGCATCGTGGCTGCGCGGCGTGTCGGCGCTGCCGAACTCGTTCGCGCACGATGCATTCGTCGACGAATGCGCGGCGCTGACCGGCGTCGACCCGCTCGCGTTCCGGCTGCGCCACCTGCGGGACACGCGCGCGACCGAACTGCTGCAGGCCGTGGCCGACCGCGCGGGCTGGACGCCGCGCGTGCCAGGCGCGCCGCATGATCCCGCTACGTCGCGGCTCGTGCGCGGCCGCGGGATCGCCTATGCACGCTACGTGCACAGCCGCTTCCCCGGCTTCGGCGCGGCGTGGTCGGCATGGATCGTCGACCTGAGCGTCGATCGCGTGTCGGGCGAGATCCGCATCGAACGCGTCACGGTCGGCCAGGATACGGGCACGATGATCAACCCCGATGGCGTGCGCCACCAGATCCACGGCAACGTGATCCAGGTATTGAGCCGCACGCTGAAGGAGCGCGTGCGCTTCGCCGACGGCAAGGTCGCGTCGCGCGAATGGGCGAGCTATCCGATCCTGACCTTCGCGGAAGTGCCGGACGTCGACGTCGTGCTGATGCCGAGGCAAGGCGAGCCGCCGCTCGGCGCGGGAGAATCGGCGTCGGTGCCGGGCCCGGCCGCCGTCGCGAACGCGTTGTTCGATGCGACCGGTGTGCGGTTCTACGCGCCGCCGTTTACGCCGGAGACGGTCCGGGCGGCGTTACGCGACGCAGGCCGGTTGATGAAGGCCGATGGCGGTGGCGTGCAGGTGGCAACCGGCACGGCTTAGAAGTCGCGGGCTGCGTCGCGGGGGCCAGGCGGAGCGGCTCCCCCTCCCCGCGAGCGACGCGCATCACGCGTCGCCTTCCTCTTCCATCATCTTGCGCAGCAGGAACTGCAGCGCGACCCGCTCGCCCGGATTGAGCGCGCCATACGTGCGCTCCGTCACCTGCCGCGCGAACGGCACCGTGCGGTCGATCAGCGCGAGGCCGGTCGCGGTTGCGCGCACGATCAGCTTGCGGCCGTCGTTCGGATCGGGCAGCACCTCGATCAGCGCGCGCGCCTTCAGCCGGTCGACCACGCCGCGAATCGTCGCCTGGTCGATCGCGGTCGCCTTGACGATGTCGTTCAGCGAGCACCCCTGGCGCTCCTTGACCGCACACAGCGTGACGAACTGCGCGGCCGTGAGATCCGAATCGGGGATCGCCTCCTGGAAGATCGACACGTGCCGCTGATACGCGCGGCGCAGCAGGTGCCCGACCTGGTCGTGAAAGTCGTAGGAATCCTTGGAAGACGCCATGAAAGTGCAGGCCCGCGCCACGTGTAATGGAAAGGCAAGCAGTGTACACCCTCAATTCGACCCGGCCCTCAGCCGGGTTGCCGCTTCATTGCGGTGCATCAGGATTCGCGGCCGCCGGCGCGCAGCGCGCCTGACGATCGCCCGACGGCTGCGCATTGCCGGCCGCGAATGCCGCCGAGACGGCGAGCCATGCGCGTTCGACCTGCTGCCGCGCACGTGCTTGCGCACATCGGCGGACTTTCGTGCACACACTTTACTTTTAAGCGCATACGCACGAATTTTGTGCATGCGACCTCGTCTCGCCGCCCGCTTTCAACGTGCATACGAATCCATCAAAAACCTCGTTAAACACGTGGTGTTTCTCACGAAATCGCTTTCCGTCACACGGCCGGAATCGTGCCTGTTCGATTCGGTATTTTCTAGTGTGTACGCTATTTAATTGCCGTGATATACAGACTCCAGTGCGCAGCGGAACGCCCGCTCGCGTCGATCGGCCACCCATTCATCCGTCACATTCGAACAGGGGCAATCCCATGTCTACCGCACACCCGAGCGCCGCCGTTTCCCCCGACGACGCGCTGCACGGCAATCTCTATCGCAAGGTCACGCTGCGCCTGATCACCCTCTTCTGCCTGTGCTACTTCGCGGCCTATCTCGACCGCATCAACATCGGGCTCGCGAAACTCCAGATGCTCGACGCGCTGAAGTTCAGCGATACCGTGTACGGGCTCGGCGCCGGCCTGTTCTTCGCCGGCTACATCCTGTTCGAAGTCCCGAGCAACCTGGTGCTGCAACGCGTCGGCGCAAAGCTGTGGATCGCGCGGATCATGATCACGTGGGGCCTGCTGTCGGGTGCGACGATGTTCGTGCACACGCCGATGCAGTTCTATATCGTGCGCTTCCTGCTCGGCGCGGCCGAGGCCGGCTTCCTGCCCGGCGTGCTGCTGTACCTGACGCAGTGGTATCCCGATGCGCGTCGCGCGCGCATCGTCGCGCTGTTCATGGTCGGGCTGCCGCTGTCGAGCATGATCGGCAGCCCGATCTCCGGGTGGATCATGCGCGCGTTCGACGGCACGCACGGGCTCGGCGGCTGGCAGTGGCTGTTCCTGCTCGAAGCGCTGCCGTCGGTGCTGCTCGGCTTCGCGGTGCTGCGCTGGCTGCCCAACAGCATCGAATCCGCGCAGTGGCTAAACGCCGACGAGAAGCATGCATTGCGTGCGAACCTCGATGCCGATCCGTCCGGCAACAAGAGCCATGCACTCGGCAAGGCGTTCTCCGATCCGAAGGTCTGGGCGCTCGGCCTGATCGACCTCTGCGTGCTGCTCGGCCTCTACGCGGTGAGCTTCTGGCTGCCGACGATCCTGCGCGACACGGGCGTGAAGGATGCGTATCACATCGGCTGGCTGATGGTGATCCCGAATGCCGCGGCCGTGCTCGCCACGCTGTACTGCGGCGCCAGTTCCGACCGCGCGCGCGAACGCCGCTGGCATATCGTCGTGCCGTTCGTGGTGTCGGCCGTCGCGCTGGCGATCGCGGCATCGTCGTCGCACGGCACGTTCGGCACGGTCCTGCTGTTCTCGCTGATCAATGCGGGCGCGGCCGCCGCCATGCCGGTCGTCTGGGCCCTGCCTTCGACGTTCCTGAAGGGCTCGGCCGCCGCCGGCGGGATCGCGTTCGCGTGCTCGATCGCCAACCTCGGCGGGTTCGGCAGCACGTACTTCATCGGCTGGCTGCGCGACACGTTCCATTCGCAAAGCGCGGGGCTGTACGGTTTCGCCGCGTGCATGCTGGTCGGCTGCGCACTCGCGCTCGCGTATCCGGCCCGGCTCGTGAACCGCTGACACAGCGCGCCGCCCGCGCGACGCTGCCTTTTTACAACCGCGCCGATCGCGCGGCCCGCCCCAACGCTCCCCGTGTCATCCCGCGCACGCCGCCAGCCCGGCGCGTGCGCGCTTCGCGCCCCCGCGCCGCCGTCTTTCCCCGGCTTTTTCTCCGCGCAGGCACATCGCTTGCGTCATCTCCGCGCCCGCCATCCGGCGGACAGCCATCTTCCTTCCAACCGGCGCTGCGCACCGCGCGATCCTTCGCGCGGCGATCCCGCATCGCAAGCAGGTTTCCTGAACGAGAGGACGACATGAAATCAATACGAACGATAGTGGCCCTGTGCTCGGTCATTTCCGTACTCGCAGCGTGCGGCGGCGGCGATGATGCCGGGACCGAACTCGGCATCTCGAAGCCGCAGGCGCGCTTCATCAACGCGGTGCCGGCCGGGCCCAACCTCGACTACTACCTGAACGCGAAGCTCGACCAGGGCAACGTCGCGTACAAGGGCGTGACGCGCTATCACGACGTCGACTCGGGCACGCAGAACGCGAGCTACGACCTCTCCGGCACGACGTCGACCATCGCCGCGCAATCGTTCAGCGCGGCAAACGGCCATCACTACACGACGATCGCGCTGCCGAGCACGACGTCGCTGATCTCCGTGATCGACGATCCGTACGACAAGGGCCTGCTGTCGGACAAGGCGCGCGTGCGCAGCTTCAACGCGTCGCCGAACGCGCAGAACGTCGACGTGTACGTCGTTCCGCCCGGCACCGACATCACGACGCAAAGCCCGACGCTCGCGGGCGCGGCCTACCAGAACGCGGTACCGGCATCGACGCAGGATTCGATCTACCTGAACGGCGGCAGCTACCAGGTGATCGTCACGACGGCCGGCAGCAAGACGCCGATCCTCAAGACCGCGCCGGTCACCATCAACAACAACGCCGACTGGCTACTCCTGACGATCCCGTCGGGCGGGGTCGGCGACGTGACGCCGAACGATATCCACGTGCTGGTTGCGCAGGGCAACGACGCCGATACGTCCGCGCAGGAACTCGGTCCGCAATAAGGACCGCCGATGATGGCGGCGGGCGGCGCGATCGTGCCGCCCGCCGCATCTTCCCGTCACGCGGTCAGTTGTTCCGCTCCAGGACGATCACATGCTCGGCGCGCGTGCGGTCGCCGTGCTCGACGTCGACATCGCCGATATGGCGGACGCGCCAGCCCGGCCGCGTCGCGATCTGCGGCATGTTGCCGGACGGTCGGCTCTCGATCCCGCCGAGCCCTTCGTCGGGCGTCTCGACCGCTTCGTCGAGCGACGCGTTCGAATAAATCACGTTGTCGTGCCACTTCGACGCGCCCGCGGCGGCTTCCATGCCCTTGCCGTCGACGTCGACCGTGTTGTCGGTCATCGCCATGTTCGCGTTGTCGAGCGTCGGGATCCGGGCGGCCGCTCGCCGCACGGGATCGCCGCTGTCGGGCGCCTGCGTGCCGCGCTCGATCGGCGGCAGGCCGGTCGGCATCTTCCCGGCAATCTTCTCGGGTGTCAGCGGATGCTGCGCGACCTGCGCCGCCTGGGTCGCCGCGTCGGGCATGTCGCCGGCCGCCGGCGTCTTCACCGGGCTCTTCTCGATCTGTTCCCGCTGCTTTTCAGGGGTCGGGTTCGATTCCGCGTTCTGCATTGCACCTCCTTGTCCGGCCCGCGCGCGTCGGCATCAGGGCTGCCGCCGACGGCCCGGGAATCGCTACAACGGTCCTTGCAAATCTTTCATGTGCGCGGCTGCGCACGCACGTCTCCGGGCGCACGTGCCGGACCGGCACGGCACCCTTCGTACGGACGGCGCACCCGCGCGCAGCCGGCGCGACGTCCGCTCCGCGCGTCAGCCGCCGCTCGCGCCGCCCGGCGCGGAAGCCGCGCCCGGCAAGCTCGCGCCGCTGTCGCCGCTGCTGCCGGCCGCGCCGCTGCTCGGCGTACCCGACGGTGCGGTCGACGGGGCGGCCGACATGCCGCCCGTTGCGCTCGAGTCCGAGCTTGCGCCGCCGTTGTCGCTCTTCTTCTGGCAGCCCGCGCCTGCCGCCAGGCCCGCAATCAGGAGGCCGGCGAAGACGGCTCGCGATACGTGACGAAGTGAATATCGCTGCATGACACCTCCGCTGATGTCGATGTGGATGGAGCCCGCAGGCGCGCAATTCGCGTGCCTTGTCCAGCCACCGCGGCTGGCCGCTTCCATTCATTTTTCAAATGACGGCCAACCGAATATTTAATTTCCCATCGCGTTGCCGGCCTCCCATACTCGCGAACACATACGAGACATAACGTCCACGGCGGCCGGGCCGGCGCAGCGTTCCCACGTTGCCGGTTTCGCGCCCCGCACATGGAAGGAGACAACGGCGTGCAACTGGAAGCCACCCACCGCCCGGGCATCGTGCCCGGCGCGGACGACGCATCGCATCGAACCGGTTCGGCGGCGCGCGACCCCGTGCTGAGCCCGCGGCTGCACAACCCCGACCTCGCGCCGACCAAGGCCGAGGGCCGGACGTGGGGCCGCTACAGCATCTTTGCGCTGTGGACCAACGACGTGCACAACATCGCGAACTACTCGTTCGCGATCGGGCTGTTCGCGCTCGGCCTGTCGGGCTGGCAGATGCTCGCATCGCTCGCGATCGGCGCGGTGCTCGTGTACACCTTCATGAACCTCACCGGCTACATGGGCCAGAAGACCGGCGTGCCGTTCCCGGTGATCAGCCGGATGAGCTTCGGCATCTACGGCGCGCTGCTGCCCGCGATGATCCGCGCGGTGATCGCGATCGCATGGTTCGGCATCCAGACCTATCTCGCGTCGGTCGTGCTGCGCGTGCTGCTCACCGCGATCTGGCCGGGCCTCGCCGCGTTCGACCAGGACGCGATCTTCGGGCTGTCGACGCTCGGCTGGGTCACGTTCGTCGCGATCTGGCTCGTACAGATCGGCATCCTCACGTACGGGATGGAAATGGTGCGCAAGTACGAGGGGCTCGCCGGCCCGGTGATCCTCGTCACGACGCTGTCGCTCGCCGCGTGGATGTTCAGCCGCACCGGCGGCCATCTCGCGATGTCGATCGGCAAGCCGCTGACCGGCTTCAGGATGTGGACGGAGATCTTCGCGGGCGGCTCGCTGTGGCTCGCGATCTACGGCACGCTGGTGCTCAACTTCTGCGATTTCGCGCGCTCTTCGCCGAGCGCGAAGACGGTGCGCGTGGGCAACTTCTGGGGCCTGCCGGTCAACATCCTCGTGTTCGCGACGATCAGCTTCGTGCTCGCCGGCGCGCAGTTCAAGCTGAACGGCCACATCATCCACAGCCCGACGGAAATCATCGCGACGGTGCCGAACAAGCTGTTCCTCGTGCTCGGCTGCGTCGCGTTCCTGATCGTGACGGTCGCGGTGAACATCATGGCGAACTTCGTCGCACCGGCGTTCGTGCTGACGAGCCTCGCGCCGCACCGCCTGTCGTTCCGCCGCGCGGGCCTGATCAGCGCGACGGTCGCCGTGCTGATCCTGCCGTGGAACCTGTACAACAGCCCGATCGTGATCGTCTACTTCCTGTCCGGCCTCGGCGCGCTGCTCGGCCCGCTGTACGGGATCATCACGGTCGACTACTGGCTCGTGCGCAAGCAGCGCGTGAACGTGCCCGACCTCTATACCGAAGCGCCGACCGGTGCCTATTTCTACACGCGCGGCGTGAACCGCAAGGCGCTCTCGGCGCTCGTGCCGTCCGCGCTGATCTCGATCACGCTCGCCGTCGTGCCGGCCTTCAGCGCGATGACGCCGTTCTCGTGGCTGCTCGGCGCGGCCATCGCGGGCAGCGTGTACTGGCTGCTGGCCGATCGCAACCGGCATTACGAGGAGCGTTCGGGCGAACCCATCGCGGTCGCCTGCGCCCGACACTGAAACACCTGCATACGGAGTCGCAATGAGGATCCTGGTAGTCAACGTCAACACAACCGAGTCGATCACCGACGCGATCGCCGCGCAGGCGCAGGCCTCCGCATCGCCGGGTACGGAGATCGTCGGGCTGACGCCGCGCTTCGGCGCGGAGTCGATCGAAGGCAACTTCGAGAGCTACCTCGCGGCGATCGCCGTGATGGATCGCGTGATGCACTACGACGAGCCGTACGACGCGGTGATCCAGGCCGGCTACGGCGAACACGGCCGCGAAGGCCTGCAGGAACTGCTGACGGTGCCCGTCGTCGACATCACCGAAGCAGCCGCGAGCGTCGCGATGCTGCTCGGCCACCGCTACTCGGTCGTCACGACGCTCGACCGCACGGTGCCGCTGATCGAGGATCGCCTGAAGCTCGCCGGGCTCGACGCGCGCTGCGCGTCGGTGCGCGCCAGCGGCCTCGCGGTGCTCGAACTCGAGGAGAATCCGGCCCGCGCGATCGAGTCGATCGTCGGCCAGGCGCAGCGCGCAGTGAAGGACGATCACGCGGAAGTGATCTGCCTCGGCTGCGGCGGGATGGCCGGCCTCGACCGGCAGATCGAGGAATGCACGGGCGTGCCGGTCGTCGACGGCGTATCGGCGGCCGTCGCGCTCGCCGAGTCGCTGGTGCGCCTGAAGCTGAAAACGTCGAAAGTCCGCACGTACGCGCCGCCGCGCCCGAAGCGGATCGTCGGCTGGCCGGGCACCTTCGCGCAATGACGCGGCGCCGGCCCGCTGCTGCGTCGCACTCGGGCATCGGGTCGCCGGGAGGCGGATCGGCATGCGGGCCCCACTAGACCCGAACGCCCTGCCCGGCGACGCGCCTGACGCCGCGGTCTCTCTCGACGTGCTCGATGCGCGGCTGATGCGCATCCTGCTCGTGCTGCTGACCGAGCGCACCGTGTCGCGTGCGGCCGTGCGCCTGAACATGTCGCAGCCGGCCACCAGCGCCGCGCTCAAGCGCCTGCGCACGCTGCTCGGCGATCCGCTGCTGGTGCGCAGCCGCTACGGGATGGTGCCGACCGAGTTCGGCGCGCGGCTGATCGAGCCGCTGCGCAACGCGCTGCGCGTGATCGACTTCATCCGCATCCAGCAGCCGAGGTTCGACGCGCGCACGTCGGTGCGCACCTACCGGATCGGCTGCCCCGACTACCTGAACGTGCTGTTCGTGCCGAAGCTCGTCGCGCTGTTCCGCGAACGCGCACCGGACGCGCAACTCGTGTTTCACCCGCTCGGCGACGGCTTCGACGACGAGCGCGCACTGGCCGACGGCGAACTCGACGTCGTGATCGACAATCGCCCTGCACGCTCGTCGCGGTTCCGGCAGGACGACCTGTTCGACGATCGCGTCGTGTGCCTGATGCGCGCGACGCATCCGCTCGCGCGGCGCGGCACGATGACGGCGGCCGAGTTTGCCGAAGCGCCGCAGCTGTGCCCGACACCGTCGTGGCTCGAGGCGTCCGGCGCGATCGACAGGCAGCTCGAACGCGTGGGCCTGCAGCGGCGGATCGTCGTCACGCTGCCGCATTTCGAACTCGCCGCGCATGCGCTCGTGCGCACCGACATGCTGCTGACCACCACGTACCGGCTCGCGCGGCACTACGCGAAGCTGCTGCCGCTCGCCGCCGTCGCGCTGCCGGCCGAACCGCCGGACATCGTGTACCGGATGACCTGGAACGAATCGGGCGAGTGCGTCGAGGGCGTGCGCTGGTTGCGCGGGCTGATCGCGGAAGCGACGCGTGCGTGGCTTGATGCCGACGCGATGCAGCCGGCGGTGGCGGCAGTGGCGGCCGGTGCGGTCTTGGACGTCGACGCGCGGAACAGCACGCCGGCCGAGGCCGATACACCCGAACCCGCGCGACGCACGCGCCGCAGGCCGGCAACGCATTGCCACGCGTCGCATCCTCGGCGTGTCGCCCATGCGGCACGCATCCATCGCCTCGCGACGAAGTCGCATTGATCGCGCGTGATCGATCGGCGCGACAACCAGCTGACACGCAGTTCAATCTCCGTCGATCCGCCGCACGGCCCGACAACCGATCAATCGGTTGAGATCCGAGGCTGAGGCCGGCCCAAGCACCCCTCGCCGTCTGCACAGGAACCCTGCCTCGATCAGCCCGAACACGGGCAGCAGAATCTCGAACGTCGATGACATCCGGAATACGCTGCGTGAAACCGGAACGCGCGAGCTTGATGGTTCCGCCGGGTCGCGCCCGGTGCCCCGCGCGGGCCGCCCCGTGCGTCACGCGCCGTCGCGCATCGGTTGCTCAAGCAACTTGTAGGCAACGACGGCCGCGATCAGCGCAAGCCCGCCGCTCACCGTCAGCGCATCGGCGAACCCGCTCGCGAACGCGACGGGCGCCGCCTGCGCGAGCGCGCCGGCGGCCGACGGCGGCACACGCTCGAGCGCCCGCGCCGGTCGCCGGCCAGCAGGCTCGACATGAACTGTGCGTCGGCGAATGCACTCAGGCCGGGCGCGGCGGACAGCAGCCGGTCGAGCCGCGCCTGCGTGCTCGCCGCCAGCACCGCGCCGAGCACGCCGACGGCCGTCACGATCGCCGAGAAACGCGTCGTCGTGCTGATGCCCGATGCCATGCCGGTGCGGTTCGGCGGCACGCACGCCATGATCGCCTTCTGCGTGTCGCCGTTCATGATGCCCGCGCCGCAACCCGTCACGAACATGCCGAGCGCGACGAGCCGGTAGTCGCCGCTGGCCGTCAGCGCCGCGGTTGCGAGGTTGCCCGTGCCGATCAGCGCGAGCCCGCCCGCCAGCACGCCGTCGGACGACACGCGCGCGGCCAGCGCCGCGCCGAGCGACGGCCCCGCGATCATCGCGAACGC
Organism: Burkholderia contaminans; assembly: GCF_029633825.1. Taxonomy (NCBI): domain Bacteria; kingdom Pseudomonadati; phylum Pseudomonadota; class Betaproteobacteria; order Burkholderiales; family Burkholderiaceae; genus Burkholderia; species Burkholderia contaminans. The sequence continues at coordinate 2,905,461 of NZ_CP090641.1, read as the reverse complement.
GAACGGCAGCATCCCGAGCCCCGCGTCGATCGCCGGCATCCCGAACCCGTTCTGCAGGTACAGCGGCAGGAACGTCATCATCACCTGCGCACACGCCGCATAGCCGAACATCGCAAGCACGGCGCCGACGAAGCGCGGCTGGCGGAACAGCGCGAGATCGATCATCGGCCGCGCCTGCCAGCGCTCCACGCCGATGAATGCCGCGAACAGCGCGGCGGCCAGCGCGAGCCGGCCGAGCGTCGCCACCGACCACCAGCCGTGCGACGGCGCGCCGATCAGCGCTGCGATCGCGCACGCGAGCGCCGCGCCGAACAGCAGGCTGCCGGCCACGTCCACGCGCTTCGCGTGCGGATCGCGCGACTCGTCGATCGCAACGTGTGCACCGGCCGCGAGCAGCAGGCAGACGGGCAGGTTCAGCAGGAACACCCAGCGCCAGCCGATCCATTGCGTGATCGCGCCGCCGACGAGCGGCGCGATGGCCGTCGCGATCCCCATGCACATGCCCCAAATCGCCCATGCGCGCGCCCGTTCGCGCCCGTCCGGAAAGCGGTTCGCGATCACGGCGAGCGCGGCCGTCAGCAGCAGCGCGGCGCCGCCGCCCTTCACCGCCCGCGCGGCGATCAGCCAGCCGGCCGTCGGTGCGACGCCGCAGCCGAGCGATGCAAGAAAGAACAGCGCGAGCCCCGTGAAGAGCATCCGCTTGCGCCCGAAGCGGTCGGCGAGGCCGCCTGCCGGCAGCAGGCATGCGGCGAACGCGGTCATGTAGGCGCTCACGACCCATTCGATATCGGCGAAGCTCGCGTGGAAACTGCGCGCGATGCTCGGCAGCGACACGGCGACGACGTTGGTATCGAGCACGATCAGCGAGCAGGTGGCGGACGCGACGGCGAGCGTCGCGGCGGCGGGCAGGCGGGCACCCGTGGGCGCGGCGGCAGCCGCGCCTGCGCGCGACGCCGGGGAAGGCTGGGACATTGACTACTCCGGAACAGGAAGAACGAGCCGTATGCTAGGCTCGGCCCGTATTGCCTGTCATTGACACACCGATGCTATTTTATTGACGAAAATTGCAATCATGGACCGACTCGAATTCCGCCACGTGCGCGCGTTCCTGAGCGTCGCGCAGCACCTGCACTTCGCCCGTGCGGCCGAAGCGCTCGACATGGCGCCGCCCGCGCTCACGCGGCAGATCCAGGAGGCCGAGCGCGTGCTCGGCGTGCGCCTCTTTCACCGGTCGCGCCGCGCCGTCACGTTGAGCGCGGCCGGCGAGGCCTATCTCGCCGAGGCACGCGCCGCGGTCGAGCATCTGCAGCGCGGCCGCGAACTCGCTGCCCTGGCCGAGCGCGGCGAACTCGGCCGGATCGAGATCGGCTACGTGTCGTCGGCCGTCTATTCGGGCACCCTGCAGCGCACCGTCGGCGCGTTTCGCGACGCGCACCCGCGCATCGAGCTGAACCTGCGCGAAGTGCCGATGGACGACGTCGCGAACCAGCTCGACACCGGCCGGATCGACCTCGCGTACGTGCGTCCGCCGCTGCCGCTGCCCGGCGGCCTGCGGGTCGTCACACTGCAGCGCGACGTGTTCGTCGCGGCCGTGTCGGCCGGGTCGCGCTACGCATCGATGGCCGCCATTCGCGCAGCCGACCTCGCCGACGCGCGCTTCGCGGTGCCCGAACAGGAGCGCGGCACGCTCGAAGTCGCGCGCCGCGGCCGCTTCGCACCACTGATCGCCGCCCGCCCGGGCGGCCTGCTCGCTGTGCTCGCATGCGTGTCCGTGAATGGCTGGGTTGCGGTGATTCCCGATGCGCTCGCCGGCTGCGTGTCGCTGCCGGGCGTCGTGTACCGGCCGATCGTCGGCAAGCCGATCACGTCGGAACTGGCGCTCGCGCACCGGCGCTTCGAAAAGGCGCCGGCGGTACGCGCGTTCCTGCGGACGGTTCCGTCCGCCGCGTAAGCGCCGCCTGAAACCCGCGTGCGGCGATGGCGACCCTGCCGGCCGTTGCCGCACGAATATGCATTGCACGATTCGATGTTTGTCGGCCGGAAACCGATTCCGTAACCTGCCCGGCAGCCGCGCCGCCTGCGCGCGGATCACCGAGGACACCCCGCCGATGAATCCCTCCTCCGCCCCGCCGCGCCGCCGCGTGCTGCAGCGGCTTGCCGCCCTCGCCGCCGCGCCGCTCGCCGGCGGCATCGCACGGCCCGCCCATGCGGCCGGCGCCGACCTGTCGGGCGTCACGCTCGTGCTCGGCGACCGGGCCGGCGGCCTGCGCGCGCTCGCGGAAGCCGCGCACGTGCTCGACGGCACGCGTTACCGGTTTCGCTGGGCCAACTTCCAGGGTGCGGCGCCGCTGTTCGAGGCGCAGCGCGCGGGCGCGATCGATCTCGCGCCGGCCGGCGACCTGCCCGTGCTGACGGCCGCACTCGGCGACCCGTCGTTGCGGATCGTCGCGACGCGCGTCGGCTCGCCGGCGTCGCTCGGCATCGTCGTACAGCCCGATTCGCCGGTCCGCACCGTCGCCGACCTGAAAGGGCAAACCGTCGTCGTGTCGTCCGCGCGCGGCAGCATCTCGCAGTACCAGTTGTACGGCGCGCTGCGCGAACACGGCCTCGCGCCGCGTGATGTCGACGTGCGCTTCGTGCTGCCCGTCGATGCGTTCGCTGCATTCGAGGCGAAGCGGATCGGCATCTGGGCGACGTTCGACCCGTACTACGGCCATGCGGTACGGCGCGGCGCGCGCATCGTCCGCGACGGCAGCGGCATCAATTCCGGGCTGGCATTCCTGACGTCGCCGATCGAAACCCTCGACGATCGCGCGAAGCGCGCGGCGCTCGCCGACGTGCTGGAGCGGCTCGCCCGCGCGGGCCAATGGGCGCTCGCGCATCCGGCCGACTATGCGAGCGTCTATGCGTCGCTCACGCGCCTGCCGCCCGACGCGGCCACCGACATCGCGCACCGGGCCGCGCTTGCGCAGCGCAGCCTCAGCGGCGCGGACATCGACGTGCTGCAGCGTGTCGCCGACCGCGCGGCGGCCGATGCGATCCTGCCGCGGCGCGTCGATGTCGCATCGATCGCGATCCGCAACGTATCGGCCTGAACGATGACGCGCCTGGCTGCGATCGACGTGGCCGCGCCATCCGGAGGTAGATCGGGCCTCTCGTGACGACGATCGCGTTGCTCGTGCTGCTGCGGCGCGCCCGTTCTGGCCCCCTGAGCCGCCAATCCCTCCGGCCGGTGTACCGCCTCGCATCACCGATGCGGGATGGCGAGCCATCGGCGCCCCGTTACGACGGCCCGCGGGCCCGCTTCCGCGCCCCCCGATGCGGCGATAAGCATAGTTCAAATCGTTTCTTGTCCGGTCCCCGCACGTCGCCGAGAATGCCTCGACAGGCTGTTGCACAGCCTCGCTTCCCAACATTCCGGACCATCGATTCATGCTTCCACTGCGCCTGCTTCGCTCATTGCTGATCGCGTCCCTCATTGCGTTGCCGGCCGCCGCCGCGCACGCCGACAAGCCCGCCACCATCCGCATCGGTGTCGCCCAGCAAGGCGCCGGCGATCCGCCGACGTTCGGCGGATCGAGTGCGGCCACCGCGCAGTTGCAGCAGCTGGTCGAAAAGGAGTTCGCGGCCGACGGCATCAAGGTGGAGTGGCTGTTCTTCAAGGGCGCGGGGCCGGCCGTCAACGAGGCGATCGCCAACAAGGCGCTCGACTTCGCTTACCAGGGCGACCTGCCCGCCGTGCTCGCACGGGCGAACGGGATCAAGACGCGCCTGCTGCTCGCCGCGAGCGTGCGCTCGGGCGTCAAGATCGCGGTGCCGCCCGACTCCCCCATCCGTTCGATCAAGGACCTGAAGGACCGCCGCGTGTCGATCTTCCGTGGCACGAACCTGCAGCTCGTCGCCGACAACGCGCTCGCGAAGAACGGCCTCAGCGAACGCGACCTGCGCGTGATCAATCTCGACGCCGCGAGCTCGCTCGCCGCGCTCGCGTCGAAGGGCATCGATGCGTCGGTGGGCGACTACCAGCTGTACAAGCTGCGCGACGCGGGGCTCGCGAAGATCATCTACGAATCGCAGAACGACGGCCCTCAGCTCACGCGCCAGACCCACCTGCTCGTGCTCGACGAATTCGAGCGCGCGCATCCGGACATCGTGCAGCGCGTCGTCACCGCACTCGTGAAGGGCGCGCAATGGTCGTCCGACGAAGCGAACCGCGACGCGCTGTTCAAGCTATGGGCGAAAAGCGGCGTGCCGGTATCGTCGTGGCAGGCCGACTATGCGAACCAGCGGCTGAAGGATCGCCTGTCGCCGCTGATCGATCCGTTCTTCGTCGCGCGCTACAAGTCCGTCGCGCAGGATGCGCTGGCGCTGAAGCTGATCCGTCAGCCGGTCGACGTCGACGGCTGGTTCGAGCCGAAGTATCTCGACAATGCGCTGCGCACGCTGAAGCTCGAAAGCTACTGGCCACGCTACGACGCGGCCGGCAAGCCGCTTTCCTGACCCGGACCTGCCCCGATGAGCGACACCGCGTTTTCCCTTCCGTCATCCGAGCGTGACGCGCTCGCCGCGCCGCCGCACCGTGCGACGGCCGTGAAGCGGTGGTCGTGGCGGCTCGCGCCGTGGCTGCTGCCCGCACTGTTGTTCGCACTATGGAGCGTCGGCAGCGCGCGCGGCTGGATCGCGCCGCAGATCCTGCCGCCGCCCGAGCGCGTGTTCGATTCACTGGAAGATCTCGCGACGAGCGGCGACCTCGTGCGCCACACGCTGGTCAGCCTGCAGCGCGTGCTGGTCGGCTTCGCCGCCGGCACGCTGCTCGGCTTCGCGACCGGCGTGGCGCTCGGCCTGTCGCGCACGCTGGAAGCCTACGTATTGCCGAGCTTCAATGCGATCGTGCAGATTCCGGTGCTCGGCTGGCTGCCGTTCCTGCTGCTGCTCGTCGGCGTCGGCGAGCCGCTCAAGTACCTGCTGATCGCGCATGCGGCGCTCGTCCCCGTCACGCTGAGCACGTTGCAAGGGTTTCGCCAGACGCCACCCGCGCTCGATGAAGTCGCGCGCGTATTCGGCTATACGCGCCGGCAACGCATCGTGCACGTCGTGCTGCCGGCCGCGATCCCGACGCTCGCGACCGGCGTGCGGCTCGCGTTCACGAAGTCGTGGCTCGCGCTCGTCGTCGTCGAGCTCGTTGCATCGTCCGAAGGGCTCGGCTACCTGATCGTGTACGGGCGGCAACTGTTCCAGCTCGATCTCGTGATGGCGGCCGTGATCGTCGTCGGTGCGGTCGGCCTGCTGATCAACCGGCTGCTCGATGCGCTCGAAGCACGCTTGCGCCGCGGCGTGCCGTCCGCGTTCCGCGGCTGATCGGCCGCCGCTGCCCGCGCCACCGAAGGAGTCCCTCCCTTGACGTATCCTGCTGCCGCGCCTGACGCCACCCCGCCTGCCACCACGGCCACCCGCCGCCTGCGCGCGCCCGACTGGCGCGGCTTCGTGCTGCCGCTCGTCGCGTTCGCGCTGTGGTGGGCGATCGCTTCCGCGCACCTCGTGAACAGCGGGCTGCTCGTCGGCCCCGCCGACGTGCTGCGCACCGCCCGGGCGCAGGCCACGAGCGGCGCACTCGGCCGTGCGCTGTCCGCGTCGCTCGCACGTGAAGCGTGCGGCTTCGTGCTCGGCGCGACGGGCGGGCTGCTGCTCGGCGCCGTGCTCGGGCTGTCGCGCGTCGCGGCGCGCATGGTCGGCCCGAGCTTCGACACGTTCAAGCAGATCTCGCTGTTCGCATGGATTCCGCTGATTTCCGTGTGGTTCGGCCTCGGCGACGTCGCCAAGGTCGTATTCCTGTCGCTCGCCGCGCTGCTGCCCGTTGCCGCGCACACCTGCGACGGCATTCATGCGGTGCCGCGCGCGTATGTCGACGTCGCCCGCGCGCTGCGCTACTCGCGGCTCCAGCTCGTGCGCTACGTGATCCTGCCGGCCGCGCTGCCGTCGATCTTCACCGGGCTGTATCTCGGCCTGATCTATTCGTGGCTCGCGACGCTCGGCGCCGAATACCTGCTGGTCGCCGGCAGCGGGATCGGCAACACGCTGATCGACGGCAGCGAACAGTTCCGGATGGATCTCGTGCTGTTCGGGATCATCGTCGTCGGCGTGACCGGCTGGGCGCTGAACGCGGTCGCGCGCGCGATCGAGCGCAAGGTGCTGGCCCGGCGCGGCGACCTGGCGCGCTGATCGCCTGACTCTTCCTCGTCCCCCTTTTCCTCGCACCGCCATGACGACTCTCGCCTCCGATTCGCTCGACATCCTCCATGTGAGCAAGCACTACGCGCAACGCGGCGCGGCGCTCGCCGTACTCGACGACGTGTCGCTGCACGTGCGCGCCGGTGAATTCGTCACGATCGTCGGCTCGAGCGGTTGCGGCAAGTCGACGCTGCTGCGGCTGATCGCCGGGCTCGATACCGATTACGCGGGCGAGATCCGGGCCGGTGCCGAACGCGTGCACGACACGTCGCTGCAGCGCGGGATCGTGTTTCAGGATCACCGGCTGTTCCCGTGGCTCACCGTCGCGCAGAACATCGAGGCCGCGCTGCGCAACGCGCCGCTCGACGCGGCCGCGAAGCGGCGCGCGGTTGCCGATCACATCGCGCTCGTCGGGCTGAACGGCTTCGAGCACGCGTATCCGAACCAGCTGTCGGGCGGGATGGCGCAGCGCGTCGCGATCGCGCGCGGCCTCGTGAACCGCCCGCGCGTGCTGCTGCTCGACGAGCCGTTCGGCGCGCTCGACGCGCAGACGCGCGCGCGGATGCAGAACGAACTGCTGCGCATCTGGGAACAGGAGCGCATCACGATGATCCTCGTCACGCACGACGTCGACGAAGCCGTGTATCTCGGCGACCGCGTCGTGACGATGGCGCCGCGCCCGGGCCGTATCGAACGCATCGTCGATGTCGCGTTGCCGCGCCCGCGCCGGCGCGATTCGCCCGCATTCGCGCGATTGCGCGACACCGTGCTCGCCGATTTCGACGACCACGAACCGCCGGGCGACGACCGCCCGGGCGGCCGGCGCATCGACACGCCGCGCCCGCACCGGATCGGCGAATGGCGGCTGGCGTGGTAGCGCGCACGACGCACCGCATTGCTCAGCATGACGATGCATATCGATCATCGCTGCGCCCACGCTAAGGTTGTGACGATTCATCGGTTCCGATTGCGCGCGGTCCCTGCTTGAATGGAGACTCGACCGATCCGACTCCAGGAGACTCCCGATGTCCGAAGTCCAGCACGCCGCTCACCCGTCTTCGCATGCTTCGCACGCCGCGCCGCGCACGGCCGCCACGCCGCTCCAGCTTCGCCAGGTCGCCGGCCGGATCGGCGCCGAGATCGCCGGCGTGCGGCTGTCGGGCACGCTCGACGAGGCGACGTTCGACGCGATCCAGGCCGCGCTGCTGCGCCACAAGGTGCTGTTCTTCCGTGGCCAGCAGCATCTCGACGACACCGCGCAGGAAGCGTTCGCACGCCGCTTCGGCAAGACCGTCGCGCACCCGACCGTGCCATCCGTCGACGGCAGCGCGCACCTGCTCGAACTCGATTCCGCGCACGGCGCGCGCGCCAATTCGTGGCATACCGACGTGACCTTCGTCGATGCGTACCCGAAGATCTCGATCCTGCGTGCCGTCGTGATTCCGCCGTTCGGCGGCGACACCGTGTGGGCCAACACGGCCGCCGCGTACACCAACCTGCCCGACCCGCTGCGCGCGCTCGCCGACACGCTGTGGGCACTGCATACCAACGCGTACGACTACGCGTCGACGCACGTGCATGCCGACGATACGCAACTGAAGCGCTACCGCGAAGTGTTCACGTCGACCGTCTACGAAACCGAGCACCCGGTCGTGCGCGTCCACCCGGAAACCGGCGAACGCACGCTCGTGCTCGGGCATTTCGTGCAGCGGCTCAAGGGGCTGTCGGCGCAGGATTCCGCGCATCTGCTGCAGGTGTTCCATGAACACGTGACGCGCCTCGAGAACACCGTGCGCTGGAGCTGGCAGGAAGGCGACGTGGCGATCTGGGACAACCGCGCAACGCAGCACTATGCGATCAACGACTACGGCGATGCGCGCCGCGTCGTGCGCCGCGCCACCGTGCACGGCGACGTGCCGGTCGGCATCGACGGCCGCCAGAGCGTCGTGCTGAAGGGGCCGGGGGCGACGCTGCAATAACGCCCGCGTCGCGCGGCGGCGGCGCTCCATGCGCGCCGCCGTGCCTGCCCCGCTTTCCGCTACCGGACACCGACCATGCACTTCCCGCCTCCGGACCGACGCGCACCCGCGCAACGATGTCGGCCCTCCGTCCCCTCCACTTCCGCCAGGAGCGTCACATGAGCGCCCTACTCGAACCCGCCGCCCAGCCGGTCGACGTGATTCCGCTGTCCGCCCATATCGGCGCGGAAATCCGCGGCGTCGACCTCACGCAACCGTTGACCACGCCGCAGATCTCGGCGATCCGCGCCGCGCTGCTGAAATGGCGCGTGATCTTCTTCCGCGAACAGTTCCTCACGCACGAGCAGCATGTCGCGTTCTCCGCGCAGTTCGGCGAGCCGACGGTCGGCCACCCGGTGTTCGGGCATGTCGACGGGCACCCGGCCGTCTATTCGATCGCGAAGCATCGCAAGGCGACGCGCTTCGAAGGCGAACCGGTGCGCCGCCCGTGGACCGGCTGGCACACCGACGTGACTGCCGCCGTGAACCCGCCTTGGGCGTCAATTCTGCGCGGCGTGACGATCCCGCCGTACGGCGGCGACACGCACTGGACGAACCTCGTGCGGGCTTACGAAACGCTGTCCGCACCGCTGCGCGGCTTCGTCGATGGCCTGCGCGGCATTCACCGCTTCACGCCGCCGGCCGGTGCGCGCGCCACCGGCGCGTTCGACGAGGCGGTCGAACGCCGGCCGCTCGTCACCGAGCATCCGCTCGTGCGCGTGCATCCGGAGACCGGCGAACGCGCGCTGTACGTGAGCCCGAGCTTCCTGAAATCGGTCGTCGGGCTGACGCCGCGCGAGAGCCAGGCGCTGCTCGAACTGCTGTGGGAACACGTGACGCGGCCGGAATTCACGATCCGCTTCAAGTGGGAACCGCGCAGCATCGCGTTCTGGGACAACCGCGCGACCGCCCACCTCGCGCCGGTCGACATCTTCGATCTCGACTTCGACCGCCAGCTGTATCGCACGACGCTCATCGGCGACGTGCCGGTCGGCCCGGACGGACGGCCGTCGGTCGCGCTCGAAGGCTCGCCGGTCGAGGCCGCGGCAGCGGTCGCGCTCAACTGAACCGACGCGACCTGCCGGCAGCCGGCGCGCACTGCATCGCGCCGGCTTTTCCCGTCATCACACGGCGCGGACGAAAACACGCGTCCGCGCGACCCGCTCGTCAATCCAGCCAGACTCCGTCGAAGCGATGCCCGCCGAGCGGCGAGAACGTCAGCCCGTGCACGCGCTTGGACACCGGCAGCGACACGATCGACGTCGCGATCGGCGTGAACGGCACCTGGTCCTTGAACACGACCTGCGCCTGCTCGTACAGCGCCGTGCGCTTCGCGACGTCCCCATTGGAGCGCGCCGCGTCCACCAGCTTCTCGAAATCCTGGTTGCACCACTTCGCGAGATTGCTGCCGTGCACCGCGTCGCAACCGAGCAGCGTGCCGAGCCAGTTGTCGGGGTCGCCGTTGTCGCCCGACCAGCCGTACAGGATCGCGTCGTGCTGCCCGTCGTGCTTCGCGCGGCGGTTGTATTCCCCCCATTCATAGCTGACGATCTTCGCGCGCACGCCGATCTTCGCCCAGTCCTGCTGGATCAGCTGCGCCATCAACTGCGCGTTCGGGTTGTACGGGCGCTGCACCGGCATCGCCCACAGCGTCAGGTCGAAGCCGTTCGGGAAACCGGCCTGCGCGAGCAGCGCCTTCGCGGCCGCCGGGTCGCGCGGCGCGTCCTTCAGCCGCGGGTTGTACGACCATTGCGCGGGCGGCATCGGATTCGTCGCGATCTTCGCGTCGCCGTTGAACACGGTCTTCACGATCGCCGACTTGTCGATCGCGATGTCGAGTGCGCGCCGCACGTCGACGCGATCGAGCGGCGCATGCTGCGTGTTGTACGCGACGAAGCCGACGTTGAAGCCCATTCCCGAGAACAACGTCAGCTTCGGGTCGCGCCGCACCGTGTCGAGATCGGCCGGCCGCGGGAACGCCGATATCTGGCACTCGCCGGCCACCAGCTTCTGCAGGCGCGCGGCCGGATCGGGCGTGATCGCGAACACGAGGCGCGAAAGCTTCACGTCGTCCGGTTTCCAGTAGTCGGGATTCGCGTCGTAGCGGATCAGCGCGTCCTTCTGGTACGTGCGCAGCAGGAACGGCCCCGTGCCGACCGGGAACTGGTTGATGTCGGCCTCGCGATGGCGCGCCGCGAGCTGCGACGCATACTCGGCCGACAGGATCGACGCGAACGCCATCGCGAGATTGCGCACGAACACCACGTCGGGCGTCTTCAGCGCGAAGCGCACCGTGTAGTCGTCGACCTTGTCGATGCGCTCGATGTTGCGGTCGAAGCCGAGGTCGCTGAAATACGGGAAGCTGACCGGATAGGCCTTGCGGAACGGATCGTCGGGATCGAGCATCCGGTGGAACGTGAAGACGACGTCGTCGGCCTGGAACGGCCGCGTCGGCTTGAACCACGCGGTGGTCTGGAATTTCACGTCGCGCCGCAGGTGGAACGTGATCGTGCGCTGGTCGGGCGACACGTCCCAACTCGTCGCGAGCGCCGGCTCGAGATCGAGCGTGCCGCGCTTGAACTGCACGAGCCCGTTGTAGACCGGGTACGTGCTCGCATCGAAATCGGTGCTCGTCGTATGCTGGCCCGGATCGAAGCCGGCCGGGCTGCCTTCGGTGCAAAACACGAGCGTCTTGCCGGACGGCGCGGCGAGCGCCTGCGTGGCCGCGCCGGCAAGCAGCAGCGACGCCGCGATGCAGCGCAGGGCGGCGGCGACATGGGGTGTGCCGCGCGCACGGCGCGCAGCTGACGAAACGAAAGCATTCTTCATGGTGACGGAGACAGGAAAGAGCTGTCATGCAAATGACGACGGCCGATCTTCGCGCGCCTCCCGGCGATCGCTTACCAATTAATTTCGCGTTGCTTATCGTCGTGGATGCAACCCGCTGCCCGTGCATGAAAACGTCCACCCGAGCGCCGGGCGGCCGTTTCGCGCCGCCGTCTTCCGGCCCCCTGCAGACTTGCCCGAAATGGCGCATCGTATCGGCTGGCCAACGCCGGCACGGGCGCGCCGGGATTCGCCCGGCGCCGCCGCGCCGCCGATTCCAGGAGGACATACGATGCCTGTCAGCTCCGATACGTCTGCTCGCCCGGTGAAGACGCCGGGCCCCGATCACCCGATCACGGTCGAACTGCACCCGCGGCGCGTCGTGGTCAAGGCGGCCGGCCGGGTCGTCGCGGATACGCGCCGCGCGCTGGCGCTGCGCGAAGCCGCCTACCCGGCGGTGTTCTACATCCCGCGCGAGGACACCGACCTGACACTGCTGCAACGCACCAATCACGCGACGTACTGTCCGTACAAGGGCGACGCCGCCTACTACTCGATTCCGGTCGGCGGCGAGCGCGCGGTCAATGCCGTCTGGACCTACGAGGCGCCGTATCCGGCCGTCGATGCGATCCGCGGGCACCTCGCGTTCTATCCGGATCGCGTCGATTCGATCGAGGAAATCCCGGCCGGCTCCGATTGAGGGTCGCGGCAGTCGTGCGTCGAATGCCGGGCGGCTGTGCGTGTGCGGGTGCGGGTGCGGATTCGCCGACGCGGCGCGCCCGTGCCGGCGGGTTCTCGTGCCGATCACCGGCCCGAACGAGGCCGCGTGGCCGGCCGCTGATTTGCATATGCGGATTCGTTGGTTGGCCGCCGGCCTGCACGGCCGTATCGTCCTGGATCCGGCACGGGCCGGCCCGTGGCGCGCATCGCCCGCATCGGGGCCGCCGTGCGCCGGCCGCGCCGTCTTTCGCGCGCGGCCCGTGAACCCGCACGCAGGACACCTCGATGAACGACACACCGCACGCAGACGTTGAACCGACACCGGCGAACCCGCATCGCCGCCAGTGGCTGCAAGGCGCGGCCGCCGGGCTGGCCGGGCTCGCGCTCGGCCCGCTCGCGGGCCTGCCTGCACATGCGCAAGACAGCGGCACGCGGCTGCGCGTCGGCTTCCAGAAATACGGCAACTTCGTCGTGCTCAAGGCGCGCGGCACGCTGGAGAAGCGGCTCGCGAGCCAGGGCGTCACCGTGCAATGGCTCGAATTCCCGGCCGGCCCGCAATTGCTCGAAGGCCTGAACGCCGGCGCGATCGACGTCGGCACGGTCGGCGAGACGCCGCCGATCTTCGCGCAGGCGGGCGGCGTCGATTTCGTCTACGTCGGCAACGAGCCGCCCGCGCCGCAGGGCGAGGCGATCGTCGTGCTGCCCGATTCGCCGATCCGCAACGTCGCGCAGCTGCGCGGCAAGAAGGTCGCGTTCAACAAGGGTTCGAACGTCCATTACCTGCTCGTGAAGGCGCTCGAACATGCGGGCCTCACGTATGCCGACATCCAGCCGATCTACCTGACGCCCGCCGACGCACGCGCGGCGTTCGTGCAGCGCAACGTCGATGCGTGGGTGATCTGGGATCCGTACCTGGCCGCCGCCGAGCGGCAGATCGGCGCGCGCGTGATCGCGAACGGCGAAGGGCTCGTGCGCAATACGCAGTACTACCTCGCGGCGCGCAAATACGCGGCCGCTCACCCGCAGGTGGTGCGCGCGCTGCTCGACGAAGTCGACGCGGTCGACCGCTGGGCGCGCGACCATGTGCCCGAAGTCGCCACGCAACTGTCGCCGCTCGTCGGCCTCGACGCGCCGACGCTCGAAGTCGCACTCAAGCGCGCCGGCTACGGCGTGCAGCCGATCAGCGACGCGACGCTCGCGTATCAGCAGAACATCGCGGACGCATTCAGCGCGCTGAAGCTGATTCCGGGCAAGCTGTCGGTCGCGAGCGCACGCTGACGCATCGCGGCCAACGCGCGGCGGCGCGGTGATACGCGTGAATCAGCGTGTGGGGGCCGCGCCGATGCGCCGCCATTCGTCGTAGTCGGTGACGAGACCCGCTTCGTCGACTGCGATATCGGCCGCATACGTGCCGCTTTCGTAGCGGTACACATGCTCCGCCGTGCGCGTATAGCGCTGCTCGCCGCGCACGAACGTGAAATCCGGAAAGCGCAGCCACGCGGTATGGATCACGGCCGCTTCGCCGACGGCCAGCCCGAGCCGCCGGATCGGCAGCGTATTCGTCGACGGGCTGAAACCGAGATCGAGGTCGGTCGCGCCCGCGAGCGCCGGGACGTCGACGCCATCGATCGTCCATCGCCCTGCGTCACAGCGGATATCCCACTGCCGCGGCGGCTGCGTCCCGCCCCACTGCGTGATGCATGCCGAGCGCGTGAGCCAGTCCGGGCCGCATGCGATTGCGTATTCGATGCGAAACGGCGAGCCGTCGATCGCACCCGACACCGATCCCGACAGGTCGACTCCCGTTCGCGACTCGCCGAGTCGGCACCATTCGGCTGCCTGCCACGTCTGCACGACCTGCCATGCGACGCAGCGCGTACGCACCGCTTCATCCTGTTGCGTCATGTCATCGTCTCCGGTCGAGCGCACGGAAGCCGATTGTCCCCCATCGCACCGGCGAACACACGCGGCCTCGTCAACCGATGGTCAGTATCGGTTCGCCGCGCACCTTCCGGCAGTGCTGCTTTGGTACCATCCGTCGATCGGCATCAACCGGAACCGGACAAGGGGCGCGACTTCATGGATTTGCTGGCGACGATGCGCATTTACGTGAGGGTCGTCGAGCGCGGCACGATGTCCGGCGCGGCGCGCGATCTGGACATGGGCCAGCCGGCCGTCAGCGAGCGCATCGAGCGACTGGAGAAGCATCTCGGCACACGGCTCCTGTTGCGCAGCGCGCGCACCCTCACGTGCACCGAGGAAGGCCGGATCTTCTACGAACGCAGCAAGGCGCTGCTCGAATCGGCGGACGAAGCGGTCGCGTCGGTCTCGAAAACGGAAAACGCGCTCGACGGCACGATCCGGCTCGCGGCGCCGCAATGCGTCGGCGAGGTCGTGCTGCCGGGTGTGCTGATGCATGTCCGCACTGCGTATCCGAACCTGCACATCGATCTGGTCCTGAACGACGACATCGTCGATCTGGTCACGGAAGGCGTCGACATCTCGATCCGCGTCGGGCAACTCGGCGACGGCGGATTCGTCGCGCATCCGGTCGGCACGGTCGGCCGCCGGCTCGTTGCCGCGCCGTCGTATCTCGAGCGGCACGGCCCGATCGACACGGCGGCCGATCTCGCGAACCACCCGTTCATCCGCGTTAAAGGCGTCTTCGCGAGCGAGAGGCTGCCGCTGCAGCGCGACGGCGACGCGCTCGACTACGCGCGCATCCGCACGATCATGACGACGAGCCACTGGCGCCCGATGTTCGACACGATCGTGGCCGGCGGCGGCATCGGCGTGGTCCAGCAGCCGGCCTGCGCCGACGCGCTCGCGGCCGGCACGCTCGTCGAGCTGCTGCCGCGGTACGTGATTCCCGATTTCGCGCTCAACGTGCTCGTGCACGCGCAGCGGCCGCTGCCGCCACGCGTGCGGGCCGTCGTCGACCTGCTGAAGCACGACCTCCCGCCGCTGCTGGCCCGCCCTGCCCGATGACGGCGGCGCTTGCCGCCGCCGGTATCACGCCTGCAGCGACTTCCCCGGCTCCTTCACGTGGGCGTCGACTTCCATCTGGTAGAAGCGCGCGCTGACGAAGCCGAACAGCGTCCAGCCCAGGAACACGCACAGGCCGCCGAGCATCAGCGCCTGCTCGCCCGAGCTGAACAGCGCATAGAAGCTGTACGCGGTGGCCACCATCGCGATCACGTTCGTCAGCAGCGCCTTCGCGGGCGGCACCTTCGCGACCTTCTGGATCGTGATCAGCGCGGCCATCGACATCACGTACGGCACGAGGTTCGTGACGACCGCGAGATCGACGATCTTCTGGAACTGGCTGCTCAGCTCGGGGCTGATCGTCATCAGCGCCAGCGCGACCTGCGCGACCAGCAGGATCACCATCCCGACGATCGGCGTGCCGGTGCGCGTCGCACGCGCGAACACCGGCAGGAAGTAGCCGACGTCCGCCGAGCTCTTGAACACCTGCGCGACCGTGAACTGCCAGCCGAGCAGCGAGCCGATGCATGCGATCACCATCAGCGCGGTGACGATCGTGCCGACCGTCGGCGTGAACATCGTCGCGAACGCGATGCCGAACGGCGCATTCGATTTCGCGAGGATCGCATTGGGCACGATCCCCGCGATCACGTTGGTCGACACGATGTAGAAGATCGCCGACGCGATCGTGCCGCCGAGCACGGCGATCGGCACGTTGCGCTCCGGATTCTCGACGGCGTCCGAGTTCGCGCACGCCGATTCGAGCCCGAGGAACGCCCACAGCGTCACCGCGATCGAGCTGCCGACGGCCGGCCCGAACGGCAGGTTGTTAGGATTCCATGCGCCGCCCCAGGTCGCGCCGCTGAACCAGAACCAGCCGATCAGCGACACGACGACGACCGGAATGATCACGCCCCACACCGTCACCGCGCCGATCCGGCCGGTGATGCGCGAGCCGCCGAAGTTCGCGACCGTCGTGAGCACGAGCAGGAAGATCGTCCACAGGCCGGTCTGCAGCGGCGACAGCGTCGCGTCGAACAGCACGGTGCCGTAGCCAACGGCCGTCACACCGATCGCGACATTCGCGATCACGAGCGACAGCCCGTACGTGTAGTTCGCCATGTAGTTGCCGGCCTTGCCGAACGCGTATTCCGCGTAGCCGCCCATGCCGCCCGGCTTGCGGCTCAGCATCCCGCAGCGCGCGAATGCATAGGCCAGTGCGAGCGAGCCGCCGGCCGTGACGATCCACGACAGCAGCGAGATCGTGCCGACCTGCGCGAGCTTCGACGGCAGCAGGATGATGCCGGAGCCCATCATGTTGACCGCCGTGAGGATGGTCAGCTGCCAGACGTTCATCCGGTTCTTCGGCGCGGCCGCGGTGGCCGCGTCGGACATGCGCGCTGCGTTTTCCATGATGTCGATCCTTCGATGTGAGGCCGCCGCGCGGCCGGTCGCTCGTTCAGGCCGTCAGGCAATACACGCGGTACGTGCCGTCCTCGACTTCCACGCCGTGCGTATCGTGCGCGAAGCCCGGGAAGCGCCGGTCGTACGCTTCGAGCGCCTTCAGGTAGCCGAGCACCGGGCCGCCCGCCGGCCCCGCGCTCTCGCCCGGCATCAGGAGCGGAATGCCCGGCGGATACGGCACGACGCCGGTAGCGACCGTGCGCCCGGCCAGCTCCTCGAGCGTGACTTGCTCGACGCGGCCCTGCACCAGATGCTCGTACGCGCGCACCGGGCTCATCTCCGGCTTCGGCAGGATCGAGAACGCCTCCGACATCAGCCGCGTCGTGCCGAGCTGCTCCATCGCCGCGAACATCGTGTCGGCCAGGTCCTTCAGCCCCATGCCCGCATAGCGCGAGCCGTGCTCCTTCGCGAGCGACGGAATCGCCATGTCGAGCGGCAGGTTCGCGTCGTAGTCGCGCTTGAAGTCGCACAGCGCGCTGACGAGCGAGCCCCACTTGCCTTTCGTGATGCCGATCGAGAACAGGAACAGGATCGTGAAGTCGGTGGTCTTCTCGACGACGATCCCGCGGGCATCGAGATACGCGGTCACGACGCTCGCCGGAATGCCGACCGGCATCAGCCCGCCGGCCGGCGCGACGCCCGGCGTGACGATCGACACCTTGATCGGATCGAGCATGCAGTAGCCGTCCTCGATATTGCCGAAGCCGTGCCATTGCGCGCCGGGACGCAGCACCCAGCACGACGGGTCGCTCGCGAGCAGCTCGGGCGATACATCGTGGAACGGCAGCGTGCGGCCGGTGCGCGTCTCGAGCACGGTGTCGGGCTGCCAGCACTCGAAGAACCAGTCGCCCTTCGCGCCGAACTCGCTGTTCATCCGCGCGATCATCTGCCGGAATGCGACGGCTTCCTCGATCGACTCGTGCGTGAGCGCCGCGCCGCCGGGGCCGTCCATCATCGCGGCCGCGACGTCGTTCGACGCGATGATCGCGTAGTTCGGCGACGTCGACGCGTGCATCATGAATGTTTCGTTGAACTGGCCATGCGGAATCGGGTTGCGGCCGTCGCGCACGTGGATGTACGACGCCTGCGACAGCGCGGTCAGCAGCTTGTGCGTCGACTGCGTCGCGAACACCGTCGGGCGATCCGCATGATGGTCGCGCGGGTCGCCGTGCATCGCATGGCGATCGCGGTAGATCGGGTTGAAACGCGCATAGCCGTACCACGCTTCGTCGAAATGCAGCCGGTCGACGCTCGCGCCGAGCAGTTCCTCGACGCGCGCGACGTTGTAGCACAGGCCGTCGTACGTCGAGTTGGTGACGATCGCGTGCTTCGGCTGGCGATCGGCCAGCCCGGCCGTGAGCGGGTTCGACGCGATCGCCTCGCGGATCGCCGTTTGCGTGAGACGCTCGGACGCGATCGGCCCGATGATCCCGTAGCGGTTGCGCGTCGGCACGAGGTAGGTCGGGATCGCGCCCGACATCGTCATCGCGTGCTCGGCCGACTTGTGGCAGTTGCGGTCGCACAGCGCGATCTGGTCGCGGCTCACGCTCGCCATCAGGATGATGCGGTTCGACGTCGACGAGCCGTTCGTCACGTGATATGTGCGATGCGCGCCGAACACGCGGGCCGCGTAGCGCTCGCTTTCGCCGATCGGGCCCGAGTGGTCGAGCAGCGAGCCCAGCTCGCCGACCGAGATCGACAGGTCGGAACGAAACAGCGCTTCGCCGAAGTACTCGAAGAACGCGCGGCCGACCGGCGATTTCAGGAAGCCCGTGCCGCCGGTGTGGCCGGGCGTATGCCACGAGTATTCGTAGACGCGCGAGAATTTCGCGAGCGCGCCGAACATCGGCGGCAGCACCGTCGCGCGATAGCGTTCGATCGCCGCGTGAATGCGCCCGCCGATGAAGTCGGCCGTATCCTCGAGCAGCCACACGAAATCGTCGACCTGGCCCATCACCTTGGACGGCACCGACGATGCGACGCTGCGGTCGGCCAGCAGGAAGATCGGCACGTTGGCGTTGCGATGCCGGATCGCGTCGACCACGGCCTCGGACGGCCCATGGCCGTCCACGCCGAGATCCCAGTCGAGGAGCACGCACTGGATCGACGGATCGGAGCGGATCAGCATGATCGCATCGTCGGCCGACGTGGCCGTGAGCACGTCGATGTCGCGCTGCACGAGCTCCGCGCTCAGCGTGCGGACCGCACGCCCGGTCGCGGTTTCCTGCGTGATCTCGTCGTCGACGAGCAGCGCGCGCATGCCGAGACGACGAATGCCACCGACAGAAGTGTTCATCAGAATTTGCTCCGAGAAATCCCGCCATTGATGGCGGGAAGGAAAGGAATGCTGTTGACAGGCAGCTTCTTCCACCGGATAGGATCACCGGCATGATTCTTGTCTACCGCTACCGCGTAAAGTCGCTCAACGGACTGCTCAACAAGCAGAGCCGTGCGGTGAACTACGTCTGGAACTTTTGCAATGACACGCAGAAGCACGCGCTCAAGTGGAGCAAGAAGTGGCCGACGGGATTCGACCTGAACGTGCTGACGACGGGGAGTAGCAAGGAACTCGGCATCCACTCCGGCACGGTCAACGCGACGTGCGAACAATATGCGAAGTCGCGCAGTCAGCACCGTCGGCCCTACCTGCGCTATCGCGGCAGGAAATCGCTGGGCTGGGTGCCGCTGAAGGGCCGCGACCTGAAGCGCGAAGGCAACGCATTTCGCTTCGCCGGCAACACCTTTCGCGTGTTCAACAGCCGGCTGCTTCCCGAAGGCAAGATCAAGGACGGGACCAACTTTGCGCAAGATGCGCGTGGCAACTGGTTTCTGAACATCGTGATCGAGACGCCGGATGTTCCGGCCCGACCTATCCGTTCCGGTGTCGGCATCGATCTCGGCCTGAAAGACTTCGCCACACTTTCGACCGGAGAGAAGCTGCCCAATGACCAGTTCGGTCGACGAGCGGCGGAAAAGCTGGCGAAAGCGCAACGGGCGCGAAAGCACAAGCGACATATCGCGAAGCTGCACGCCAAGGTGGCGAACGCCCGTGCCGATTTCCAGCACAAGCTCGCGCTCGATCTGGTGCG
Source organism: Burkholderia contaminans (assembly GCF_029633825.1). Lineage (NCBI taxonomy): Bacteria > Pseudomonadati > Pseudomonadota > Betaproteobacteria > Burkholderiales > Burkholderiaceae > Burkholderia > Burkholderia contaminans. Next base: position 2,886,131 of record NZ_CP090641.1, on the reverse strand, counting down.
GCGCTTCGATTACATCGCGATCGGCAACGTATCGGCTGTCAAACTCGCCAGAACCAGGATGGCGAAGAGCGTCTACGACGCATCCTGGTCGTCCTTCCGAAACAAGCTCCGCTACAAAGCGATCGCGCACGGAGCCACGTTCGAGGAAGTCGACGAAAGCGGTTCGACCCAGTCCTGTTCGGCGTGCGGATCGAAAGACAGCACGACGCGACCGAAAGGTATCGCGGGACTGCGAATAAGAGAGTGGACCTGCAGTAACTGTGGTGTCGAACATGATCGAGATACCAACGCTGCTATGAACATTCTCCGATGCGGACGTGCATCGCCAGATGTGGGAATCTTTCGCCTTTAGGCGCGGGAGGACGTCAAGTTTTTGCCCTCGTTGATCCGATGCTTCGTTGGGTTTAATTCGTCTCACGAGCACGCGGACAGCAGGCCACGGGCGGCGGCGTGAGACGCTCGCAAATCCGGTTTGATTCGCCATCCAATTCGGAGCCGACTATGCCATAGATGCCATTTGATGAAAAGCAGACGATTCGGTGAAACGATCGGTCGTTTTCAAATCGCGTTTCACGAACGGTTCATTTTGATGTGCATTGCAGCATGCCGATTCCCGATTATTCGATCGTTCTCGCCCGATAATCTGAGGATCGATTCCGGTCGATTGAATTCGTCAGGTTTTGTTGCTACGATCGGCTGCGCCGTGCGTTGCCCGGCGGCGGCCGGGCCGCACCATACAGGGCTTTTTCGTGCGCCGCGTCATTCGGCATTCAGCATTCGCGGGAGCGTTTCAATCGGCTGCGGCGCGTGCCGGATTTCACGGATTTCACGGATTACGCGGATTACGCGCCCGTGCGAATGCCGCTCCCGTTTTCCGCACATTTACGGGAGAGTTCGCGTGAGCCTGTTGAAAATCGCAGTCGAGCCGGCGCTGATCGGCGCCTTCGTCACCACGCACGAACAGGTCGACGTATTCCAGACCGATTTCACGAATATCGCGGCCATCGTCGTCGGAATCGAATCGGCGCAACAGGTGCTTGAAACGGTCGAAAGAACCGGGTTCGCGATTCCGTTCTTCGTCGCCGTCGAGCCCGGCCAGGAAGTGCCGCCGTCGATCCTGCCGAGCGCGAACGGCGTGATCCAGCTCCGCCACGGAGGGCGCCACTACTACGGCCGGCAGATCTCGGCCGCCGCCGACATCTACAGCGAAAACCTGCTGCCGCCGTTCTTCAAGGTGATGCGCGAATACGTGCAGCGCGGCTATGTCGAATTCGACTGCCCCGGCCACCAGGGCGGCCAGTTCTTCTCGAATCACCCGCTCGGCCGGATGTTCTTCGACTTCTTCGGCGAGACGATCTTTCGCGCCGACCTCTGCAACGCCGATGTCCGGCTCGGCGACCTGCTGATCCACGAAGGCCCCGCACTGGAAGCGCAGCGCAATGCCGCGCGGATCTACAACGCGGACAAGACGTACTTCGTGCTGAACGGCACGTCGACGTCGAACAAGGTCGTCACCAGCGCGCTGCTCGCGCCCGACGATCTCGTGCTGTTCGACCGCAACAACCACAAGTCGGTACACCTCGGCGCGCTCGTGCTGTCGGGCGCGCGGCCGGTCTACCTCGAGACCGCGCGCAACGCGTGGGGCCTCATCGGCGGCGTCGACAGCGCGGCACTCGACGAAACGCGCATCCGCGACGCGATCCGCGACGTCGCACCGGAGCGCGCCGGCCTGCCGCGCCCGTTCCGGCTCGCGGTGATCCAGCTCGGCACCTATGACGGCACGATCTACAACGCACGCGAGATCGTCGACCGGATCGGGCACCTGTGCGACTACATCCTGTTCGATTCGGCGTGGGTCGGCTACGAGCAGTTCATCCCGATGATGCAGGACTGCTCGCCGCTGATGCTCACGCTCGGCCCCGACGATCCCGGCATCTTCGTCACGCAGTCGGTGCACAAGCAGCAGGCCGGCTTCTCGCAAACTTCGCAGATCCACAAGAAGGACAGCCACATCGAAGGCCAGAAGCGCTTCTGCGATCACCGGCGCTTCAACAACGCGTACATGATCCATGCGTCGACGAGCCCGTTCTACCCGATGTTCGCCGCGCTCGACGTCAATGCGCAGATGCATGCGGGGCCGGCCGGCAAGCGCCTGTGGCGCGACTGCGTCGCGCACGGCGTCGATGCGCGCAAGCTGCTGCTGAAGACCTGCCGCCAGATCCGGCCGTTCGTTCCGCAGAGCATCGACGGCCGCCCGTGGGCCGACTACCCGACCGAGCAGATCGTCGACGACCTGCGCTTCTTCCGCTTTCATCCGGCCGACACGTGGCACGGCTTCGAAGGCTATGCCGACGATCAGTATTTCGTCGACCCGTGCAAGCTGCTGCTGACGACGCCCGGCATCGATCGCGACACGCACGAGTACGCGGCGTTCGGCGCGCCGGCGCCGATCCTGGCGCGCTACCTGCGCGAGCACGGCGTCGTGCCCGAGAAGGCCGACCTGTACACGATCCTGTTCCTGCTCACGCCTTCCGAAAGTTTCGGCAAGCTGCAGCATCTGGTCGCGCATCTCGCGCAGTTCGAGCGCCACCTCGACCAGGACACGCCGCTGCGCGAAGCGATTCCATCGCTGTGCGAAGCGTATCCGGAGCTGTACGGCAACATGCGCCTGCGGCAGCTGTGCCAGCGGATGCACGACTTCTACCGCAGCCACGACATGAAGCATCTGCAGAAGCAGATGTTCCGGCGTGCGCAGTTCCCGAAGCAGGCGATGCTGCCGCAGGCCGCGAATACCGAGCTGATCCGCAACAACGTCGAGCTCGTCACGCTCGATCGCATCGAAGGCCGGATCGCGACGGAAGGTGCGCTGCCCTATCCGCCCGGCATCTTCTGCGTGGTGCCCGGCGAAGCATGGGGCGGTCCGGCGCTCGACTACTTCCGTGCGCTCGAAGCCGGGATCAACGCGCTGCCGGGTTTCGAGCCGGAAATCCAGGGCGTCTATCTGCAAGCGCGGCCGGACGGCACGAAGCAGGCTTCGGCATACGTGGTGGCAGCCGGCGCCGACGCGTCGAGCGCATAGCGGCGACCTGGCGGGCGGCCACGCGCCGCTCGCGGTCCCGAGCACATCGTGAATGCATGACGGGCGGCACGACGCGCTCGCCGCGTCACCACGCCTGCCGGTAGATCTCCAGCGCGTCGGCCTCCGTCACCTCGCGCGGATTGTTCACGAGCAGGCGCGTCTGCAGCATCGCATCCGATGCCATCCTCGGCAGGTCGCCCTCCCCGATGCCGACCTCGCGCAGCGTGCGCGGAATGCCCGTCGCGACGATCAGCCGGTCGATCTCGGCGATCAGCGCGTGCGTGCGCGCTTCATCGCTGCCCGTCGCCGACGGCGCGACGATCGCCGCGAGTTCCGCATACAGCGGCGCGGCGGCCGGCGCGTTGAAACGCAGCACGTGCGGCAGCACGAGCGCATTCGACAGCCCGTGCGGCACATGGAAGATCCCGCCGACCGGATAGGCCAGCGCATGCACGGCCGCGACCGGCGCATTCGCGAACGCCTGCCCCGCGAACATCGCGCCGACCAGCATCGCCTCGCGCGCGTGGCGATTCCGGCCGTCGTCGCACGCCGCGAGCAGGTTGCGCGACAGCAGCGTCAGCGCGTGCACGGCCAGCATGTCGGATACCGGGTTCTTCAGCCGCGCGGACGTGTAGGCCTCGATCGCATGTACCATCGCGTCGATGCCCGTCGCGGCCGTGGCCGCACGCGGCAGGCCGAGCGTCAGTTCGGCGTCGAGGATCGCGACGTCCGCGAACAGGTGCGGCGACACGACGCCCATCTTGCGCGCCTCGCCGACCGTGACGATCGACACGGCCGTCACTTCCGAGCCGGTGCCGGCCGTCGTCGGCATCTGCACGAGCGGCAGCCGCGCGCTCGCGACCTTGTCGACGCCGTACATGTCGGCCAGCGCCTGCTGCCCCGGCGCGAGCACCGCGATGAGCTTCGCGACGTCCATCGACGATCCGCCGCCCAGGCCGAGCACGATCTCGGCATCGGCCGCGACGGCCCGTTCGGTCGCGTCCAGCACCACGTGCTCGGGCGGATCGGCGATCACGTCGTCGATCACGGTGACCTGCCAGCCGTGCGCGGCGAGGCTCTCCAGCGCGGGCGCGAGCACGCCGCTGCGATGCAGGAACGCGTCGGTGACGACGCACAGCCGCACGAGCGCCGGAAAGCGCTCGCGCAACAACGCGCCGAGCCGCCGCGCGGCGCCGAATTCGACGACCTGCGTCGGAACGGTACGGAATTGAAACGGGTTCATCGGGCGCCTCCCGGTGGCGTCGCCGTGCCGGTGTCCGGCTGCACCATGTAGCTGGACACTTCGCGACGATCGAGCAACGGGATGATCGCGCCGAACCCGATCCGCTGGAAATGCGGCGTTTCCCGATGCACGTCGAGGCCGTCCGCATCGCGGTAGCGTTCGAGGATCACGACGTGGTCGGGGTCCTCCGGCGACCGGAAATACGCGTAGTCGAGATTCTTCGGCTCGGCGCGCGTCAGGGGCGCGAGCTCCGCGAGCAATTCGACCACGCGGTCGCCGTTGCCGGGCTTGGCGTAGAAATGCGCGATGACCTGCAGGTAAGGTTCGTTCATGTTGCGCTCCGTGTTCGACTGGGGGCCGTCACGACGGGGACGCACGCAATGCGCGGCGAACCGGAAGGATTCGAACGCGACGGCGCAACGCCGTGTCACTGGCGGGTCGTCGCATTGTATTGAATCGGCGCGACCTTCGCAGTGCCGCCACCGCGCCGCGAACGACACGGCGGATCGCCAGTGGCCTCTACTCGCGCGACGCGCCGGCTACCACGGCACCGTCCTCCCCAGGTAGTCGAGATAGTCGAGCCCCGGGCGCACACGCTTTGCGATCAACACGTTCACCAGACTCGGCACGCTTTCCTCGATCGTCAGGCGCGCATCGGGCCCACCCAGTTCCGTACGGACCCAGCCGGGCGCCATCAGCACCATCGCACGCCGCGTATCGGCCTGACGCGCCGCGAAGCTGCGCATGAATTGATTCAGCGCGGCCTTGCTGCCGCGATAGACCTCGCGCATCCCGCTGACGTTGTTCGCGACGCTGCCCTGCCCCGACGACATCGCGCCGATCAGGCCGTCCTCGGTCACGAGACCCTGCAGCGTCTCGATCACACGCATCGGCGCCAGCGCATTCGTGATCATCACGCGCACGAACTCGTCGGTCGTCACTTCGCCGATCGTTTCGGTGGGTTCGTTCGTCGTGCCCGCATTCACGAACAGCATGTCGAAGCGCCGGCCCGACAGCCGCTCGCGCAGCGCGGCCAGTTGCGCCGGCTCGCAGATGTCGAGCGTCTCGATGCCGAGCCGGCCGTCGAACCGGTCGGCGAGGTCGTGCAGCTTCGTGCGCCCCGCTCCTGCGCGCACGGTGCCCGTCACGCGCCAGCCTTTGTCCAGGAACGTCTCCGCCATCGCGAGCCCGAGGCCGCGTGACGCCGCGACGAGCAGGATCGCGGGCGCATTTCCGTCCGATACAGTTGATTGCATGGTTTCCGCCTTTGCCGGGTTTCGTCATGCAGCCACTATAGGTGCGCACCACGACAGGCGCCAGACGCACTGGATTCAACTTATAGTTGCATCCAGCGCCATGTCAAATCGCTCAGAGGCGTATCCTGTCGCCATGGAAGACATCGACCTGAATCTCGTCGCCGCGCTCGACGTGCTGCTGTCGGAAGGCAGCGTGACCGGCGCCGCACGCCGGCTTGGCCTGAGCACGTCCGCGATGAGCCGCACGCTCACGCGGCTGCGAATGTCCACCGGCGATCCGTTGCTCGTGCGCGCCGGGCGCAAGCTCGTGCCGACACCGCACGCCGCCGCGTTGCGCGACCGCGTGCATGCGATCGCAAGCGATGCGCGCGCGGTGCTGCGGCCGGCGACGGCCGACGTGGACATCGCGACGCACGCATCCACATTCACCGTTCGCGCGGCCGCATCGTTCATGGAAATGCTGTCCGGCCCGGTGGTCGCCGCACTCGGCGAAATCGCGCCGCTGGTGCGCATCCGCTTCGTCCCGAAGCCCGATCGCGATCCGCAGGCGCTGCGCGACGGCACCGTCGATCTGGAAATCGGCAAGCGCGGCGACGATGCCCCCGAGTTGCACACCCGCATGCTGTTTCACGACTGGCACGTCGCGGTGGCACGCGCCGGGCATCCGCTGTTTGCATCGGGGAGAATCACGCCCGCGCGCTATGCGGCCTGCCGTCACGTGATCGCGTCGCAGCTCGGCGATTTCGGCGGGCCGGCCGACGACTCGACCGACAAGGGCGGCCCGAGCCACACCGTGCATGTCGTCGTACCGGGCTACCCCGATGCGATGCGTGTCGCGGCCAGCACTGACCTGATCGCGCTCGTGCCACGGTCGAGCCTCGGCAACGCGGTCTCGCCGGGGCTCACGGAGGCCCTCGGGCTGCGCAGCTTCGAGATCCCGGCGCGCCTGCCCGAGATCCTCGTGTCGGCGCTTTGGCATCCGCGCATGCATGGCGACCCCGTGCACCGCCGCTTGCGCGATGCGGTGATCGCCGTCTGCCAGCGCGCGTATCCGGATGGCCGCGCGCCGCGCCCGCCGGCACGCCGCACCAGCATGCGCTCGGCAGGCTGACGCGCGGCTCAGACCAACCGGCCGCCGCCGTCGATGTGCAGGATCTCGCCGTTCATGAAGCCGTTGCCCAGCAGGAACGCGATCGCTTCCCCCACTTCATCGGCGCGCCCGACACGGCCGCCGGGCAATGCCGCCGCCGCGCCCGCGAGGATCGCATCGCGCGCGTCCGGGCCGAACGCGTCGTACAGCGGCGTCTCGACGAAGCCGGGCGCAATCACGTTGACGCGGATCGGCTTCAGTTCCAGTGCGAGCGACTGCGCCAGCGCCTCGACCCCGCGCACGGCCGCGGCAATGACCGACGTGCCTTGCGCGGCCGGACGATCCGACAGTTGCCCGCCTGTCAGCACGATCGAACCGGTCGCGGGCATCAGCGGCAACGCAGCGCGGATCGCATAGACCGGCCCGGCGATACGCTCCTGCAGCGCGGCGAGCAGGTGATCGGGATCGGTCTCGTTCAGCTTGCCGGCAATGAACCGGCCGGCGGTGACGACCAGGTGATCGACGCGCGTGATCGTGTCGAATACCGCCTGCACGGCATGGCGGTCCGCAATGTCGGCCACCGCGACGCGCGCGCCGCCGATCGCCTGTGCGGCAGAGTCGAGTTTCGCGCGGGTCCGGCCCACCAGCGTGACACTGGCGCCTTTTGCCTTCGCGGCCGCTGCGGCCGCGAGACCGATGCCGGAACTCCCGCCGAATACCACGACGTGCGCACCGTCCAGTGCCGAAGATTGCGTTGCCTCGTTCATGTCGACTCCTCATCAGGGATTGAAGGTTCGCGAACGTTAGGTCATTCTCCATTGCACAGGAATGTGGGAGACTCGAATAAGGTTCATTCCATGAAGGAATAAGATGGATTCGCTGCGATCCATGCGCGTGTTCGTCCGCGCCATCGAGCTCGGCAATTTCTCGGCGGTCGCGCGGGAGGAAGGCACCGGCCAGCCGACGATCAGCAAGATCGTCGCCGCGTTCGAGAAGGAACTGGGCGTTCGCCTGCTCGAACGCTCGACCACGAGCCTCGCGCCCACCGACGAAGGCCGCCGGTTCTACGATCGGTGCAAGCGCGTGATCGACGAATATGCGAGCGCGGTGGCTGAAGTGCGCGGGCAAACGGTGCGGCCGGTCGGCAAGCTGGTCGTCAATGCGCCGCTGGGGCTGGGCGAGCTGAGGCTGAACGCGCTCGTGCTCGAATTCCTCGCCGCGTGGCCGGAGATCGAGGTCGAGCTCCAATTGACCGACCGCGTGATCGACCTGGTCGAGGAAGGCGTCGATGTCGCCATTCGCCTCGGCCAGTTGCTGCCGCCCGACGCCGTGGCGCGCCACATCGCGTCGTCGCCGCGCCTGCTGGTCGCCACGCCGGCGTACGTGGCGCGGGCACCGAAGCTCCGCCGGCCGGACGATCTCGCGAAGCACGAGTATGTCGGCTACGCACGCGCGGACATCGGCAACGAACTGGCCTTCGCGCGCGGCGACGAACAGGTCGTCGTTCCGATGCGCGGCCGGTATCGCGTGAACAGCTCGATGGCGCTGCGGGAATGCTTTCTTGCCGGAAACGCGGTGGGCAGCGGGCCCGCGTGGCTCGTTCAGGACCTGATCGACAGCGGTCGACTCGTCCGGTTGCTGCCGAAGTGGGACATGGTGCCGCCGCATGCGCTGCACCTCGTCTATGCGTCGCGCCGGTATCTGCCGCTCCGGACCCGCACGTTCCTGCAGTTCATGGAGCAACGGATTCCCGAGCTGCCCGGGTTCCACGCGATCACCGCCCCGACCGTCATCCCGACCGCGCCTGCGTTGCGACCGCCCCGCTGACCGACGGGCGCCGCGGTCACGGCCGGCCCGGGCACCGGTCCGCCACCGTTTTCCCGATCTGCCGAATCACCGCCATTGCAGCGGCGCGGGCGGGCCGTTCGGCTAAAATGCCGCACTTTCCACCCTGTCCGGCCCGCTCGCCATGCAACCCGCCTCCTCCGCCCAACCCGCCGCTCACGGCGCCGACGCCGCAGATTCGGCGCGCGACCTCGTCTACGGCCCGAACGACCGGCCGGCGCCGATGGTCGCCTTCGTCGCCGCGCTGCAGCACCTGCTGGCGATCATCGTGCCGATCGTCACGCCCGGCCTGCTGATCTGCCAGGCGCTCGGCGTATCCAGCCGCGATACGACCCTGATCGTGTCGATGTCGCTGGTGATTTCCGGCATCGCCACCTTCGTCCAGTGCAAGCGCTTCGGCCCGCTGGGCGCCGGCCTGCTGATCGTCCAGGGCACGAGCTTCAACTTCGTCGGCCCGCTGATCGCCGGCGGCAGCCTGATGGTCAAGCAAGGCACGCCGGTCGAGACCGTGATGGCCGCGATCTTCGGCGTCGTGATTGCCGGGTCGTTCGTCGAGATGGGCGTGTCGCGCATCCTGCCGTTCGTGAAGCGCCTGATCACGCCGCTCGTCACCGGCATCGTCGTGCTGCTGATCGGCCTCACGCTGATCAAGGTCGGCCTGATCAGCATGGGCGGCGGCTATGGCGCGATGGCCAAGGGCACCTTCGCGAGCGCGGAGAACCTGACGCTGTCGGGCCTCGTGCTCGGCACGATCATCCTGCTGAACCGCGTGCCGATCGTGTGGGTGCGCAGCACCGCGCTCGTCATCGCGCTCGTGATCGGCTATCTCGCGGCCGCGTTCCTCGGCCGCCTCGATTTCACCGGCATGCACCAGGCCGCGCTGTTCCAGGTCCCGACGCCGCTGCATTTCGGCATCGGCTTCTCGTGGGCGCTGTTCGTGCCGATGCTGATCATCTACCTCGTCACGTCGCTCGAAGCGATCGGCGACGTCACGGCCACCAGCAAGATCTCGAACGAGCCGGTCGAGGGCCCGGTGTGGATGCAACGGATCAAGGGCGGCGTGCTCGTGAACGGCGCGAACTCGCTGCTGGCCGGCGTGTTCAACACGTTCCCGAGCTCGGTGTTCGCGCAGAACAACGGCGTGATCCAGATCACCGGCGTCGCCAGCCGCTACGTCGGCATCTGGATCGCGGGGATGCTCGTGGTGCTCGGCCTGTTCCCGGTCGTCGCGGGCGTGCTGCAGGCCGTGCCGGAGCCCGTGCTCGGCGGCGCGGCGATGGTGATGTTCGGCGCGGTGGCCGCATCGGGCATCAACATCCTCGCGGGCGTCCATCTCGATCGTCGCGCACTGCTGATCATCGCGGTGTCGCTCGCGCTCGGCCTCGGCGTGTCGCAAGTGCCGGACATCCTCAACAGCCTGCCGCACGCGCTGAAGAACGTGCTGGAATCGGGCGTGGCGACGGGCGGCATCTGCGCGCTCGTGATGAACTGGTTCCTGCCGGAGAAGAAGTAAAAGCAATCGCGGTGCGAACCGCATGACAACGTGGCACGCGTGATGGGCCGCGTCGGTCGTCGTGCCAATCGGCATCGGCGGTCCGGCGCACGGCCCCGCCGCCGGCCGTGTGCTTTGGGCGCGCACGCAGCGTGCCGGCCGCGCATCGGCGGCAATCAATCGTCAAACCGGGTCAAGCGGCCTTGGCCGATCGATTTGTGCTGGTTAGAATCGCAGCATGCCCCAAACCCTCGCGCCCGACCAAGCCCCCGAAACGACTGCCGTTCCGATCAAGGAACGCGCGACCGTCGTCTGCTATCGCGAAGAGCGCGTGTTGCTCGTCACGCGTGCGGCGTCGCGCTGGGCCCTTCCCGGCGGCACGATCAAGCGCGGGGAAACACCGCTCGAAGCCGCGCATCGCGAATTGTGCGAAGAAACCGGCATGACCGGCCAGGATCTGGTGTACTCGATGCAGTTCACCGGGCTCGCGAAGATCCATCACGTGTTCTTCGCGGAGGTCGGGCCGGACCAGATACCGCAAGCGAGCAACGAGATCGAGAAATGCAAGTGGTTTCCGATCGACAATGTCGACCGCCTGCGCGCGAGTATTCCGACGAAGCGAATCGTCGAACTCGTCTACAACCACGAAATCCGCAAGACGTAACACACGTGCGAGCCGTCGCCCGGCTCGTGTCGATCGTCGGGAATCAGCGGCGCGCGAACGCTCAGTGCACGCGCTTTCTTCGCAATTCGCGCGTGGAATAGACGACCAGGAAGATGCCCAGCATCGCGGCGCCTGACGCCATGAAGTCGTTTGCGCTGCCCGAGCTGCGCAGCGCCGCCGGGAAAATACCAAAACTCAATCCCGCACCAGCAAGAAGCAATCCTGCTGCCACACCCCAGATCGGTCCGACGGTCTTGTCGATTTTGTTTTTCATATAGCACCTTTCTACAGTCATGACCTGGCCAGCAGCGATACCGCAACCGTGACCAGCCATTCCACTATAGCGGGGAAAAAATTCACCGCGTTTCAGTGCTTTTACCGATCAAGTTTTTCCAATCTCGACCGTGAGCACGGTTTGGATCGCGCAACACGATGCCGACGGTGGCGTGGCGGAAAACAGAGGGGGCGGCTGCCTGTCGGATGCGGCACGTTGCTCGACAATGCAACCGCCTCCGGTACGTCATTGGGTGTGACCGTCCAGCTTCCGGATCACGTCGTCGTAACTTATCGGCGCCGCGTCAGCGTCGCACCCGTAGTCGCCCGCCCAGTCACCGATAAAAAATACCTCGTTGTCGTGTCCGTGCTCGTAACTTGCTTCCGAGTCGAACGCCAGTTTTCGCAGCTTGTCATAGTTGTCTCGATGGCCACAGCCGAACGTCACTCGTTTGCATTGCCCGTTGTCATGCAAGTCCATGTAATAGATCGGACGACGCCTTTCGATACGCTCGCCGTGGGTCAGTGTGCGCTCGTAGACACGCGCGATGGCACCGCTTTCTCCTTCGTCACGGCATGTCATGTCGAGCCTGTCGTAGAAATCGTGCGCCTTCACGTGCGAGGTCAGCTGCATGCGAACCCTCTTGTCGTCACTGACGCCCTCAGTCACGCGCTGCACAGCCTCATTGAGTATCTGGATGCCCAGCCCCTGTCCTCGCGCGTTCCTGTCTACGCACAGCACATGCAATTCAACTTGCTTCGCGATGTCGGTCGCCTTCGACGTCTTCGGCACGAAGGTTTCGTAAGCGAATACGCCGATCGGCGTCGCCTTCTCATACGGTATCGCACCATTCACGCCAGTGTCCTTGCAAAGGTATCGGGCCAGCTCGGGCTGTTTCGGCCTCGACTGGACGAACAGGCGCGCGCCATCGCCCTGCTTGGAATGCCCGCGGTGGAGCGGGTAATAGTTGCCATAGAGCCAGTAATCGTCGGCATGAACCCAGTCGGGGCTGCACAGCGAGTTGACGGTATTGTCGACATCGCCGGTGCTTTGCAGATGATGCAGGTCTTTTCCCCACGTCGAATTCAACGCGCTCCCCTCTTTCACGGTGACACGCTGGCATTCGATTTCCGCCATTGCGTACCCTGGCAGCGCGCCCACCGCGATCGCCGCCGCGATCAACGCACCCCGTATCGTTTTGAATTCACCCCAGATTCGCGCGTTCATGATATTGCCCTCCGTTGGTTGGTCAGTCCTCGCTGCATGCCGCACACTCACAGACACATCGCCTGCTTCGCGATCGCCCATCGGCGCATCCGGTCCTCGAGTCCGTTGACGCCGCCGTTGATGCGTTTCGTCAGCGACACGAAATCGCCCGAGTCGGCGATCGCGTTGCAACCGTGCCGCGCCCACCACCAGGCCGCCGAACGCGCGGCCAGCGGTTCGTGCTCGAGGCGTTCCGGCTCGCGCTCCAGATCGACACCCAGCGCGTTGCCGCATTCGCGATAGTTCGTACGCCCCGTGATCTGGATGAGCCCGCGTCCGAGGAAGCGCCTGCCGTCGCCCGGCTGAGCATTGCCGAGCTCGATAGCCTTGCGCGACGGCGGCTCATACGCGCGCTGCGCGGCTGTCGGCCCCCACAACTCGCGCGTGAGCGTGAAGCCGAGCGTCTCGTGGCCTGTTTGCGCGACGAACGCCGCCACGCGTGCAGGTGTCGAAATGCCGAACTCGGCCATCGCGTCGGCAAGCGCCGGATGCCAGCGTTGCGCGAGCGTGGCGGACACGGCGGCGGCGGCCCGGAATTCATCGAGTGTCATCGTGGTCTCCTTGCATCTGATCAGGCAGGCGCGTGGTGCGCTCGCCCGGCGGTGGGGAAACGGTCGTGGCGGACGCCACGGCCGCGTCGTCCGCGCGCGTCCGCCGCCGGCTGCGCGGCAATGCCGGAACGTCGCGCGACGCGGCCGGGCCGCTACGCCGCGATTGCCCGTCCATCGCAGCGACGATCGCGCGCAGCGGCTCGGGCTTGACGCTGACTTCGCCCGCGAACGGACGGTCGACGGCAAGCACGAAGAAGAACGCGAGGCCGAGCGTGAGCGCCCAGCTCGTCACGAGCGCGATGTGGAAACGCGTACCCGGGAGGAGGTAGAGCAGCAGAAACGACAAGACGCTCGTGAGCACCACCACGCCCCACAGCGTGACCGGCATCGCCGCGTCGAGCGTCAGCAGGCGCTGTTCGCGATGCTTCGCCATTTCGTTCGCTCGCGCGAGCACCTCGCCGAGCAGCACGCGCTGCCGTTCGCTGCGCGGCTCGATCCGGTTCGCCAGGTCGAACAGGAGATCGAAGCGGGCCGCCGCCTGCGCATCCGCGCTTGCCTGCTGCTGCATCTTCGGCCACTCGTCACGGACGACGCCGTCGAGATAGGCACGCAGCGCGTCGCGCGCCGCATTGGCGACCGGGTCGCCGAATGCGGCGAGATCGCGCGACAGCTCGCCGGCCGCGGTCGCCTCCGCCTCGACGGTGTGCTCCGCGCCGTTGTAGGCGTCCCACACGCTGATCGCCGAAAACGCGATGAGCAACGAGTTGATCGTCGTGATGACCGACACCATCGTGATCGCCATCGCCCGCTGCTCGGGCAGCAGGTCGACGGGCAGGATGCACCGGAACAGCGCATAGGCGCCCAGCGCTGCCGACACGGTTGCGATCACGATGAACAACCCCATCAGCCACGACGGCCAGTTGTAAAGAAAGAGCATGGTCATTCCCCGATTGCGCTTGCGCCGTCGCGACGCCCTGCCTGCGGCACGTCCGCCGACAGCATCGCGCGCGTGAAGTCGGCGAGCCGCTGCTTGATTGCATCGGGCGGCATGCCCGCTTCAAGCGATTGCTGGAGCCGCAGCAGATCCGCCGCGAGTTCGCTTTGCCATTGCACGCGCTCGGTCGCCGCATGGGCGCGATGCGCTTCGAACGTCGCCTGCGCGGCGGCAGCGGTATCGCCGCGCACGAGCGTCTCGAGCGTCTCCACGAGCCGGTGCAGCAGCCGATGCACGGCCGTCGCCGAAAACCCGCCGAGCATCGCAAGCGCCGGCTTGCCGAAACTGCGCATGCTGCCGCCGTCGTACAGGTGCGGCGGCAGCAGCTCGACCAGGATCAGGCCGGCGATCACGCCGAGAATCAGCCGCGCGCCGTACGACGCGTCGTACTTCGGGTCGTAGGTCGAATTCGCGACGTAGCGATGCGCCTGGAACAGCGTGGCAAACGATGCGCCGAGCCCCGCGCAGAACAGCAGGAACAGCGCATTCCACAGCAGTTGGGTGCCGTGCGAATCGAGAAACCCCTGGTCGATATTCGCGACGGACACTTCCGGCGACAGCGACGTCGCGATCACGGCGACCAGGAACGTCGCGGCGGACAGCGTCAGCGCGCGAATCAGCGGCACGGGCCCCAACCACGCAAGGCGCGAGCGGACGCGCAGTTCGCGGTCGAGCAGCGTGACGGCCTGCGGCGTGGCCGGTGCGATCGCAACGGCAAGCCGGCGATGAATCGCGGCAAGCGCGTACGATGCGCCGTGCACCGACGACGCATCGGCCACCGCGGTATCGGCCGCGGCATGCGGCACCCCGGCCATCAGCATCGACAATTGCGCGATCAGGTCGGGGGCGACGGCAATCCCGTGCTGCAACGCGTAGCGCGCCATCGCGCTGCATTCGATCAGCAACTGCCCGACCAGATCGCGCCTCGACGAGGCTGCGTCAGCGCCGTCCGCGGCGGGCGATTCGTCCGCCTGTGTCCTGAACCACGAACGATGCGTTTCCATGTCGACTCCCCCGCGTGTCGGCTCGCAACGTGCGCTACAGCCGCACTTCGTCGCCGCAATTGCCGCCCTGCGCCACGACGAGCATGCCGCCCTTGTCGCGATACACGAACACGTCGGACCAGTCGCGCAGCCGGTAGCGCACTTCCGCGAGCCGTCCGTCGGGCGTGCACAGGAACTGCACGGACTTGTCCGCGCCGAGGAAGAAATCATGCAGTTGCGCGTTCTTCAGCTCGTCGAGCCGCACCACCTTGTTGTCATGCTCGCCGAGGTAGCGGCCGAGATTCGTGAGGCCGACCGCACGCGCCATGGCCGCGATCTCGGCGGCGTAACCGGCGGGCGCGTACCCCGTGCAGCTTCCGTAGCGATTCCAGTGCTGCTGGAAATCGTCGGCGCTCGCGGGTGCGATATACGGCGCGGCATCGTCGGACAGCGTGCCGGCCGGCACCGGCGCCGTGTCGCAGTCGCGCCGCGGCGTATACAGGCCGATCGCCGTGATCCGGATCGGCGCGCCGTCGGCGGCCTGGCGCACCGCTGACGGCTGGCCTGCCGTGCACGTCTGGGCACCCTCGCCGCCGACGCACGCACCGAGCTTCCAGGACAGCGCCAGCGTCCAGTCCTGCGCGTGCGCGCCGGCTCCGGTCAGAATCAGGCTGGCGACGCAGGCAGCCCGGGTCATGCGTAACAGGGTCGACATGATGTGGTTCTCCTCGTGTGTGTGTGACGATTTGCGCCGGCCGACGAATCGGCCGACGGCCGGCGCGGCTCGCGCGCCGTCAGCGGCCCGCCTGCTGCAACAGCTGCCGAAGGTTCTGGAAGCGCGGCAGGCCTGCGCCGAAGCGGTTCGTGACGTCGTACTGAACGATCGGCGTGCAGATCATCCGGATCAGCTGAAACAGTGCGGCGACGCGCTCCGGCCTGCGCGGCCCGAGATGGCCGGCGATCTGCGGATCGCTCACCAGCAGCGCCGCGAGCCCCGTGATGTGCGGCGCCGCCATCGAGGTGCCGGATTCGGCGTTGAACGCCGCGCCCGGCACCGTCGATACGACACCCACCCCCGGTCCGCACACGCCGATCTGCGGGCCGTGGCATGAGAACGTCGGCGAGAAGAGGCCTTCAGCCGTCGCAGCCTGCGCGACGATTTGCGTTTGCTCCCACGTGTTGACGGGCAACTCGCGATGCAGTCCCAGCGCCGACACCGCGAGCACGTATGGCGACGACGCCGGGTACTGGACGGGTCCGCCCGAATTGCCGGCCGCGACGATACATGCGACGCCCGATTGCACGGCCTCCATCAGCTTCTGCTCGACCGCGAGCGACGCCTGCGGTGCGCCCAGGCTCAGGTTCACGACGTCGATGTCGTGATCGATGCAATAGTCGAGCGCCTGGATCAGCGTGCTGAACTGGCCGCCGGGAAAGATCTTCAGCACGTGAATCTCCGCGTCGGGCGCGAAGCCGCGCATCGCCATCTGCGCGTCGGCAGCCTGCGGACTGATGCGCGCGGCGATCACGCCCGCGCAATGCGATCCGTGGCCGATCACGTCGTCCTTCCACGTATCCGGGTTCTGGTCGTTGGTCAGATCGGCGCCGCGCACGATATGGTTCAGCAGCGGATGGGACGCGTCCGCCCCCGAATCGACGATCGCGACGCGCACGCCGCGCCCCGTCGCCGTGGCGGGAAGCTCGTCGAGGCCCATCAGGCGCTGCCCCCACCCGAAGGGGGCATGCGGCGGCACGTTCGGGTTCGGCTGCGACAACGGCGTCAGGCGCACCACATTCGCCTGATCGCTCGACAGCAGCGGCGCCGACAGGTGGACATTCCAGTACGTGTGCGACGGCCGCACCGCCAGCGACTGGAGCGGACCGGGCGCCATCTGCGCGACGGCCAGCGTCGTTTCGCCTCGCGCGTCGGTCGTGCCGCTCACCGGGAAGCCGTCGCCCGTGAGCGTCACCGGAATGCCGGGTTGGGGCTGATCGTCCGCGCCCAGCACGCGGATCGTCACCGGGCGCAGGATGGTCGACGCAATCGCCGCCTGCGGACGAAGCTCGGCCCCGGACTCCTGTTGCGGCTTTTTCCCGTAGCCGAGCGGATGGTCCTCCTCGACGATCATTTCCGGCGGCGCCGTCGCCTGCAGCAGCTGCGCGTGCGCGGGGTCCATCTTGACGACGTACGTGTCGGTCGCCTCGTCGGGCCGCGCGGACATCATCTGTGCATTCTTGTGGCTATTGATCACGCGCACGACTTCGACGCCGGGCAGCCGACCGACCGCATTGTCGAGGTCGTGGGCCGACATCGGGGTCACCGCGGCCTGGCGAGCAAGCACGCCGCGCCGGGGCGCAATCAGATACTGGCGCTTGCCGCTCGTCACATGAACCGCTTCATCGGCCGAATCGGGCGGCACGACATCCGGTGCGGCGGCACCGTCCGCCGGCACGGCTGCCGCCTTCGCGGCGGCGGGCTTCTTGTCCTTGTCCATCGCAATCTCCTTCGTGGCGCGACACTCGAGGCACGCCGTGGGTCAGTCGGTCGCAAGCGACGGACGCGCGCCCCGGAGCGATCGGGTCGTTGCGCGACGCGCGTCCATCGGATACGCCACCGCGGAGGCCGCGGGTGGCGCAGGTCTACTGTCGCGACAGGTCAGTGGAATGCCGGCTGGGCGGGGATCGCCGCGAACGGCAGCAGCCCACCGAGCCGGCCGAGCAGCTCGCCGAGTACCGGCGCGGCGGTGCCGATCACGGCGCCGCCGATGCCTTGCGGCGCGAACGCCGCCTGCGGCTGAGCCGAGAACGGCAGCAACCCACCCAGTTGCCCGGCGACGGTGCCGACCGTCGGTGCGACCGATTTCAGGATGTCGCCGAACACGCCTTGCGGTGCGAACGCCGCCTGCGGCTGGACCGAGAACGGCAGCAACCCACCCAGTTGCCCGGCGACGGTGCCGACCGTCGGTGCGACCGACTTCAGGATGTCGCCGAACACGCCTTGCGGTGCGAACGCCGCCTGCGGCTGGACCGAGAACGGCAGCAGTCCACCCAGTTGCCCGGCGACGGTGCCGACCGTCGGCGCGACCGACTTCAGGATGTCGCCGAATACACCCTGCGGTGCGAACGCTGCTTGGGGTTGAGCCGAGAACGGCAGCAACCCGCCGAGCCGGCCGAGCAACTCGCCGAGCACCGGCGCGGCCGTGCCGATGACCGCACCGCCGATACCCTGCGGCGCGAACGCCGCCTGAGGCTGGGCCGAGAACGGCAGCAGCCCACCCAGTTGCCCGGTGACGGTGCCGATCGTCGGCGCGACCGATTTCAGGATGTCGCCGAATACGCCTTGCGGTGCGAGCGCCGCCTGCGGCTGCGCAGCGAACGGCAACAGCCCGCCGAGCCGGCCGAGCAGTTCACCGAGCACCGGCGCGGCCGTGCCGATGACCGCGCCGCCAATGCCTTGCGGCGCAAGCGCCGCTTGCGGTTGAGCCGAGAACGGCAGCAGCCCACCCAGTTGCCCCGCGACCGTGCCGACGGTCGGCGCGACCGATTTCAGGATGTCGCCGAACACGCCTTGCGGTGCGAACGCCGCCTGCGGCTGCGCGGCGAACGGCAGCAGCCCGCCGAGCCGGCCGAGCAGCTCGCCGAGCACCGGCGCGGCCGTGCCGATGACCGCGCCGCCGATGCCCTGCGGCGCGAACTCCCCTTGCGCAACCGCCGTCGCGTAAGCCGGAACATATCCCGAGACCGCGTGCGATACCCCCGGCAATGCATGGTGTACATGAGTCATTTTCGAATCCTTAATGAAGAGGAATCAGTCGGAGCACGACTCGCAGGCCCTGCGTCGTGTGCGCCGTCGACATGCCGGCCGTCCACGCATCCATCGGCCCGGTACGCATGGGTCGGCGGAAACATCGGACGAATCGGCAGATCGATTCTGCGAGTCGGGTCCTGCCGGTTCCATACGGCAAATGCGGTACGCGTCTCGCTACGGCGAGCCGGGCTCGGTAACGTGAAAGGGAACGGGGAGCCAGCCGGACAGCACGGCCGTATGGAGAAGCGCGCAGATGTTGGGCGAGCCGGTCTTGCCGAGAAGATGCGCGCGATGCTTGCGGGCGGTCTGGTCGCTGATGCCGAGCGCGCGAGCGACCTGCTTGTCGCTCATGCCGGCGGCAAGCAGATTCAGGATTTCGCGTTCGCGCGACGAGAACGGGTCGGGACGATGCCGAATACCGTTTTTTTGAGCACATCAGGAAAAAGAGCGAAATAGCGCATGGTCAGCTCCGCCGATTTCCTGAAGCCGAATTTATTGAGGAGATTTTCGCGATGCTTGCGCGCGGTATAGACGGAAACGGACAGTTCGGCCGCGATTTCACGGTCGGTAAGGCCTCGCGAAATCAGGCCCAACACGACTGTCTCACGTGTGGTGAGTTTCAATATGGATCCCCGTCGACAATTGAAAGGGCATCCCCTTCTTTGTCACGGGAGCGGCGGTCTCCTTTGAGCACTCACGACAACCTCACGGGCGACCGGACATCTCTCTTGATGCACGCGACATACCACGGCGGATGCGCTTGGAAATGCTTTTTCTATTTCTGGGTCGCCCATTGCAAAACGACTTTTTGATTATTTGCGGCTGCAGGATCGTGAGACCAGCCGTGTGCCGACCATTTGAATTCAGGGCGATCGTGAGCATGCATCATACGCCGAGCACTCGATTTCTCATGATGATTGATATCACTGATTGAATCGATCGCCATGACATGCACTCAACTTGCATTTCATTTGTGAATTTATATTTTTGTTTATTATTTCAATCATTAAAAACAAAAATGAAAACTTTCACCCGAACATTACAAAATAACGACATCGACTTCGACGATTGAAAGCGATCCGATTGGCACAACGGGAACGCGAAGCCGTCTGAACACCATCGCCGACTGCTACGCTCGAGGGCCCCCACGTCACCATGGCGACGTTGGGATCGTCGTCACCCGACGTGACAGTCGCGCCGGGAAAGGCATGGATATTGCGCCGCGGCCTCATCCTTCCGAGCCAAAACAGGAGAACCGATGAGTGATCCCACCGCACATTCCCGGGCGACGCCCAAAGCCGTGCCGCCCCCAAGAGACCCACATCTTCGCGCGCTGGCGAACTGCATTCGCTTCCTTGCAATGGATGCCGTCCAGAAAGCCAACAGCGGTCATCCTGGTGCGCCAATGGGATTGGCTGACGTCGCGACGGTCCTGTTCAAGGAATTCATGCAATTCGATGCATCCGCGCCCCACTGGATCGATCGAGACCGGCTGGTGCTTTCCAACGGACACGCGTCGATGCTCCTCTACAGCCTCCTCTACCTGACGGGTTATTCCGACATGACCCTGGACGAGATCAAGCGCTTCCGGCAAGTCGGCAGCAAGACGCCGGGCCATCCGGAGTACTCGCACGCCGAGGGAATCGAACTGACGACCGGCCCCCTCGGACAAGGCCTCGCGGAGTCCGTCGGAATGGCGCTGGCCGAGCGCATCATGAATGCGCACTTCGGCGATGATCTTGTCGATCACTACACGTACGTATTTCTCGGTGACGGTTGCCTGATGGAAGGCATCAGCCACGAGGCCATCTCCTTGGCCGGCCACCTCCGGTTGGGCAGACTGATTGCGTTTTGGGACAACAATTCGATTTCCATCGACGGCGCCACCAGCCTCGCGGTCTCGGACAACGAGATCGAGCGCTTTCACGCGGCCGGATGGCGCGTCCTGGAAATCGACGGTCACGACACGGATGCGATTCGGCGCGCTATCGAAACCGCTCGAACAACGAATGACAGACCGACCTTGATCGCATGCAGGACGATCATCGGGTTCGGCTTTCCGACGAAGGCCGGGACCGAGCGCGCGCATAGCGACGCGCCGGGCGAGGACGAAATCGCGGGCGCACGACAGACCCTCGACTGGCATTCGCCGCCGTTTGAAATCCCGGATGACCTGCTGAAGGCATGGCGAGAGATCGGGGCGCGCGGCCGCAACACGAGACTCGCGTGGGAAGAACGCGTCGGCCGGGCGCCGCAGGCGCTGCGTACCGAATTCGAGCGGCGCAATGCGGGCAAGCTTCCAGATGACTGGAAGCAGGCAATTGCCGCGGCACGGCAGGCGTTTATTGCCAGTCGTAGTGAAATGGCCACCCGCAAGGCCAGCGGCGAAGTGCTGGATCGTCTCTTTGACGCGATTCCGGAATTGCTCGGCGGCTCGGCGGATCTTACGGTGTCCAACAATACGAAGACGAAGAATCAAATCGCGATCGAGCCTGGCCAGTTCAAAGGTTCGTATCTCCACTACGGCGTCCGCGAACACGGCATGGCCGCTGCAATGAACGGCATTGCACTGCATGGCGGCCTGATTCCGTACGGCGGTACCTTCCTTTGTTTTTCGGACTACTGCCGCCCGGCGATCCGGTTGAGCGCGATGATGCGGGTGCGATCCATCTTTGTGATGACGCACGATTCGATCGGCCTCGGAGAAGATGGCCCGACCCATCAGCCCGTCGAACATCTCGCGGCACTTCGGGCCATTCCGCAGCTCGCCGTGTATCGGCCGGCCGATCCAATCGAAGCGGCAGAGTGCTGGGAACTGATTCTCGAACAGCCCCGCAGGGCTGCGCTCCTCGCATTGTCGCGACAGCCGGTCCCGCTCGTGCGCAACGAGCCCGGCAACGACAACGAGTCGGCGCGTGGCGCCTACATTTTGCGGAAGGCCGATGGCGGACCGCGCCGACTCACGCTGCTCGCGACAGGCTCGGAGGTTCACCTCGCTGTCCAGGCTCGCGACATCCTGCAGAAGGAAGGTGTGCCGACGACCGTTGTATCGATGCCGTGCCGCCTGCTCTTCGAGGAGCAGCCACGCGATTACCAGGAGGCTGTGCTGGGCGCGTCTCCTGCGAGAGTCGCGGTCGAGGCCGCGGTCGAACTGGGATGGGAGCGATACATCGGCCCGAAAGGCCGATTTGTCGGCATGCACAGCTTCGGCGAGTCCGGAAAAATCAACGACGTGTACGAGAAATTCGACATCACGGTAGAGGCGATCGTTCGTGCCGCGCGGGACGTGCTGCGAGATAACGGCATGCACTAGTCGAGCACGCGACAACGCAGCTGTGTCGGGCGGCGTGCTCCCCGCGCCCGCCGTCGAACTGCTGGACGCGTTGCGTCACCTGACAGGATCCTTGCGTAAGGAAGGGCAACGCCTGTCTTGAGGGCCGTGAATCCGACATGCCCGCGATCCGATCCGCGGGTCGCTCGCGCATTTCACCGAGGTTCCGATGGAAGCGACTGCAGCGTCGAACCGGTAGCCTCGACGTCCGCACGAACGCGGCCCCGCTCTCCGCCCACGCCTTCAGAAGCAGTCCGTACGATATGACGATACGCCTTCGGCGAATGCCCGGACATGCGCTTGAACGCATGACTGAATGCGCTTTCGGACGAGTAGCCGAGCGACTGCGCAAGCACCGCGACCGGCATGTTCTCGTCGCGCAAACGGCGCTCGGCAAGACGCATGCGCCACTCGCCAAGATAGGCCAGCGGCGCGACACCGGCGCTCGCCCTGAAGTGAGAAGCGAACGTGGTCCGCGACATCGCACACGCGGCGGCAAGCTCGTCCAGATGCCATGAACGAGCGGGATCGCCGTGCATCAGTCGCAATGCGGGGGCGATGCGCGGGTTGCCGAACGCGCGCAGCCATCCCGTCAAGGACGCGGACGTTTTCAGATGTGCGCGCAGTATCTGAATGAACAGCAGTTGGGAAAGCTGGGCCGATACGAGTTGTGCCCCAGGCAGGTCGGCTGCACGCTCTTCCACGAGTTGCTCGAGAAGCCAGCGGACCTTCACGGCCTGCGGCAAGACGGCCGGCACGTGAATCCATGGCGGCAGAACGTCCGACAGCAAGCTGCCCGTGACCGGATCGAGCAGTACGTGTCCGCCGATCTGCGCGAAATCGTCGCCATCGCCCAGTTTCACCGTCGACTTTCCGGCGCCCGAGAACAACGCCATCGCGTCGACCGGCGGAACGCAAGGGTCGCTTGCGAGGACGAAAGACCGCTTTGCCGTCAGCAACCCGACGTCACCGCGCCCAAAGCGGATGGGCGTTTCTTCTCCGTCGATGGAAACCCAGCACGCGCCCTTTACCACCGCAAAGAACTTGATCTTGTCCGGTGCCGGAAATCGAACGGCCCAAGCGCCGCCGGCGGAGAAGCCTCCCGTCGCCAGCGATTCGGCGTTCGTGAGTCTCAGGATGTCGGAGAAGGGGTCGTCACTCATCATCGTACTGTCGCGCAAGTAAATCGCACTATAGAGCATTAACAAGCCGCGGGCCGGGTCTTAACCTCCCGGTTCTTCATCCTCGACAATCAACGACATGAACAGCAATACCAGCCTCAAATCGGTTCTCGTAACCGGCGGCACCGGCTTCATTGCACAACACTGCATCCTGGCGCTGCTGAATCGAGGCTATCAGGTGCGAACCACCGTTCGCTCGCTCACGCGCGAGACGCAGGTGCGCGCCCAGCTCGAACGAGGCGGCGCAGCACCCGGAGATCGTCTGTCATTCGTCGCGGCGGATCTCCTCGCTGGCGACGGCTGGCAACAGGCAACCGCCGGCTGCGCCTACGTCGTGCATGGCGCGTCGCCCACGCCCACCGGCACGCAGACGAGTGAGGGCGATTGGGTCAAGCCCGCCGTAGCAGGCACGCTGCGCGTGCTGCGTGCGGCGCGGGACGCCGGTGTAAAACGCGTCGTGCTGACCTCTGCTTTCGGTGCGATCTGCGCCGGACACGGGCCAATGAGCCGCCCCTTCGACGAGACCGACTGGAGCAACCTGACGGCCGCCGACGTCTGGCCTTATCAGAAGTCGAAGACGTTGTCGGAACGCGCGGCGTGGGATTTCGTCGCGCGAGAAGGACGCGGCATGCAACTGTCCGCGATCAATCCGGTGACGGTTCTCGGGCCCGTGCTCGGCGACGACTATTCGCACTCCATCCGCCTGATCCGGGGCATGCTGGACGGCCAGCCGGGCAATCCGCGAATCAATTCCGGTTTCGTCGACGTGCGCGATGTCGCCGACCTGCACGTGCGCGCGATGACCCACGAAGCCGCGAACGGCGAGCGCTTCATTGCCATCGCCGGCGAAAGCATGTGGCTCGCCGAAGTCGCGCAACTGCTCAAAGCGCGCATGGGGGATGCCGCGCGCCATGTGTCCACCCGGGTGCTGCCCGATTGGCTGGTACGCATCGGCGCACTCAGGGATCCCGCGCTGCGAGGATCGCTGCCGCTGCTCGGCCGCAATCTGAACGCTACCAGCCAGAAGGCCATCCGCTTGCTCGGCTGGTCGCCCCGTCCACGCGAGGACGCCATTGTCGCCACGGCCGAAAGCCTCGTGCGCCTCGGGCTACTGCGTGATGCCAGCCGGCGATAGCATCCGCACGGCTGCCTGCCGCTGCCATCTTGTTTCGGCCTGAAAATAGGGGAGCCTGCGCGCCGAAAGCTCGTGTCTCCGGTTTTGTTCCTGTCTTCCACGGAGGCTCCATGCCTGACACCACCACTGCCCGTCTGTGCGGAACACGAGTGGAAGCCGCAAGCACACCGCCACCCAAAGATCACTTTGAAATCATCGATCTGCGGGGCGTTGACGGAAGTCGCCGGAATGCGCGGGAAGCCATGACTGGCGGAAGGCAGCAGGAGTCGAACCTACCCGGGAGTGTCTGACACCCCCAACTGGATTTGAAGTCCAGCCGTACCACCGGATACGAATGCCTTCCGTGGGAAAAAGAAACCGAAGAACAACGAGCGCCTACGCCTGAATACCCGCCCAACCGCTGTCAGGCCGCAGGTAGTGAAGATCGCGGTGGAAGCGAGATACCCAACCCGATCGAAGAACTCGAGAATCTGGATCGCGCGCTTGCGACCGAGCCCCGTCGCGTCGCGGAACGTCGCCGCATCGAGCCCGCCGCCGCGCGACGGCGCGAGATGCGCGACCAGCGCCGCCAGTTCGCGCGCGACGTCCGCATGATAGAACAGGTCGCGCACGACCTGTTGCACGTCGCCGCGCCGCGCGAGCTTGCGCAGCAGCGTGCGCACCGCGTCCTCGGCCGCGCCCGTGTCGCGGGCCGGTCGCGCACCCACGGCGGATCGAAGCGCCCCGCATGCAGCAGCGGCAGCAGTTGCTGCGCCAGCACTTCCTCGCGCGGCTCGAGGCTCACCGAATGCGACGGCAGATGCAGCCACGGCCCGCTGCGCGCGACTTCGCCGCCCGCGACCAGCGCATCGACGAGCGCACGCCACAGCGCATCGCCGACGAGCGGCGCAGCCATCCGCCGCAGGCGTGCGGCGTCGAGCCCCTGTTCGTCGGGCATGCGTTCGTGATACGTGCGCAGCGTCTCGATTGCCCGCGTCTGCAGCGCGCGCCAGTGCACCTGCGAAATCACCGCGCCTTCGTTCGACGCGGCATCGCGTTGCCCGATCGCCAACGCATCGCCAGGCAACGCCAGCACATTCGGCGCGAACCCCGTCAGGTGCGTGAGCGTCGTCCGCGCAATACCGAGCGGCGCCTGCGCGAGCAGCGCATCGAGGCGTCCTTCGTCGAGCCATTCGGCCAGCGCATCGAGCCACGCGCGGCGCTGGGGTGTACGACGCTTGCGTGCCGGCCCGAATGGATCGAGCACGCGGCCGCCGCCGACGGTACGCGTTGCCTGCGGATTGCGGACGATGAAGCGGTCGCCCGGCAGCGCGAACACCGGCTCGTCGAACACCAGCTGCACGCGCATCCGCTGGCCGGCCGCGAGCGTGTCGCCGTCGAGCAGCGCGACATGGGCCACGCGATGCAGCGTGCCGAGATGCACGTGCAATGGCGCCCAGTGCGTCAGCGTGAGCCCCGCATCCTCGAGCAGCGTCAGTTCGACGTCCAGACGCGGCGACGTCGCGACGAGCCGCGCATCGGCGACGGTATCGCCGCGTTCGACATCGGCCTTGTCGACCCCGGCCAGATTCAGCGCGCAACGCTCGCCCGCGCGGCCGGCCTCGACCGGCCGGTTCTGCGCGTGGATACTGCGCACGCGGGCCGCACCGCCCGTGCGCACGATCGCGAGCGTGTCGCCGGTCGCGACGCGGCCCGCGAACGCGGTGCCCGTCACGACGGTGCCCTGCCCCGCGAGCGTAAACACGCGATCGACCGCGAGCCGGAACAGCCCGTCATCGCGCCGGGCGCGCCACGCGATCGCCGCATCCGCCAGGTAACGTTTCAACGCAGCGACGCCCGGATCGTCCGCGGCAGTCGCACGCGTTTCGAAGATCGGCACGCCGGCGAGCGTCGAGTCGTTCAGCCACGTGGCGATCTCGTCTCGCACGTCGGCCACCCGCGCAGGGTCGACGCGATCGCATTTCGTCAGCGCGACGGCGCCGTGCGTGACGCCCAGCAGCTGCAGGATCGCGAGATGCTCGCGCGTCTGCGGCATCACGCCGTCGTCGGCCGCAATCACGAGCAGCGCGAAGTCGATCCCGCATGCACCGGCCGCCATCGTATGAATCAGCTTCTCGTGGCCCGGCACGTCGATCAAGCCGAGCACGTCGCCGTTGTCGAGCGGCGTATACGCGTAACCGAGCTCGATCGAGATGCCGCGCGCCTTCTCTTCCTTCAGGCGATCGGTGTCGACGCCCGTCAGCGCGCGCACCAGCGTCGTCTTGCCGTGGTCGATGTGTCCGGCGGTACCGACGATCATGCAGCGGGCCCCGCGAGCGGCACGCATTGCGCGACGAACACCGCTTCGTCGGCGGCTTCGAGGCAGCGCAGGTCGAGCCGCAGCGCATTGTCGGCCACGCGCCCGATCACCGGGCGCGGCCATGCGCGCAGCCGTTTCTCGAGTTGCGCCAGCGCGCGACCGCCGCGCTTGCCGTCCGCCGTGCGCACGACGAGCCCGGCGCTCGGCAACTGGTCGACCGGCAGCGCGCCGCTGCCGATCTGGCTGAACATCGGCTCGACCGTCACGTCGAAACCGCTGCCGAGCGCGGCCTGCAGCGCCGGACGCACGCGTTCGGCAGCCTCGGCGATCTCGCGCTGCGGGCGCGTCAGCAGCCGCAGCGTCGTGAGCCGGTCACGCAGGAACTCGGGCGACTGGTAGAGGCGCAGCACCGGCTCGAGCGCCGCGAGCGTCAGCTTGCCGACGCGCAGCGCGCGCTTGAGCGGATGCTTCTTGATCTTCGCGATCAGCGCGCGATCGCCGACGATCAGGCCGGCCTGCGGGCCGCCGAGCAGTTTGTCGCCGCTGAACGTGACAACGTTTGCGCCGGCGGCAACGGTTTCCTGCACGGTCGTCTCGTGCGGCAAACCCCATTGCGACAGGTCGGCGAGCGTGCCGCTGCCGAGATCGACGGCCACCGGCAGCCCGTGCTCGCGTGCGAGCGGCGCGAGTTCGGCGAGCGTCGCCTCCTTCGTGAAGCCGCTGATCGCGTAGTTGCTGCAGTGAACCTTCATCAGCAGCGCGGTGCGCGGGCCGATGGCGTCCGCGTAGTCGCGCAGATGGGTGCGGTTGGTGGTGCCGACTTCGCGCAGCCTGGCGCCCGCGCGGCTCATGATGTCGGGGATGCGGAATGCGCCGCCGATCTCGACCAGCTCGCCGCGCGACACGACGACTTCCCGCTTCGTCGCCAGCGCCGACAGCGCCAGCAGCACGGCCGCCGCATTGTTGTTGACGACGGTCGCGGCCTCCGCGCCCGTCAGTTCGCACAACAGATCGTCGATCAGGTCGTCGCGATCGCCGCGGCGGCCCGTGGCGAGGTCGAATTCGAGGTTGACCGGCCGCGTCAGCACGTCGACCACCGCGCGCACCGCGTCGTCGGGCAACAGCGCGCGCCCGAGGTTCGTGTGCAGCACGGTGCCGGTCAGGTTGAACACGGCGCGCACCGCGCCCGCGCTCTGCGCGGCCAGCGCATGCGCGACGGCCGCGGCGATGCGCGGCTCGTCGAGCGGCTCGGCCGCAGCCGGATCGTGCTGCGCGGCGGTACGCCAGCGCTCGAGCTCGGCACGCACGGCGTTCAGCACGCGCGTGCGGCCATAGTCGGCGAGCAGCGGTTGCAGCGGCGCCGACGACAGCACGCGCTCGACAGACGGTACGCGCGCAAGCACCGCATTCAATTCATTCAAACCGGGTTCGGTCACGTCGTGGTGGCTCCAGTCTCATGCTTCGCAGCGGGCCGGCGCCGGTGCTCGCGCACCGCGCCGGCCCGTGCCGTCAATTGGCGTCCCGCGAGACATCCGGCCACAGCAGCGGGTTCGGTGAACTGCGCTGGTAGCCGGCCTCGTTCATCAGCAGGTCGAGCGTGAGACTCGCGAGATCGTCCGCCAGCGGCTCGAACTCGTAGTCCTTGTCCTGATAGCCGATCTTGCGATAGGTCTTGCACTCGTCGCACGATTCGGCCTTGACGGCTTCGCTGCCGCCCTCGATCCCGTGATACGCGATGCCTTTCGTCGAATCGCAGTGCGAGCACTTCGTGCGCACCATGTGCCACTCGGTCGTGCACAGCCCGCATTGCAGGAAACGGTAGCCCTGGTACTGGCCGCCCACCCTCACGACGCTCGCGACCGGATGCGTGCCGCACACCGGGCACAGCCCCGGCTGGTCGAGATACGGGACGTCGGCCGGCGGAATGCGGCTGGCGAGGTCCGTCCAGACGACCTGTAGCGCGGCCATCAGGAACGGCGCGGTAGCCGGGTCGACTTCGGCGAAACGCAGTGCGAGGATCGCGTCGGCTTGCGCGTCGAGTTCGGCGGGCGCCATCAGGCGCAGCCGGTCGAGCAGCTTCGCGAGCTGCGGGTTGACGAGCCCGGCGCCTTCGACGCGGTCGAGCAGTTCGTACAGCACGGCGCGCCAGCGCGGATCGCGCTCGCCGTCGAGCGCCGGCACGAGCGGCATCGAATGCTCCTGCGCACGCGCGATCGCTTCCTTCGACGGCAGCGGCAGTTCGAGCGTTTGCAGCGTCGCGTGCTGCGCATCGGCGACGGTGGCCATCAGCCGCAGGTAGCCGCTGATCGGGTTCAGGTCGGCCAGCTTGCGCAGCCGCGCGGCGCGCGCCGAGAACGCGGTGGCGCGCTCCGGCAGGCGAAAGCGCGGGATGGCCGAATGATCGAGTGTCGAGATCTCGGTCGGTTCGAGAATGCGTTGTGTCACAGATATGTCTTCCAAGGGGTCTGTTTGCGCATGGAACGCGCATGCGTTGCCACGAGACGGGCCGCTCGCAAGACGCGCGACGCCGCGAATACTGACGTATTCGCAAGGAGCGCAACGCAGCGAGCGGCCCGTCTCGTGGCAACCCCAAATTTAAAAATATAGTCCACGGGAATGCCCGAAATCGCCCACATGGCGGCGTCGTTCGTCTCTTGTTTGGCTCGGCCAAACGGCGCTCCTCACTCCTTGCCCTGCGAGCGATTTCGGGCATTCGCATGCGCGTTCCATGCGCAAACAGACCCCAAACAAGCGCCGACAGGTCGGCGCTTCAGGCGGTTCCGACGGCTGACGGAGCAGCCCGCCGCGATCGGCGAGCCGCCCCGCTCCGGTGCGTTATTTCACGCTTTCACGGAACCACTTCGGGTGATGCTTGCGAGCCCAGCCCAGCGTGACGGTGCCGCGCACCATCGCGCCGATCGAGCCCTTCACCCACAACGCCGCGTAAATGTGCACGATGATGCTCGCGATCAGCACGAAGGCCGCCACGGCATGCACGACAGCGGCCGCGCGGATCACCCCGATCGGGAAGTAGAACGAGAAGTAGCGCCGCCAGATCACGACTCCCGACAGCAGGAGCAGCAGCAGGCACGCGACCAGCGTAAAGAATAGCAGCTTCTGCCCGGCGTTATAGCGCCCGACAGGCGGCAGCTTGTCTTCCTGGTTGGTCAGCACGTCGCCGATCTGCTTGAGCCACTGGCGATCGTCCGCGTCGAGCGCGTTGTGGTGCCAGAAGCGCACCACAAGGATCGCGAACGACACGAACATCACGAGGCCGACGAACGGATGCAGGATCCGCGTCCACTGGCCGCCGCCGAACAGCGCGGTCAGCCAGAACATCGACGGATGAAACAGCGCGAGCCCGGACAATGCGAGCAGCACGAACGTGATCGCGGTGATCCAGTGGTTCGTGCGCTCGTTCGCCGAGTAGCGGACGATCAGGTTGGGGTCGTCGTGTTTCATTTCGCGTCCTCCTTGATGCGTCGCGCCTCGTCTTGCGCGGCCTTTTCCTCTTCGTCGCTCACCTCGTTCGGACCGACCCGGACATAGTGGAAGAACCCGGCGAGCGCCGTCAGCGCGATGCCGGCCACCGCGAGCGGCTTCGCGATGCCCTTCCACAGCTTCACCATCGGGCTGATCGACGGGTTGTCGGGCAGCCCGTGGTACAGCGACGGCTTGTCCGCGTGGTGCAGCACGTACATCACGTGCGTGCCGCCGACGCCCTGCGGGTCGTACAGCCCCGCATGCTCGAAGCCGCGCTCCTTCAGGTCCTCGATCCGCTCGGCCGCGTGCTGCTTCATGTCCTCCTTGGTGCCGAACACGATCGCGCCCGTCGGGCAGGTCTTCACGCAGGCCGGTTCCTGGCCGACCGCGACGCGGTCGGAACAGAGCGTGCACTTGTACGCGCGATGATCCTTCTTCGAGATCCGCGGAACGTTGAACGGGCAGCCGGTCACGCAATAGCCGCAACCGATGCAGTTCTCCTCGTGGAAATCGACGATCCCGTTGTTGTACTGCACGATCGCGCCCGGGGACGGACACGCCTTCAGGCAGCCCGGATCCTCGCAGTGCATGCAGCCGTCCTTGCGGATCAGCCACTCGAGGTCACCGGCCGGGTTCTCGTATTCGGAGAACCGCATGACCGTCCACGAATGCTCGCTCAGGTCGGCCGGGTTGTCGTACACGCCGACGTTGGTGCCGACCTCGTCACGCAGGTCGTTCCACTCCATGCATGCCGTCTGGCATGCCTTGCAGCCGATGCACTTCGATACGTCGATCAGCTTGGCGACACTCCCGGTCACCGGTTCGCGCACCGTGGGCGGTGGCGTCGTGGTGGCCGAGACGCGCTTGATATCCAGCGATTGCAATGCCATCTCTTTCCCCTTACGCCTTTTCGACCTTCACCAGGAACGACTTGAATTCCGGTGTATAGGAGTTGCCGTCACCCACGGACGGAGTCAGGGTATTGGCGAGATAGCCGGGCTTCGTCAGACCCTTGAAGCCCCAGTGCAACGGCACGCCGACCGTCTGGACCTTCTTGCCGTCGACCGTCAGCGGCTTGATCCGCTTCGTGACGAGGGCGACCGCGATGATGTAGCCGCGCTTGGACGACACCTTCACGCGCTCGCCATGCGCGACGCCGACTTCCTTCGCGAGGTCTTCGCCGATCTCGACGAATTGCTCGGGCTGGATGATCGAGTTCAGCCGCGCATGCTTGGTCCAGTAGTGGAAGTGCTCGGTCAGCCGGTACGTCGTCGCCACGTGCGGGAAATCCGCCACCTTGCCGAACGACGCGCGGTCGTCCGGGAACACGCGGGCAGCCGGGTTGTTCAGCGCCTGCGGGTTGTTCGGGTGCAGCGGGTTCGCGTCGAGCGGTGTCTCGAACGGCTCGTAGTGCTCGGGGAACGGACCTTCGTTCATCCCCGCCCGGGCGAAGAAGCGCGCGACGCCTTCCGGGTTCATGATGAACGGCCCCATCCCGTTTTCGGGCGATTCGTCCGCCTTGAAGTCGGGAATGTCGGCCCCCTTCCACGCGCTGCCGTTCCAGCCGATCAGCTTGCGGGTCGGGTCGAACGGCTTGCCGGCGACGTCGCACGACGCGCGGTTGTACAGGATCCGCCGGTTCGCCGGCCACGCCCACGCCCAGTTCAGCGTCTGGCCGATGCCGGTCGGGTCGGAGTTGTCGCGCCGCCCCATCTGGTTGCCGGCCTGCGTCCAGGCACCACAGAAGATCCAGCAGCCACTCGCGGTCGTGCCGTCGTCCTTCAACTGCGCGAACGCGGCCAGCTGCTCGCCCTTCTTCACGAGCGTCTTGGCCGGATCCTTCGGATCGGGCAGATCGGCGAGCGCCTTTCCGTTGAACTCCATCGCGAGCTCTTCGGGCGTCGGGCTTTCCGGGTTCGCGTACGGCCAGGTCAGGTTGACGATCGGATCCGGGTACTTGCCGCCGTCCGTCTGGTACATCTTGCGCATGCGCAGGAACAGCCCCGACATGATCTCGAGGTCGCTGCGTGCCTCGCCCGGCGGCTCCGCGCCCTTCCAGTGCCATTGCAGCACGCGGCTCGAACTCACGAGCGAACCGTTTTCCTCCGCGAAGCACGTGGTCGGCAGACGGAACACCTCGGTCTGGATCTTCGACGAATCGACGTCGTTGTAGTCGCCGTGATGCTTCCAGAACTCGGAGGTTTCGGTCGCGAGCGGATCCATGATCACGAGCCACTTCAGCTTCGCGAGGCCGGCCGCCGTCTTCACCTTCGACGGCGACGCCGCAAGCGGGTTGAAGCCCTGGCAGATGTAGCCGTTCATCTTGCCGGCATTCATCAGCTCGATCACCTGCAGCAGGTCGTACTGCTTGTCGAGCTTCGGCAGGTA
Source organism: Burkholderia contaminans (assembly GCF_029633825.1). Taxonomy (NCBI): domain Bacteria; kingdom Pseudomonadati; phylum Pseudomonadota; class Betaproteobacteria; order Burkholderiales; family Burkholderiaceae; genus Burkholderia; species Burkholderia contaminans. Next base: position 2,853,769 of record NZ_CP090641.1, on the reverse strand, counting down.
GTCGTAGCCCCAGTTGTTCTCGGCGGTCGCCGCGTCGCCCCACCAGGACTTCATGAAGCTCACGTGGAAGGCCTTGTAGTTCTTCCAGTAGCTCAACTGGTTCGGCCGCAGCGGCAGCTGCACGCGCTTCTTGATGTAGCCGTCGAAATCCTGCTCGGCCTGCATCGGCAGCGTCATGTAGCCCGGCAGCAGGTTCGACATCAGCCCGAGGTCGGTCAACCCCTGGATGTTCGAGTGCCCGCGCAGCGCGTTCATCCCGCCGCCGGCGATGCCGATGTTGCCGAGCAGCAGCTGCACCATCGCGCCGGTGCGGATGATCTGCGCGCCGATCGAGTGGTGCGTCCAGCCGAGCGCGTACAGCACCGTGCCGGCGCGGCCGGGAACGGCCGTGGTCGCGAGCATCTCGCACACCTTCAGGAATTTCTCCTTCGGCGTGCCGCACGTCTGCTGGACCATGTCCGGCGTATAGCGCGCGTAGTGCTGCTTCAGCAGGTTGTACACGCAACGCGGATGCTGCAGCGTCGGGTCGACCTTCACGAAGCCGTCGTCGCCGCGCTCGTAGTCCCAGCTCGACTTGTCCGGGTACGCGTGTTTCTCCGCGTCATAGCCGGAATAGATGCCGTCGTTGAACGCGAAATCCTCGCGCACGATGAACGAGAAGTCCGTGTAGTTCTTCACGTACTCATGCTGGATCTTGTCGTTCGTCAGCAGATAGTTGATGACGCCGCCCAGGAAGACGATGTCGGTGCCGGTGCGGATCGGCGCGTAGTAGTCGGCCACCGAGGCCGTACGCGTGAAGCGCGGGTCGACGACGATCAGCCGCGCCTTGCGGTGCGCCTTCGCCTCCGTTACCCACTTGAAACCGCACGGATGGGCTTCGGCTGCATTGCCGCCCATCACGAGAATCACATCCGCGTTCTTGATGTCGACCCAATGGTTCGTCATCGCTCCACGGCCAAACGTCGGGGCAAGACCTGCCACCGTCGGGCCATGTCAGACACGCGCCTGATTGTCGAATGCGAGCATCCCGAGACTGCGGATGGTCTTGTGCGTCAGGTAGCCGACTTCGTTGCTGCCCGCCGACGCGGCCAGCATGCCGGTGGTCAGCCATCGGTTGACCTTCGCACCGTCTTCCGCCGTCTCGACGAAGTTCGCGTCGCGATCGGCCTTCATCAGCTTCGCGATGCGGTCGAGCGCGTCATTCCACGAAATCGGTTCCCACTTGTCCGAGCCGGGCGCACGATACTCGGGGTGCGTCAGGCGGTTCGGGCTGTGGATGAAGTCGATCAGGCTCGCGCCCTTCGGGCACAGCGTGCCGCGATTGACCGGATGGTCGGGATCGCCTTCGATGTGGACGATGCTCGGCTGGGCGTTTTTCGCGCCGTCTCCGAGGCTGTACATCAGGATGCCGCAACCTACTGAACAGTAAGGACAGGTGTTGCGCGTTTCGACTGTGCGCGCCAGCTTGTACTGTCGGACTTCGGCAAGCGCTTCGGATGGAGAGAAGCCCATCAGGGCTAGACTCGATCCGGCAAGCGACGTAGCCGTCACCTTCAGGAACTGGCGCCGGGACATTTGTAGCATGGCTGGTCTCGGCGTTATTGTGGGGGTGAGGAAACTGAAAGGAATTATAGACAGTTCGCGCAACTATGTTCGAATCCTCGGATCAATACTGAATTGTCTGATTACCAACGATGATCCGCGTTCCGCGCGCCACCGACCCGTCATGAAACGACAGATCACCTCCGAAGCCACCCGTCTCGCGCAAGAACAGGCCAACTGGGCCCTCACCGCGTTCAAGCGCTTCTCGTCCGACCGCTGCTCCGCGATGGCCGCGGGCATCGCCTTTTTCTCCGCGTTCTCGCTCGCGCCGATGCTCGTGATGGTGATCGCCGTGGCCGGCTGGTTCTACGGCGACGATGCCGCGCGCGGCCAGGTGTTCGAACAGGCCCACCAGCTGATCGGCGACGACGCGGCGGCCAGCATCCAGACGATCGTGCAGAACGCGCACCGCGCGGGCGAGCGCGGCGGCCTGGCAACCCTGATCTCGTTCGCCGCGCTCGCGATCGGCGCGTCGGCCACCTTCGCGTCGCTCAGCGCCGCGCTCAGCGTGATCTGGCCGGCCACCGAGAACCGCTGGTCGAGCATGCTCGGGCTCGTGCGCGTGCGGCTGATCTCGTTCGGGCTGGTGCTCGGCGTCGCGTTCCTGCTGATCGTGTCGCTCGTGCTCGACACCGCGATCACGTTCGTCGGCACCTGGCTGCTGGGGGATTCGCCGTATGTGATCGTCACGAACCTCGTGCAGTTCTTCGTCGGCATCGCCGTGCTCGCGGGCGCGTTCGCGTCGTTGATGAAGTTCCTGCCCGATGCGCGCGTCGCGTGGCGCGACGCCGCGATCGGCGGCATCGTGTCCGCGATCCTGTTCTCCGGCGGCAAGAAGCTGTTCGCGCTGTATCTCGCGCATGCGGGCACCGCGAGCGCGTTCGGCGCGGCCGGATCGTTCGCGGTCCTGCTGATGTGGCTGTACTTCTCCGCGATCGTGCTGCTGCTCGGCGCGGAATTCGCGGCAGCCCGCGGCAACGCGCATCGGCCGGCCGAGGATTCAGCGCCGGCCGCGGCCGCTCGCGTTGCTCAACCTGGCCGCGCCGACCATCGCCCGCGCGACGACTGATTTACCCGCCGTCTGCAACCGGGCGCGCATCGATCGCGCGCGCCCGGCATACCCGCCCGCCCCTTTGCAACCCCTGAGTCCGCCGCGCATTCGTGCGGCGTCAACGCGCGCTTGATACGTCGGCGTGCACGCCACTGCAACCGCAAACGTTTGCACACCCTCGTTTCCCTGCTGCAACAGGCTGAAAGAGGGGATCTGCCGACATGCGCATCAACTATTGAAACAATCGCGGCGCAGCAATTGTCAACTATTTCAAAAACAGGAACAGTCGCTGATGTGCTTGATATATATGGACTTTTTCGCGCTGTTACCTTTTCGAGACACTTTATTTTTTAAGCTTTCTTGCGTGTATGGCACTGAGCTATTCTCCAATCCGCAACAAATAACGATGAATCACTTGCGTGGAGAAACTCAACGATGAAGAAACTTGCTCTCTCGACCCTCTCGCTCGCCCTGCTGGGCGCCGCTGGTGCTGCTCAAGCGCAGTCGAGCGTGACGCTCTACGGCGTGATCGACACGTCGATCACGTACGTTCACGGTAACGCCGGTCAAGGTAACAATTCGTGGTCGATGGGTAGCGGCAACCTGCAAGGCAGCCGCTTCGGCCTGAAGGGTTCCGAAGACCTCGGTGGCGGCCTGAAGGCGATCTTCCAGTTGGAAAACGGCTTCAACTCGGCATCGGGCACGCTGGGCCAGGGTGGCCGCATGTTCGGCCGTCAAGCATTCGTCGGCCTGCAAAGCGACCAGTACGGTACGCTGACGCTGGGTCGCCAGTACGACCCGCTCGTCGACCTGGTCCAGGCAGTCACGGCTGACAACTACTTCGGCAGCGTGTTCGCCACGCCGGGCGACGTCGACAACAACGACAACAGCCTGCGCGTCAGCAACGCGATCAAGTACACGTCGCCGGTCTGGGCAGGCCTGCAAGTCGAAGCGCTGTACGCACTCGGCGGTGTCGCCGGCTCGACCGGCAAGGGTCAGACGTGGGCGGCAGCGGCAGCCTACAACAACGGCCCGCTCGGCGTGGCTGCGGGTTACTTCCACGCGAACAACGCGGCAGCACTCACGGCCGGCAAGCGCGGTACGTGGACCGGTACGTCCGACGCAATCTTCGACGGCGACTCGGGCACGACCTTCATCAACAACGCGTTCGTGTCGTCGACGTCGATCGGCATCGCGCAAGTGGCAGCCCAGTACGCATTCGGCCCGGTGACGGTCGGTGCCGGCTACAGCAACGCCCAGTACAAGGCTGACGGCGCTTCGGCGTTCGGTACGAACCAGAAGTACAACACGGGCCGCGGCTTCGTCACGTACCAGGCATCGGCACCGCTGCTGCTGGGCGTCGGCTACATCTACACGAAGGGTAGCGGCGACAACAACGCCAAGTACCATCAGGTTTCGCTCGGCGCGGACTACTCGCTGTCGAAGCGCACCGACGTGTACCTGGTTGGCGCATATCAGCACGCAAGCGGCAAGAACGCCGACGGCACCGATGCGCAAGCTTCGGTCGGCTCGTACGGCATCGCCGGCAAGAGCTCGCAGGAAATCGTCGCTCTCGGCCTGCGTCACAAGTTCTAAGAAGTACGTTTCCGGCGTGCAGGGCGTCTCCGACGCCTTGCCGCCGACCTGGAAAGCCAGCCCCGGTTTCGGCCGCGGCTGGCTTTTTTTCGTCCGTCTCCCGCGTGCCGGGAGCGCCCGCACGGGCCGGCATCCGGAAGCCGGGCCCCGATGCACACCGGCCGGCCGGCGGCGGCACCTGGCGGCTGCAAAGCGCCGGGAACACCGTTTGCGAATCGCCGCGCCGGTCGCCATCCGTGCGCCGAGCGACTACCCTCCGCACTGCCGGCACCGCTCGACCGGTGCGATCGCAATGTGCCGACGCGTGTCGATTTCGGCAACCGTCGTCCGTCGTCTCGATGGCGGCACGCGGTTCGCGCATCGCCCCATTCACACAGGAGATACGCCATGACGATTCAGAAGATCACGCCTTTCCTCTGGTACGCGGCGGAAGCAGAAGAAGCCGCGGCCTTGTATGCTGGCATCTTTCCGGATTCGCGCATCGTGCGCGTCACGGCGGTGCCCGGCACCGACGGCACGCGGATGGTCGAGTTCGAGCTGTTCGGACAGCCGTTCTTCGCGATGAGCCACCCGCGCACCGACACGTTCAACCATTCAATCTCGCTGCTGGTCAGCTGCGCCGACCAGGCGGAACTCGACCGCTACTGGAACGCCCTGCTCGACAACGGCGGCACGGCCGACGCCTGCGGCTGGCTGCGAGACCGCTACGGCGTGTCGTGGCAGATCGTTCCGGAAACGCTGATCCCGATGATGTCGGACCGGGACACGGTCAAGGCCACGCGCGTGGCCGCCGCGATGATGCAGATGATCAAGCTCGACGATGCCGCGCTGAAAGCCGCGTACGCGGGTACGGCGGGCTGACGAAGCACGTCGCACGGCGCATGCGCGACGACGCGCCGGGTCGCCGGCCGGCTTCCGGCTCGACCGCATGCGCGTGCGACTGCCACGCCAATGCCGATGATCTTCATCGGCGTCGCCCCCAAGGCCGGCCACGCGTGCGGCATCTTCCGCTACGTCGACAGCATCGATTCGGCCGTTCGCCGCGCGTAGCCGATGAATGCCGCGAGGGGTTCGCCCGACAGGATCGCCGCATCGTCCTCGCCGTCGAGATAGGCGGCGCGCGCAGCCGCTACAACCGGCCGGTACGTGTCCGGCAGACGCTCCAGCACCCATGCGGCAGCGACGTCCTTGGGCGCGATCCTGCCGGTCGCGGCGCTGTACCAGATGCGCGCGAGCGCGAGCACCACGTTGCACTCGTCGCCGCGCCAGTCCGGTTCGGCATTCCACTGCGCAACCGTCGCCCGCAGCGCGGCGACAAAATCCCGTGCCGGCACCGGCTCGAGCAGCGTCGCCGCCGGCAGGCCGGCCAGCACGACGCTGTGCTGCCGCACCTTCGTCAACAGGATCGCCAGATCGTGATCGACGAGCGCCGGTTCGACAATGCCGGCCTCGAGGTCGTGACGCAGCCACTCGCCGAACTGCAGTTCGCGACGCGCCGGATGACGCCACGGCACCACTTCATCGTGCGCAACGACGGTCACTTCCAGTGCACGCATGCCGCCGGCGCGACCGAGCGGCGCCGACACGGCGAGCAGGTCGAGCATCAATGCGCGCCGCGTCGATTCGCCGAGCCGGGCCGACACCGTCACCAGCAGGTCGACATCGCTGCGCGGCTTCAGTCCGCCGTCGAGCGCCGATCCGAACAGGTGGATCGCCGTGAGCGTCGCGCCGAGATGCCGCTCGATCGTGTCGCACGCGGCGGTGACCTGGGCTGCGATTTCGTCGGGAATGCATTCAGTCACGATGCGTGCGCCTCCCGATGCGCACGCGACCGGCACAGCGCGCGCGACAGGCAGCAGCGGATCTGCTGCAAGCGCGCGGAGGATTGCCGTTCGTCATCGCGCGTGCGCGGCGCGTCTTCCGTCGTGCGTCACGCGTCGAACCGGACCTTCCGCCATTTCGCCGCTTCTTTGCTTCGCGATTTGCGCAGCGCAATAAAAATCCCCGTACGCTTTCGCGTACGGGGATCGTCGGACATCGCAGCGGTTGCCGACATGCATTCGGCAACCGCTGCTCGGCATTACGCCGCTGCGTCCTTCAGCTTCTTCAGCGCACGTGCCTTCACGCGCACGCTGGCCGGCTTCGCCGGGAACCAGCGCTCTTCGCCCGTGAACGGATCCTTGCCGAAGCGCTTCTTCTTCGCCGGCACGACTTGCGCCGTGATCTTCAGCAGACCCGGCAGCGTGAACTCGCCCGCGCCCTTCTTGTGGACCGAGCCCAGCACGACGTTCTCGAGTGCGACGAGCACTGCCTTGACCGCCTTCACTTCGACAGCTGCGCGCTCAGCGATGTGCGTTGCGAGCGATGCCTTCGTGAACTTGTCCTTCAGCGGCGTCGGAGCGGCCGGTGCCGCCTTCGCGACAACCTTCTTAGCCACTACTTTCTTCGCGGGCGCAGCCTTTTTGGCAGCCACTTTCTTGGTGGCGGGTGCGGCAGCCTTCTTGGCCACCTTTTTTGCGGAAGTCGCCATGTTTCTCCTACCAGGTGTGGTCGTTGGATACACGAAGCGTGCAACGCGCGCGCTTCAACGCCGGATTCTACAAGCGCCTTGACGCTTCGTGCAGTACTTTTATGCGTTTTCGCGGGGTTTCCCGCAGGTTTTTTTGCATGCGACCGATTTCATCGACGCTCCAGCATCAAAAAACCCCTTCACGTAGGCACCCGAATGCGAATTACGTTCGATATTTGCGCACCTATACTGGGCTCGCTCAATGCCCGGATGCCTCCATGCGCGAAGCCAGATACGTCAAAGGACTCGACGGCCTGCGAGCCCTCGCCGTCATCCTCGTTTTCCTGTCCCACAAGGGCCACGTCCTTGCCGTCGACGTCGGCAAGCTTGGCGTGTGGACGTTTTTCCTCATCAGCGGATTCCTGATCGTCGGCGAGCTGCATCGCAACCGCGAGGCGGTCGAGCGCGGCACCATGACGCGCCGCCACGCGCTCGCGCTGTTTCTCGCGAAGCGCGCGCTGCGGATCTTTCCCGTCTATTACCTGCTGCTCGCCGCGCTCGCGATCGCGCATGCGCTGTTCTACCAGCGCGGCGTCAATCTCGGGCTCGCTTGGCACGCGGCGTTCCTGTCGAATTACTGGATCGGTGTCGTCAAGGACGGCTGGCCGGGCTCCACGTCGCACTTCTGGAGCCTCGCGGTTGAACAGCAGTTCTATCTGATCGCGCCGCTCGCGCTGCTCGCGGTGCCCGCCGCGCGACACGTCGCGCTCGGCATCGCGGCCATCGTACTGTGCGCGCTCGCGCATCTCGCGCTCTACCTGTGCGACGCGTCGCCGGTGCTGATCTACGCGTTTTCCCCGTGGAATTTCGCGCTGATCGCGCTCGGCGGCGTCGGCGCGATGGCGCTCGCCGATCGCGGTGCGGCCGCCGTGCGCCGCATTCCGCCCGGCTGGCTCGGCGCGGCCGGCGTCGTGTTCTTCCTCGTGCTGCCTGCATGCACGAGCTTGCCCGACACGATCGCGGGGCTCGCGGATCTCGGCCTGTCCGCATCGCTCGGCGCGCTGCTGCTGTGGATCGTCAGCGAACCCGAGCATCCGGTCGTGGCGCTGCTCGACTGGGCGCCGCTCGCCTATCTCGGCACGATCAGCTACGGCTTCTACCTGTTCCACAACCTGATTCCGGCGCGTTTCGGCGTACTGCCCGCGCACGTCGCGCACGTGGGCATACCTGAAATCGTCCGCGACACGCTGCCCGAACTGCTGCAGTTCGCGCTCGCCGTGCTGCTCGCGCACCTGTCCTGGCGCTATCTCGAAAAGCGGCTGCTCGATTTCAAGAAGCCGGTCGCCGCGATGCTGGCCCGGCATTTCGTCGCGCGGCCAAGCACGTCGGCACGTTGAGCGCTGCACGTTGAGCGAAGAAACGGCGCTTCAAGCCCCGCCCCGGAGCTGACGCTCAACACCCCAGCGATCGCGGCATCGACCGGCGCCGGCAAAACCGATGCGGTCACGAACATCGACGTGCATCGCGCGATCGAACCGCCGATCCTGTCATCCGGGCGCCCGCCGCGGCACCGGTTTCAGCCGTGACGTCCGTGCTCGTCGGCGCGCCCCGCCCCGCACGCAGCCCCGATCCTGAAGCCGATCCGCAACCACACACGTCCCGACGGCACGCACCGCGATCGTGCACTGGCGCACCCGCACACGCAAAAATCTATGGTCAGCCCGATTTTTGCAAGCGAGGCAGTGTTGACCTAAAGTGGACTTGCTCGAATCTATCCGGGGTCGCGGATGGGAAAGATCCCGCCCCATGATGGGAGCCGCGCCGGGCAAACCTCAAAAAGCCCACAGCATTGAGGTGCTGTTTTTTGTGTCAGGTTACTTGCCCGGCCGTTGAGTCGTTTATGCCTTCACGTATCTCGCGTCGCAAAACCAGAGGTGACTACTGAAACTGAAGCCGTAAGCGATAGGAAGCGTCAGACTGAGGGAACAGCCTCGATGCTCCGGTAGTGTGTCCCTTTGGCGAGGATGGCCCAGGCGATCCTCGCCAGTTTGTTGGCCAGGGCACAGGCCACCACGTTCGAGTGTCGCCGCGCCAACAGGCTGCGAATCCAGACGCCCAATGCATCCGTGCGGTGCTCGATGCGCTGCATGATGGCCCGCGCACATTGCACCAGCAATCGTCGCAGTTCCTTGTCGCCACGCTTGCTGATGCCCAGTAGCGTTGGTTTGCCGCCGGTGCTGTACTGCCGCGGCACCAGACCAACCGAAGCTGCAAACTGCCTTGCTGAGCCATATTGCTGGGCATCGCCCAACTCAGACATCAACACGCTGGCGGTCATCGGGCCAATGCCGGAATCTCGAGCAGTCGTTCACTGCGTTCATCCTCGTGTAGCTGGGTAAGCAACTCACGTTCGAGCTGGTGGATCTGCTCGTCCAGATACTTGAAGTGCGCCTGCAAACGTTCGAGCACGACCACCAGCCTCGGCGGCAACGATTCTGCCTCGAGCACGGCAGGCAGTCGCCGGATCACTGCCATGCCGCGCGGCAAGCTGATACCGAACTCCAACAGAAACGCATGAATCTGATTGATCGTGCCGGTGCGGTCACGCACCAGCCGCTCGCGCACACGGTGCAAGGCTGAAACGATTTGCTGGGCTTCGTTGTGCGGGCTCACGAAACGCATGCTCGAACGAGCGGCTGCTTCGCAGATCGCCTGGGCGTCCGCGAAATCGTTCTTGTTGCCTTGCCGGAACGGTTTGACGAATTGCGGAGAAATCAGCTTGGCCTCATGGCCCAGCGCTTGAAGTCGACGTGCGATCCAGTGAGCACCGGCGCAGGCCTCCATGACCACAATGCAACGCGGAAAATTGCCCAGCAGCGTGAACATCTGGCTACGCGTGAGCTTTTTACGGAACACCATCCTGCCTGACGCATCCTGTCCATGCAGGTGGAAGCAGTGCTTGCCGAGATCGATTCCGATCAGCGATACCGTGTCCATGATGGCCCTCCAGAAGGACAAAATCCTCACTCAGCGTAGTCCACTGAGTGAGGATCGGGCTGACCATCCTATTAAGCCCCGGCGCGCGAGCGGCCGGGGCCAACGGAACAACCACCACCTGAAACGACGGAGCGCGCGGCTGCTTAGGCGACAGCAGCCAGCGCGGGCAAGCAGGTACGCAGGTAGGCCTCGAATTCGCGGCTCACTTCCGGATGCTGGAGCGCGAGTTCGACGGTGGCCTTGAGATAGCCGATCTTGCTGCCGCAATCGAAGCGCGTGCCGTAGTAGCGATACGCGAGCACCTGCTCGTTCGCGAGCAGCGACTGGACCGCATCGGTCAGCTGCAGCTCGCCGCCGGCGCCCGGCTTGAGCTTGCGCAGGTGATCGAAGATCGTCGGCATGAACACGTAGCGGCCGACCACGCCGAGATTCGACGGCGCGTCTTCCGGCGCGGGCTTCTCGATGATGCCCGACAGCTTGATGATGTCCTCTTCCCATTCGCGGCCTTCGACGACGCCGTACGAGCGGCTGTCGTCGCGCGCGATCGTCTCGACCCCGATCACCGAGCTGTGATAGTGGTCGAACACGTCGACGAGCTGCTTGAGCACCGGTTGTTCGCCGTGCAGCAGGTCGTCGGCGAGGATCACCGCGAACGGCTCGCCATGCACCAGCTTCTCGGCACACAGCACCGCGTGGCCGAGGCCGAGCGCTTCCGGCTGGCGCACGTAGAAGCAGTTCACGTGGCTCGGCTTGATGCCGCGCACCAGTTCGAGCAGCTTTTCCTTGCCGCGCGCCTCGAGTTCGGCCTCGATCTCGTAGGACTTGTCGAAGTGATCCTCGATCGCGCGCTTGCTGCGCCCGGTGACGAAAATCATCTCGGTGATACCTGCGTTGATCGCTTCCTCGACCGCGTACTGGATCAGCGGCTTGTCGACGACGGGCAACATTTCCTTCGGGCTCGCCTTCGTTGCCGGAAGGAACCGCGTGCCGAGACCGGCGACGGGGAACACGGCCTTGGTGACTTTCAACATGTTCGCATCCTGATTGCGTTGACTGCGCCGCGTCGACCCGCGACCCGGCGCGATTGTGTTCCGAACGGCATATCGAGAATCGACGGTACGGCCAATTCGACTCCGCTCATTTTCGATATGGACTGATTGCCCAATGATTCCGGAAAAAATATAATCCTTTCAACCCGGTCGATATTGCCGAACCGAGTGCCGAGGCAGAAACAAATTACCGATTTTCCAGATACAAATTCTTACGATTCGAATTCCTCGATATAGGGCACGCCGCCCCGTTCGAGACCCGGGCGAATCGGTTCGTTCTTCAGCGCCTCACGGTACGCCGACAGCACGGCCATGACCAGCAGTACTGCAGCGCTCGCGATCCAATGCATGTCCATCTTGCCGCTCCTTGCATCAATCAACTGGAGCTTCAAACTATCAGAAAAAAATCGGTAAATAATTGACCCGCCTCGCGGAACCGCTTTCCGAACGCGATAAAACCATGATGTGGAATTCCGATATTTCCCGGCGAGATTTTTTTATTCATTGATCGAATTCTTGCGCATTACGATTGGATGAAACTTCCCGCCCATCCGTCGCAAGGAATCGAATCGCATGCAAGCTTTCAGCGGATCGTCTCTGACCGCGCCGCCCGTCGCCGATCACAAGGAACACGTAATCGACGCGATGCGCGGCTTCGCGGCGCTGCTCGTCGCCTATTTCCACTGCCGCCAGGTCGTCTGGGTCGGCATGCAGAGCTTCCATCAGGCTTACGGCCACGCGCTCACCCCGAGCGCGATCGCCGGCTACCTGACCTTCCCGTTCGCGTGGGGCTCCGCCGGCGTGCCGATCTTCTTCGTGATCAGCGGCTACTGCATCCATCGCAACGCGGCCCTCAAGCTCACGGCCGATCCCGCGTACCGGCTCGACGCGCCGAACTTCTGGGTGCGCCGGTTCGCGCGCATCTACCCGGTGCTGCTCGCCGCGCTGCTGTTTACGCTCGCACTCGACTCGGTCAGCCTGCAGATCGAGCCCGTCAGCCACAAGATCCGCGACGTCGGCCTCGTCGCGTTCCTCGTGAACCTGTTCTCGCTGCAGGGCGTCGCCGGCTACACGTACGGGTCGAACGGCGCACTGTGGACGCTGTCGCTCGAAGTGCAGTTCTATGCGATCTACCCGCTGCTGTTCGCGGTCCGCCGGCGCATCGGCATGCCGGCGGTCGTGGCCGCGGTTGCGCTCGTCAACGTCGCGTCGGCGTGGCTGCTCGAACGGCACGACCTGCAGTTCTTCACGTCGTACTGGCTGTCCTGGACGATCGGCGCGTGGATCGCCGACGTGCGCGCACAGCCGGCACGCGGCGCGGCCACCGTGCCGTCACGCGCGTGGTACGGCGCGGCCGCCGTGTTGCTGGCCGCCGGCTGCGGCGCGTTCCATTTCGGCCAGTACGGCGCATTCCAGCTGTGGTCGGCCGGCTTCGCGTGCTTCCTGTACCGCGCGCTCGCCCGTCCGCCGCGCCCGACGCCGCCGCTGCGCGTGCTGAGCTGGTTCGGCGACTTCAGCTACTCGCTGTACCTGATCCACCTGCCGCTGTTCGTCTGCCTCGGCTCGGTGCTGTTCCATTCCGAGCTGCAGCTGTCGATCTGGCCGTCGTTCGCGTTCATGGCCATCGCGATCCCGGTCGCGTATGTGTTCTACCGGATGTTCGAACGGCCCGCGATGACGTGGTCGGCCAGCTTCAAGCCCGCTCGCCCTGCTCGGGTCGTTACGCCGGCGCCCGAACGGGCCGTTTGACCGGACCGGCAGGCTTTCCTGAGCCCTCGCGAGGCGGTACGCTGCGCGGGGGCTTTTTCATGGCCTGAGCGCGCCAGGCATGCCGGGTTGGCATCCGTGGGTAGCCTGCCGGTGTCGGGCCGCGCTACGGCCCGCCTGAGCCGCCCTCGACCGACTTTCACCGGGGACCGCCTGGGCGCGACCTTCTGGCGTCACCTTCTCGCCTCGCCAACTATTCCCTCCCAATCGACGACCGGCCAAGCACACGTCCCGCACAACGCACGACAACCTGCCCACCACCCGCCCGGCAAAAGGCCCCCGGCGCTGAAAAACAAAGCCCCCACGCAGCACACCGCCGCATGAGGGCTCGCTTCCCGCCGGCTTGCGCCGCTTACCGCTTCTTCGCCTTCGCGGCCTTCGCCGTATCCGCGAGAATTTTCTCGACCCGCTCCACGTAGGTTTCGGTGCCGAACCGGCGCACCGCCGTCGCGCGCCCGCTCGCGACGAGCCGCTCGCGCAGCGCGCCGTCGCGCTTCAGCGTATCCAGCGCATCGGCCAGCGCGGCCGCATCGCCCGGCGCGCAGAGCAGCCCGTTGTCGCCGTCCTCGATGATCTCGACGACGCCGCCCGCGCGAGCCGCGACGACCGGCCGGCGCGCGAGCATCCCCTCGACGATCACGCGCCCGAACGGCTCCGGCGTGATCGACGTGTGCGCGACGACGTCGACCGCCGTCATGCAGGCCGCCACGTCGCGCTGGAACCCGAGGAAATGCACGCGCTCGTCCATCCCGTGCCGCGCGACGTATTCGTGCAGCTGCGCCGCGTATTCGTCCTCGCCGAACAGTGGCGCGCCGACCAGCACCACGTGCATGTCGGGATGCCGCACGGCGGCTTCCAGCAGCACGTGCTGCCCCTTCCAGCGCGCGAGCCGGCTGAACGAACCGACGAGCCACGCGTTTTCGGGCAACCCGAGGCGCGTGCGCAGCGCGGCCTGGCTGACACCTTCCAGCGCATCGAACGGCTCGGCCGAAATGCCGTTGAACACGACGTCGACGTGCTGCGGCGTGAAGCCCGTCAGCGTGCGGAACGCCTGCGCGGATGCGTCGGAATTCGCGATCACGCGCGTGACGCCGAGCCGTGAGCAATACTTGATCGCCAGCAACTGCTTGCTGCCGAAATGGTCGGTGCTGACGATGTCGCGCAGGTGCCACACCACCGGCTTGCGCGCGAGCCGCCCGGCCAGCGCGGCGACCACCATCGCGCGCTGCGTGTTCGCATAGATCACTTCGGCACGGCGTGCGCGGCGCGCGACATCGCGCACCAGCCGCACGAGCTGCTTCACCGCGCCCAGCGACACGCCGCCCTGCTTGCGCACGCCCGCGAGCGCCCCCTGGTCGACCACGTCGACGCGCGCGCCGATCTCGTCGAGCGCCGCGCGGAACGGGCCGTCGTCGAACAGCAGTACGTCGGCGTTCGCACGCATGTGCTTCATGATCTCGAGCAGCGACAGCTCGGCGCCGCCGAGCACGCCACTCTGGTCGAGCACGAGCGTCGCCGGGCCGCGCGCGACCGGCATCGGCGCGATGGCCGTACCACGCTGCGCGGTCGAGCCGGGCAACGCGGCTTCCACATAGTCGAGAAAGCGCCGCCGGAACGTATCGGCGGAAAACCGCTCCGCATTCGTGCGGCAGGCAGTCGGCGTGAAGCGCTGCGGCGCACGCTCGAAATCGTCGACCGCCGCGACGATCGCGTGCGGCGTCTGTTCGTCGAAAAAGAGCCCGGTCGGATTCAGGTCCGATTGCGGGTCGAGCACGGTTTCGAGCGCGCCGCCCTTGCCGTACGCGATCACCGGCGTGCCGCACGCCTGCGCCTCGACCACCGAGATCCCGAAATCCTCCTCGGCCGCGAACACGAACGCCTTCGCGCGCCGCATCCGGTCGTGCAGCACTGCGAACGGCTGGTAGCCCATGATCTCGACGTTCGGGCCGGCCTTCGCGCGGATCTTCTGCATCTCGGGGCCATCGCCGATCACGACGAGCTTGCGCTCCGGCGTGCGCGAAAACGCCTCGACGATCAGGTCGATCTTCTTGTACGGCACCATCCGCGACGCGGTCAGGTAGAAATCCTCCTTCTCCGCGTTCAGCGAAAACGCGTCGACGTCGACCGGCGGGAAGATCACCGCCGCGTCGCGATGGTAGACCTTCTTGATACGCCGGGCGATGAACGCGGAGTTCGCGACGAAACCGTCCACCGCGTTCGCGGTGCGCGTGTCCCAGTTGCGGATGTAATGCAGGATCATCCGCGCGAGCAGCGATTTAGGCCCATGCGTGAGGTTCGACTGTTCCAGGTACTGGTGCTGGAGATCCCATGCATAGCGGATCGGCGAATGCACGTAGCTGATGTGCACCTGGTCCGGCCCCGTCAGCACGCCCTTCGCGACCGCGTGGCTGCTCGAGATCACCAGGTCGTACTCGGACACGTCGAGTTGCTCGATCGCGAGCGGCATCAGCGGCAGGTAGCTGCGGTACTTGGTGCGCGCGAACGGCAGCTTCTGGATGAACGACGTCGTCACCGGCTTGCCGCGCACGAACGCGCGATCGTCGAGGAAGTCGACGAGGCTGAACAGGTCCGCGTCGGGAAAGCACGCGACGATCTGCTCAAGCACGCGCTCGGCGCCCGCATAGGTGACGAGCCAGTCGTGGACGATCGCCACACGCAGCGCGCGCGATGCATGGCGCGCGCCGGCACGTTCGGCCGGCACGGACCGGCGCAGCGCGGCGGCATCGCCCACTTCGGCCACGGCCGCATCGGCGGTGGCGAGATTCAACACGGCGTGTTCCGCCAGATCGCGATTCATCAGTCGCTCCAAGAAACGGTGCCATTGACGGCGGGGAGGACAGGTGTGTCCTTGACAGCCAGCTTGGTCTGCAGGCTAGGATGGCCGGCATGATCCTTGTCTATCGCTACCGGGTTAAGTCGCTCAACGGACTGCTTAACAAGCAAAGCCATGCGGTGAACTACGTCTGGAACTTCTGCAACGACACGCAAAAGCACGCGCTCAAGTGGCGCAAGAAGTGGCCGACGGGTTTCGACCTGAACGTGTTGACGACCGGTAGCAGCAAGGAACTCGGCATCCACTCGGGCACCGTCAACGCAACGTGCGAGCAATACGCGAAGTCGCGCAGCCAACACCGTCGGCCTTACCTGCGTTATCGCGGCAAGAAATCGCTGGGCTGGGTGCCGCTGAAGGGCCGTGACCTGAAGCGTGAGGGTGACGCGTTCCGTTTCGCTGGCAACACGTTTCGCGTGTTCAACAGCCGGGCGCTTCCCGAAGGCAAGATCAAGGACGGGACCAACTTTGCGCAGGATGCGCGCGGCAACTGGTTTCTCAACATCGTGGTCGACATGCCCGATGTTCAGGCTCGCCCGATCCGGTCCGGCGTCGGTATCGATCTCGGACTGAAAGACTTCGTCACACTTTCGACCGGCGAGAAGCTGCCTAACGATCGGTTCGGTCGACGCGCGGCCGAGAAGCTCGCGAAAGCGCAACGGGCGCGAAAACACAAACGGCATATCGCGAAGCTGCACGCCAAGGTCGCGAATGCCCGTGCCGATTTCCAGAACAAGCTCGCGCTCGATCTGGTGCGGCGTTTCGATTACATCGCGGTCGGCAACGTGTCGGCTGCCAAGCTCGCCAGAACCAGGATGGCGAACAGCGTCTACGACGCGTCCTGGTCGTCCTTCCGAAACAAGCTCCGCTACAAGGCGATCGCGCACGGAGCCACGTTCGAGGAAGTCGACGAAAGCGGTTCTACCCAGTCCTGTTCGGCGTGCGGATCGAAAGACAGCACGACGCGGCCGAAAGGTATCGCGGGACTGCGAATAAGAGAGTGGGCCTGTAGTGACTGTGGTGTCTTGCATGATCGTGATACCAACGCTGCTTTGAACATTCTCCGATGCGGACGTGCATCGCCAGGTGTGGGAATCTCCCGCCGTTAGTCGGGGGAGGACGTCAAGCGGTTCTCCTCGCATTGAGACGGACAAACAGGTCGCGCACGAGCGCACGCAGCCCCGGCGTCATCGTGAGCGACCACGCGACGTTCAGCACCAGCACGACCGCGCACATGCCGATCGACTCGACGAGCCCCGGCCACGCCTGCGCGAGAAACAGGCTCGCGAGCAGGAAGGCGAGGTGCGCGAGCATGTCGAGCACGATCGCGCGCATCCGGATCGCCGACAGGTACAACAGCACGCCGTAGTCGACGAGCGCGCGCGCCGCGACCACGACCGCCGCGCCGATCAGCCCGAAGTGATGAATGCCGAACCACAGGCCGCCGACGAAGAACGGCATCTCGACGAGCCCGGCGAACGCCGCGCGGGCCGGGTTGACCTGCGACTGGATCAGGATTCGCGTGACGCTCGCCTGGCCGACGAGCCACACGCTGATCACCAGCACGCGGCCGACCGGCGCCGAATGCGCGGCGAGATCCGCGCCGACCCACAGCGTGAGGAACGGCGCGAGCGCGAAGATCGCGACGATGCCGACCGGCGTGAACACGCCGTTCAGGAATTCGAGCGACTGGCGCGCGAGCGTGTCCGCATGGTCGCGGCCCACGGCCGACAGGCGCGGGAACAGCGTGCGCACGAGCGCGTTCGGCAGCATGTTCAGGCGCGTGACGAGGTTCTGCGGCACCGTGTAGTAAGTGACGAACTTCGCGCCCATCCCGGCGCCGAGCATCACGCGGTCGAGCGTGTCGGCGATCATGCTCGTCGTGCTCGCGATCAGCATCCAGCCGCCGAAGTTGAACAGCCCTTTCGCGGTGCCCCACTGCGGCGGATCGATGCGCCGGATTCCGAGCACCTTGATGCTGGCGTGGCCGAGCATCACCGCCGCGACCAGCCGCGCGACGACCGCCGCGGCGAGCACCGTCTGCAGGTTCGGCGCGATCCACCACGCGGCGCCGAGCGGCAGCAGCTGGAACAGGAACGTGCCAATCGTCTGGTTCGTATTGAACACGCCGAACCGTTCGGCGCCGTTGATCGCGCCGGCGAATACCCACGACACGTTCGCCAGCGGAATCGCGAGCGCGAGCCACGGCAGCGCGAGATACACCTCGTGCTGCATCGCCGCCGACACCTTCGTGAAGTACGCGGTGTAGACGAACGCGCCGAAATAGATCAGCAGCCCGCCGACGATGCCGGTGCCGAGATTCAGCCAGAACGCGCTCCAGAACACGCGCGCGCTCTCGTCGGCATTGCCGCTCGCGAGCGCCTTCGAGATATGGTTCTGCGCGGCCATGCTCATCCCGAGATCGAGGATCCCGAAATAGCCGATCAGCGTCCACACGAGGCTGACGACGCCGTAGCGTTCGACGCCGAGCGCGTGGATATAGGCGGGCACCGTCACCAGCGACACGAAGGTCGGCAGGATCAGCCCGATGAAGTTGATCGAAACGTTCTTGAGTATGCCTTTGTCCATGCTTCTGCCTTGTGTGACGTCGCCCGTCACGGTTTCCAGCGATACATCAGCACCTTGCCGCGTGCGTCTTCCTCGACGAACACGAGGTACTCGCCGTTCTCGCGCCGGAACGCGCTGATGCCGAACGGCACGTCGACCCAGCCGGATGCCTTGCCGACCTCGGCGCCCGGGCTCATCACGCCCACTTCCTTGCCGGTTTCCTTGTCGTACACGTGGATCTTGCCGACCGGCTCCACCCCGAACAGGTAGCGGCCCTCGGCCGTGAGCCCGATCAGGTCGAAGATCGGCTTCGCGTCGAGCTGCCACGGCAGCGCGACCTGATAGCGCACGACCGGCGAGCCCGTCGACCACTTGTCGAAGCGGATCAGCACGCGCCCCACTTCCTTGTTGATGCCCGGCTGCGGCGGTGCGTCGGCCGTGTAGCCGGTCACGTACAGCGTGTCGGTCTGCGGCTCGTAGATCGCACGGCGCAGCTGCGTGAACGGCTGCGGCATCGGATAGGTCGTGACCTTGTCGTACGAGTAGATCGGGTTGCCGGCCTTGTCGATGCCGCCGTACTGGAAGCGGTGGATCCCGCGCACGTCGCTGGTGCGCCAGATGTCGCCTTTCGTGTCGACCCACCAGCCCCAGCCGCCCGCCCTCGCCTTGGCCGTCGTGTTGATCTCGGCCTCGTCGGCATCGATCCGGCCGTTGCCGTTCGCGTCGCGCCACAGCCAGTCGCCGCCCGGCGGCTTGTTCGGCACCTTGTCGACCGGTCGCGCACGGCCCGCGATCAGGCCGGACGGAATCGCGACCTCGCCGTCGCGCTTCGCGTCGAAGCGGTAGATCTTCAGGTGATCGGCGTACATGTCGGTCAGGTACAGGAACGTGCGGCCGTCGAGGCGCCGTGCGAACGGCATGCCGGGATACTGGTCCGTGTGGAACACGGGATCGTCCGGATACTTGAAGCGGTTCGACAGGAAGCCGACGTATTTCCAGTCCTGGCCCGGCGGCTTCGACAGGTCGAGCTCGAAGCGCTTGTTGCCCGTGTACACGCTGTTCGGCCGCGCCGGGTCGAGCCACGCGCCATCGACGAACAGGAGCCCCTGCACCTGCCAGCGCTGCTTGCCGTCCGGCGTGTAGCTTTCGAGCACCGCGCCGAGCCCTGCGCCGATCGTGTCGTGGCGCGGCCCGATGCCGTTCATCGACACATAGATGTTGCCCGCGCGGTCGACGCCGACGCCCGTCAGCCCGTTGAAACGCTGCGGCCCCGGCCGGCCCGGCACCGGGCCCGCGAAGATGCCGCCGCGCTCGCCGAGCGTGCCCGACTGCGCATAGCCCTTGCCGCCTTTCGAGAAGATCAGGATCTGCTGGCGCGGCCCGTTGTCCGCGACGAGCACGCGCCCTTTCGCGTCGACGGCCACGTCCACCGCGTCGGTGCCTTCCGGCAGCGCGGGCGCGTCGTCGAGCTTGCGGCCGTCCGCACGCACGTGCACGAGATGCGCGGGCCCGTTGAGCGTATCCGTGAGCAGCCACAGCGTGCCGTCGCCCGCGAGCGC
This sequence comes from Burkholderia contaminans, assembly GCF_029633825.1. Classification (NCBI taxonomy): domain Bacteria; kingdom Pseudomonadati; phylum Pseudomonadota; class Betaproteobacteria; order Burkholderiales; family Burkholderiaceae; genus Burkholderia; species Burkholderia contaminans. Next base: position 2,834,220 of record NZ_CP090641.1, on the reverse strand, counting down.
GATGCGGCCCGGCTCGTGCGCGCTCCACGTGCCCTTCTGCTGCATCGTCTCCGCGTCGTACACGTCCACCGCATCGCGCGACGGATTCGTCGCGAACAGCGTCTTGTCGTCGGCCGCGAGGCCGCCGACTTCCGCCTTCTGCTCGCCCACCTCCGAGCGCGCGGGCGCCGCCACCTCGTTCATCACCATGAAGCTCGCGGCCATCCGCGCGCGGCCGGGGTCCGCGCGCCCGCCCGGCGCGACCTGCGGCGCCGCGCGGAACGGCGCGGGCTGCTTCAGGTCGCCGATCGTGCGGCGCGAGATGCCGAACCACTGCTTGCCCTTGTCCGGCCAGATGCCGGGCGACTGCAGGTGGCCGCGCTCGTTGCCGACACCGATCGCGACGTATGCGTACTTGCTGTTCACGGCGATCGCGCTGCCGCCGAGGTTGCCCCAGCCGTGCGTGCCGCCGGCGAAGCCGAGCATCTTCCCGTCCTGGTAGACGCTGGCTTCGGCCCCGCTCTCGTCCCACGGCGCATTCGTATACACCTTGCCTTCAGGCGTCACCGCGATCGCGCGGATGTCGATCTGCGTCCAGCTGCCGTCGCCATAGCCGAACGTATTGCCGATCCACGACGTGGTCGCGGGCAACACGGTTTCGGCCGGTGCGGCGCTCGTCAGCAGCGTCGCGCATACCGTCATGCCTACCAGAATCAGACGTCGCAATACGCTTCTCCAGACTTGATGCAACAGCGACCGGGCCGCCGCAAGGACTGCCGCCGGCGCACCCTGTCGCCAAATGGGTTTCAAACGTCGCGATGCAGGTTACAAGCAAAAATAATCACAAGAAATTTGGAAATATTTGGGGATGTTTCCGCCTGAAATATCGAACCGGAACAAAGTCAAAAAGGCGCCCGAAAGCGGCAATAACGACCGCCTTTCGTTTCCCATTCCGTAGAAAATGCCGCCTTCCACCGCCTGACGGGGCCGTCCGGGCGTCGACCTTTCATCCCGCGACAGAAACAATCGCCATTCGAATGTTTGGCGTCAGATAAATGACGCGCGTTTTTTTGCCGATTTCTTTTCCCTAGAATCGATTTCGATTCGATATTTCATTTAATGGCATGCATTACGTTCACGTTTACGCATCGGATGTGCGACACGCGCCGGCTCACGCCGCGCGTCGCGAAGGAGCGGCTCGATGACGGGCATCTCGCGACCCGCGGATCTCACCCCGCCGCAACACGGCCGCATCGTGCAGCTCGACGGGCTGCGCGCGATCGCGGTGGGCGCCGTGTTCCTGCAGCACGCGCTGAAGGCGCCGCTCTGGATGGGCGTCGACCTGTTCTTCGTGCTGAGCGGGCTGCTGATCACCGGCATCCTGCTCGATCGCAAGGCACGCGGGCAGTCGTACTTCAGCCACTTCTACGCGCGCCGCGTGCGGCGCATCCTGCCGCCGTACGTGCTCTTGCTGGTGGTGTCGACGATCCTGTTCGGCGCGGGCTGGCTGCCGCACTGGCCGTGGTTCGCGTTCTTCTCGACCAACATCGGGCTGTCGCTCGGCAGCATCGGCCATGACAGCCTGAACGTGCTGTGGTCGCTCGCGGTCGAGGAGCAGTTCTACATCTTCTGGCCGTTCGTCGTGCTGTGGTGCTCGGAGCGCGCGCTGCTGTGGGTCGCCGCCGCGCTGATCGTCGCGGCCCCCGTGCTGCGCGCGATCGCGACGCCGTGGTTCGACTCGTTCTGGCCGATCTACTACCTGACGCCGTTCCGCATGGACCTGCTCGCCGCCGGCGCGCTGCTCGCCATCGTGCTGCGCCGCGACCGGCGCGCGCTCGAGCCGTTCTATCCGCTCGCGATCGTCGGCGCGCTCGTATCGCTCGCGATCCTCGGCTGGCTGCACCTGTCGTTCCCGCGCTTTCGCGCCGCGAACACGCCGCTGTCGAATGCGGCGCTCTACAGCATCTCGCTGCTGCTGTGCACGTCGATCGTCGTGATCGCCCTGCGCGGCCGCGGCCTCGTGCAGCGCGTGCTGACGAACCCGATGCTCGTCTACGTGGGCACCGTCAGCTACACCGTGTACCTGATCCACCTCAGCGTGCTGTACGCGCTGTGGCCGCTGCACCTGAACCGCTTCGTCACGGCCGCGCTGGCGCTCGCGATCACGCTCGCGTACGCGACCCTGAGCTGGTACGGCTTCGAACGGCGCCTGACGCGCGGCCCCGCACGCCGCGCGCTGCCGGCCGCGGCCGGCACGACCGCCTGAATTTCATCTCCATCGTTTCTACCAGGACAACGTCATGAGCCAAACTCGCAAGAAGGCCATCATCACCGGGATCTCGGGGCAAGACGGCGCCTACCTGACCAAGCTGCTGCTCGACAAGGGCTACGAGGTCACCGGCACCTACCGCCGTACCAGCTCGGTGAATTTCTGGCGCATCGCCGAGCTCGGCGTCGACACGCACCCGAACCTCACGCTCGTCGAGCACGACCTGACCGACGCCGGCTCGAGCCTGCGCCTGCTCGAACGCACGCAGCCCGACGAGCTGTACAACCTCGCCGCGCAGAGCTTCGTCGGCGTGTCGTTCGACCAGCCGGCGACGACCGCCGAAGTGACGGGCCTGGGTCCGCTGAACCTGCTCGAGGCGATCCGCGTCGTGAGCCCGAAGACGCGCTTCTACCAGGCATCGACGTCCGAGATGTTCGGCAAGGTGCAGTCGATTCCGCAAACGGAAGCGACCTCGTTCTATCCGCGCAGCCCGTACGGCGTCGCGAAGCTTTACGCGCACTGGATGACGGTGAACTACCGCGAGTCGTACGGCCTGTTCGGCAGCAGCGGCATCCTGTTCAACCACGAATCGCCGCTGCGCGGCCGCGAGTTCGTCACGCGCAAGATCACCGACACCATCGCGAAGATCAAGCTCGGCAAGGCGACCCGCCTCGAGCTCGGTAACCTCGATGCGAAGCGCGACTGGGGCTTTGCGCTCGAGTACGTCGAAGGCATGTGGCGCATGCTGCAGGCCGACGAACCCGATACCTATGTCCTGGCAACCAACCGGACCGAAACCGTGCGCGACTTCGTGCGGATGGCATTTGCGGCGGCCGGCTATCAGATCGAATGGAGCGGCAAGGGTGAACAGGAACGCGGCCTCGACGCGTCGACCGGCAACGTGCTCGTGGAAGTGAATCCGAAGTTCTACCGCCCTGCCGAGGTCGACCTGCTGATCGGCTGCGCCGACAAGGCCAAAGCCAAGCTCGGCTGGGAACCGAAAACGACGCTCGAACAACTTTGCCAGATGATGGTCGAGGCGGATTTGACGCGGAATCAACACCATGACACGTTCTGAAGCCGGACACCCGTCGCGCCGTGCATTCGTCACGGGCCTGACGGGCTTCACCGGCCGCTACATGGCCGAACGCCTGCAGGCGGCCGGCTATGATGTCTGGGGCACGGTCGCGCCCGGTTCGTCGCCGTCCGACGACCCGGTATTCGCGAACTGCACGCTGCTGCCCGTCGACCTGCTCGATGCGGATGCGATGCGTGCAGCGGCTGCCGACGCGCGGCCCGCTGCGGTCGTGCATCTCGCGGCCCGCGCGCACGTCGCGCAGGACGAGCCGTCGCAGACTTACGCGGTCAACATCGTCGGCACGCGCAACCTGCTGGCCGCGCTCGCGGGCCTCGACCGCCGCCCGTCGGCCGTGCTGCTCGCCAGCAGCGCGAATATCTACGGCAATTCGACGGCCGGCGTACTCGACGAAACCGTCGGCCCGGCCCCGGCGAACGACTACGCGGTCAGCAAGCTCGCGATGGAATACGCGGCGAAGCTGTGGGCCGACCGGTTGCCGATCGTGATCGCGCGGCCGTTCAACTACACGGGCGTCGGCCAGAGCGATGCATACCTGCTGCCGAAGCTCGTCGCACACTACGCGCGCAGCGCACCGCGCATCTCGCTCGGCAATCTCGACGTGAGCCGCGACTTCTCCGACGTGCGCGACGTGACGGCCGCGTACCTGAAGCTGGTCGAGGCCGCGCCGGCCGGCGAGACGTTCAACGTCTGCTCGGAGCGCGCATATTCGCTGAAGGAAGTGCTCGCGATGCTGTCGCGCATCGCCGGTTACGTGATCGACGTGACGATCGATCCGCGTTTCGTGCGGCACAACGAGGTGAAGAGCCTGAGCGGGTCGCGCGACAAGCTGCGGCGCGTGGTGGGCGAGCTGCCCGTCACGCCGCTCGACGAAACGCTGCGATGGATGATGGAGGCGATGCGCGACACGCCGCACGGGCACGCCGGCTGAAGCAGGCGCGCGCGTTCATCGCCAGCCTGAAAAGAAAAACGGGCCGCTCTGTCGAGCGGCCCGTCGTCATGTCGACCTTGAAAACGGTCGCCGCGCTCAGCCTTCGAGGCCGCGCGCGAGATCCTTGCGCAGGTCGCCCGCGTCTTCGAGGCCGACCGACAACCGGATCAGCCCTTCGCTGATCCCTGCTGCCGCGCGCGCTTCGGGCGTGATGCGGGCGTGCGTGGTCGTCGCCGGATGGGTAATGGTCGACCGCGTGTCGCCGAGGTTGCCGGTGATCGAGATCAGCTTCGTGTTGTCGATCACGCGCCATGCATTCGCGCGCTGCTGCTCGGGCGTGTCGCCCTTCAGCTCGAACGACAGGATCGACCCGCCCGCCTTCTGCTGACGCTTCGCGAGTTCGTGCTGCGGGTGCGACTCGAGGCCCGGGTGAAACACGCGCGCGACGGCCGGATGCGAATCGAGCCAGCGCGCGATCTCCAGCGCGTTTGCCGACTGCTTCTCGACGCGCAGCGACAGCGTCTCCATCCCCTTCAGCAGCACCCACGCGTTGAACGCCGACAGCGTCGGGCCCGCGCTGCGCACGAACGGGAACACCTTGCCCATGATGAATTCCTTCGAGCCGACCAGTGCGCCGCCGAGCACGCGGCCCTGGCCGTCGAGGAATTTCGTCGCCGAGTGCATCACGACATCCGCGCCGAGCTTGAGCGGCTGCTGCAGCACCGGGCTGCAGAAACAGTTGTCGACGACGAACAGCGCGTTCGATGCCTTCGCGATCTTGCCGATCGCCTCGATGTCGGCGAGTTCGGTCAGCGGATTCGACGGCGTCTCGAGGAAGAACATCTTCGTTTCCGGGCGCACGGCTTCCTTCCATGCGTTCAGGTCGGTCGGGTCGACGAAGGTCGTCGTGATCCCGAACTTGCTGAAGATCTGCGAGAACATCCCGAGCGTCGAGCCGAACAGGCTGCGCGAGCTGACGAGGTGGTCGCCGGCTTGCAGCGCGGCCATCACGACCGACATGATCGCGGCCATGCCCGACGCCGTCGCGATGCAGGCTTCGCCGCCCTCGAGCGCCGCGAGACGCTCCTGGAACATGGTGACGGTCGGGTTCGTGAAGCGCGAATAGGTGAAGTAGTCTTCCGAATTCGCGAAGCGCTCGGCCGCATCGGCCGCGCTCTGGAAGCAGAAGCTCGACGTGAGGAACAGCGCTTCCGAGTGCTCGTTGAAGTCGCTGCGCAGCGTGCCCGCGCGCACGGCAAGCGTGTCGAAGTTGAGGGAGTCGTCCATGTTCCGTTTTCCGTATTCGATGGCCGCGCGCATGGCGCGAACCCAGTCAAAACCAGGCCAAAACAAAAAGCCCGCTATGCGTCGGCATCAGCGGGCTTCGGTGCGGTACGACAGCGATCGACTCGGGCCGGTTGCCACCGGCCTTCGCTTTAGCTGTTTTGGGAAGTCGCCCCGCGTCCGCAAGCTGATATCAAATCGACGCAAGGCCACATCCTATCACGCTTCGTCAAAAGCGTGCGCCGGTGTCACTCGACCGACAGCTGCAGGTTCATCTGCGAGCGTTCGGTGTCGCCCGCCGTGTCGCGATCGGCCTGCGATGCCGGTGCGAGACGTGCACGCTCGATCGCATCGAGGTACTCGGGCGTCACGGCGCCGGTGATGTAGTTGCCGTCGAAGCACGACGCCTCGAAGCGTTCGAGCTTCGGGTTGATGTCGCGCACCGCGCGGCGCAGATCGTCGACGTCCTGATAGATCAGGTGGTCGGCGCCGATGATCTTCGCGACTTCTTCGTCGGTGCGACCATGCGCGACGAGCTCGCCGCGCGTCGGCATGTCGATGCCGTACACGTTCGGGAACTTCACGGGCGGCGCAGCCGACGCGAAGATCACCGACTTCGCGCCCGCATCGCGCGCCATCTGCACGATTTCATGCGAGGTCGTGCCGCGCACGATCGAATCGTCGACGATCAGCACGTTCTTGTCCTTGAACTCGATGCTCATCGCATTGAGCTTCTGGCGCACCGACTTCTTGCGCACGGCCTGGCCCGGCATGATGAAGGTACGGCCGACGTAGCGGTTCTTGAAGAAGCCTTCGCGATACTCGACGCCGAGCTTCGCGGCGACCTGCATTGCGGCCGGGCGCGACGAATCGGGAATCGGCATCACGACGTCGATCGGCACGTTCGGCAGCTCGCGCTTGATCTTCTCGGCAAGATAGTCGCCCATGCGCAGGCGCACGTTGTAGACCGGCACGCCGTCGAGGCATGAATCCGGACGGGCCAGATACACGTATTCGAACATGCACGGATTCAGCGTCGGGTTCTCCGCGCACTGCTGGCTGTGGAAATTGCCGGCCTTGTCGATGAAGATCGCTTCGCCCGGCTCCAGGTCACGCACGAATTCGAAACCGATGCCTTCGACCGCCACCGACTCCGACGCGACCATCCACTCGGTGCCGTGCTCGGTCTCGAGCTTGCCGATGCACAGCGGGCGAATGCCGAACGGATCGCGGAACGCGAGCAGGCCGTAGCCGGCGATCAGCGACACGATCGCGTACGAGCCCTGCAGCCGGCGATGCACGCCCGAGACGGCCTTGAACACCGATGCCGGATCGAGCTCGAGGCCCGTGGTCGACAGTTGCAGCTCGTGTGCGAACACGTTGAGCAGCACTTCGCTGTCGGAATTGGTGTTGATGTGCCGGCGGTCGATCCGGAACATCTCGTCCTTCAGTTGCTGCCAGTTCGTCAGGTTGCCGTTGTGCGCGAGGATGATCCCGAACGGCGCGTTCACGTAGAACGGCTGCGCCTCGGCTTCGCTCGACGCCGAGCCGGCGGTCGGGTAGCGCACCTGGCCGATGCCGTAGGTGCCGGGCAGGCTGCGCATGTTGCGCGTGCGGAACACGTCGCGCACCATGCCGTTCGCCTTGTACATGTGGAAATTGCTGCCGTCCGCCGTCGCGATGCCCGCCGCGTCCTGACCGCGATGCTGCAGCAGCAACAGGCTGTCATAGATCAGCTGGTTGACGGGGGATTGGGAGATAACGCCTACGATGCCGCACATGGCATGTCCTTCAGAATGACAAAATCGGTTCCGTCCTGCCCGGCCGCGTCGTCACACGCGTACGTACTGGGCCATGCCGTCGGGCAGGAGCTGCTTCAGCTCGTGCACGCCCTGTTCGGCAAAAGGACGCAATAGCGCATTGCGCCAGAAATCCTGTTTGGGCAGTTCGGTCAGCCCGGCCGCCGCGACCAGCAGCACCACCAGCACGCAGCCGCGGACGAGCCCGAACATCATGCCCAGCGAGCGGTCAACGCCGCCCAGGCCACTCGCCTGCGCGATCCGCGACAGCAGCGCGTTCGCCACGCCGGCGACCAGCACCACGCCGATCACGACCAGCGCGAAAGCGATTACCCACTGCGTCAGCGCACCGCCCGGCCAGTTCGCCGGAATATACGGCACGACCAGTCCGACGTAGCGGCCCGCGATCACGATCGCCGCGATCCAGCCGATCAGCCCGAAAATCTCGGACACGAAGCCGCGCCACGCGCCACGCAGCGCAGACAACGCGATCACCGCCAATACAGCGTAGTCGAAAGCCGTCAGCATCGCGCGTTACTGCGTCAGACCGGCTTCGCGCACCTTCGCGATCGCGGCGGAAGCCGCCGCACGATCCGCGAACGGGCCTGCACGCAACAGTGTAGCCGTGCTGCCGTCTGCCTGCTTGCGATGCTCGACATATGCGGGCACGCCCGCCGATTTCAACTTGGTGGCCCACGAACGGGCTGTCGCGTCGTCCTTGAACGACCCGAGCTGCACCGCGAAACGCGCACCGGCCGGCGACGACGGCGACGAAGCATCGCTGGTGTCCGGGCTGGCGGCGTCGGTATTCGCGACGGCCGCGGGCGCAGGCTTCGGCGCAGCCGGTTTCGCCACGGGGGCAGCCGGTTTCGGCGCGGGCTTCGGCGGCGTCACACCTGCCGTGGTCGTGGTATCGGGCTTCGCGGCCGGCTTGTCGGCCTGCTTCGGTGCGGGCGCCGGTGCGGCCGCAACGGCCACATCGGATGCCGGCGGTTCGTCGTGCGCGACGCCTGCCTGTACGTCGGAGGCGTCATCGTCACGCGATGCGACCGCCTGGTGCGCGGGCCGGTTCGGAATGTCGATTGCGATGTCGTCCGTGACCGGCTTCGGGTGCGAGTCGAGCACCATCGGCAGCACGATCACGGCGGCGACGACGAGCGCGATCGCGCCGACGAGGCGACGGCGCGCGCGTTGCTTTTCTGGAAGGGTCGGATCGAGGAGCAGTGCGTCCGATTCCGGACGCTCGGTGCGGCGCGAGCGTCGCTCGACGCGTTCAGTGGTGCGCTCCGTGCGCACGTTCCGGGAGGTCCCGGTGCGACCGCCGCGCCGCGGGGGCGCGTCGTCGTCTTTTTTGCCGAACGAGAAAATTCCCATGAATGGCTGAGTCCGAAACTGCCCGTCAGTCAGTGTTGCTGCGATTTACGGTAGGCCAGCACGCCGGCAACCGTATGGAAACTGCCGAAAACCACGATTCTATCATTCTCGGATGCTCTTTTTAGTGCATCGCGAAACGCTTCGGCAGGCGACGTGTAACGCGTGACGCTCGAATCGGGCCCCTCCTCCACGCCGGCCTTGCGCAGCGCGGCTTCGAGCTGCTCCGCGGAGGCCGCGCGCGGCAGCGGCAGGTCGGTCACGCACCAGTGGTCGATCTCGCCCTTCAGGTGCTGCAGCACGCCGTCGATGTCCTTGTCGTGCATCGCGCCGAATACCGCGTACGTGTACGGGAAGAAGCCCATGTTGCCGAGGTTCTGCTCGAGCACGGCCGACGCATGCGGGTTGTGCGCGACGTCGAGCACGATCGCCGGCTTGCCGGGCAGCACCTGGAAGCGCCCCGGCAGCTCGACGTTCGCGAGGCCGAGCCGGATGTCCTGCGCGGACACCGGCAGCACCGGGCGCAGCGCCTCGAGCGCGGCGAGCGCGGCCGATGCATTGATCAGCTGATTCGCCCCGCGCAGCGCCGGATACGCAAGCGCCGGATAGCGCTTCTCGCGGCCGAGGTAGCTCCACTGCTGGCGCTCCGCGCCTGCCTGCGCCTCGTAACGGAAATCGCGGCCGACCAGCCACAGGTCGGCGCCGATCGCTTCGGCGTGGTCGATCAGCGTTTGCGGTGCGGCAGGATCGCCGCAGATCGCCGGCTTGCCCGAGCGGAAGATCCCGGCCTTCTCGAACGCGATCTTCTCGCGCGTGTCGCCGAGGTATTCGGTGTGGTCGATGTCGATGCTCGTGACGATCGCGCAATCGGTATCGATGATGTTCACCGCATCGAGCCGGCCGCCGAGGCCGACTTCGAGGATCACCGCGTCGAGCCCGCGCGACGCGAACAGGTGCAGGATCGCGAGCGTCGTGAATTCGAAGTACGTGAGCGACACCGGCTCGGCCAACGACGTGCGCGCGGCTTCGACGGCCTCGAAGTGCGGCAGCAGCTCGTCATCGGTGACGTTCTGCCCGTTCACGCGCGCGCGCTCGTTGAATTCGAGCAGGTGCGGCGACGTGTGGCAGCCGACCTTGTAGCCGGCGCGCACGAGGATCGTCTCGAGGAACGCGCAGGTCGAGCCCTTGCCGTTCGTGCCGCCGACGGTGATGACGGGGCACGCGAATTCGAGCTGCAACGCCGCCTTGACCTGCCCGATGCGGGTCAGGCCCATGTCGATGCCGACCGGGTGCGCGCGTTCGAGATGCGAAAGCCACGCGTCGAGAGTGGGAAAAGTGCTCATCGGTTCAAATCTAGATCGGTGCCGCCACTACGCCAAAAAACGAAGCGCGCCGCCTGACGCTGAAGCCAGGCGACGCGCAGTGTTCACAACCTCGCGCCCGTCAGGCCAGCGCGTCGGCCGGTTGCCGCTGCAGCAGCGCGAGTAGCTGCGCGATCTCGTCGCGCATCTTGCGACGGTCGACGATCATGTCGATCGCACCCGTCTTCAGCAGGAATTCGGCGCGCTGGAAGCCTTCCGGCAGCTTCTCGCGAACCGTCTGCTCGATCACGCGCGGGCCGGCGAAGCCGATCAGCGCCTTCGGTTCGGCGATCACGACGTCACCGAGGAAGGCGAAGCTCGCCGACACGCCACCCATCGTCGGGTCGGTCAGCACCGAGATGAACGGCAGCTTCGCTTCGGCCAGCTTGGTCAGCATCGCGGTGGTTTTCGCCATCTGCATCAGCGACAGCAGGCTTTCCTGCATCCGGGCACCGCCCGAAGCGGTAAAGCAGATGAACGGCACCTGCTGTTCCAGCGCGTTCTGCGCGCCGCGGACGAAGCGCTCGCCCACCACCGAGCCCATCGAGCCGCCCATGAACGAGAACTCGAAGCAGGCTGCGACCACCGGCAGCGTGTGGATCGCACCGCCCATCACGACCATCGCGTCGGTTTCGCCCGTATCGTCCATCGCTTCCTTCAGACGATCGGGGTACTTGCGGCTGTCCTTGAACTTCAGCGTGTCGACCGGCACGATTTCCTGGCCGATCTCGTAGCGGCCTTCCGGATCGAGCAGCCCGTCGAGGCGCTCGCGCGCACCGATGCGCATGTGGTGGTCGCACTTCGGGCACACGTGCAGGTTCGCGTCCACGTCGTTGCGGTACAGCACGGCCTCGCAGGACGGGCACTTGACCCACAGGCCTTCCGGAATGCCCTTGCGGCTTTTCGGGTCGGTCTGCTTGATCTTCGGCGGCAACAGTTTGTCGAGCCAGCTCATCGTATGGTTTCCTGTTCCGTGGCGGGGCGGGCCAACCGGCCCGTTCCCGCTTCCTGTGTTGTGTTTATCGCGCCGTCTTGCCCGCGCCGTCCAGGGCGGCACGCAGCTCGGCGATGAAAGTCTTCAGCGCGGCCGCGGCGCCTTCCGGCGCAGCGGTTTCGAGCAACTGCACGAGGCGGCTGCCGATCACGACGGCGTCCGACACCTCGGCCACCGCGCGCGCCGTTTCGGCGTCGCGGATACCGAAGCCGACGCCCACCGGAACCGGCACGCGCGACTTGATGGCCGGGATTTTACCCGCAATGCTCGAAACATCCAGATTTCCTGCGCCGGTCACGCCCTTGAGCGACACGTAATACACGTAGCCGCTCGCGATCTTGCCGACGTCGGCGATGCGTTCGTCGGTCGACGTGGGCGCGAGCAGGAAGATCGGATCGATCTGCGCAGCGCGCATTTTCTCGGCGAACACGCCCGCCTCTTCCGGCGGATAGTCGACCACCAGCACGCCGTCCACCCCGGCCGCCTGTGCTTCGGCCGCGAACGTGTCGACGCCCATCCGCTCGATCGGGTTCGCATAGCCCATCAGCACGACGGGAGTTTTGGGGTCGGTTTCGCGAAAGCGCTTCACGTCGGCGAGCACGCTCTTGAGCGTGACGCCGCGTGCGAGCGCGCGTTCCGACGAGCGCTGGATCACGGGGCCGTCGGCCATCGGGTCCGAGAACGGCACGCCGAGTTCGATCACGTCTGCGCCGCCTTCGGCGAGCGCGTGCATGAATTCGACGGTTTTCGCGGGGTCGGGATCGCCGGCCGTGATGAACGGGATCAGGCCCTTACGGCCTTGTTCGGCGAGCGCGGCGAAGGTCTGCTGAATACGGGACATGGCAATTTTCCTAAATGCATTCGGCGATGCGGCGGCGCGATTCACGCGCACGCCGGCGCGGCGAGCGCGTTCACGCGCTCGTGCGCGATCGCACAATAGCTTTCGTTGATCTCGTAGCCGACGAAGTCGCGCCCCTGCCGTGCGCAGGCCACCGCGGTCGTGCCGCTGCCCATGAACGGATCGAGCACGCGGCCGCCCGGCGGGCAGCTTGCGAGCACCATCCGCTCGATGATTTCCAGCGGCTTCTGGGTCGGATGATCGACGCGCTCCGCGTGCTGCCGGTGCAGGCGCGAGACCGACCAGACGTCCTTCGGGTTGTAGCCCATCTCCAGCCACTTGCTGCCTTCGAACAGCTTGCGCGAGCGGGCCTTCTTCGTATCGGCGTCGTACGGGATGCGGACCGGATCGAGATCGAAGTAATACGACTTGGAAACCGCGAAAAAGCCGATGTTGTCGTGCACCGACGTGAAACGGCGCGTCGTGCCGCCCATGCTCGGCACGCGCCGGTCCCAAATGATCTCGTTGACCATCGTGAGTTGCGTCTTCAGGAAACTGAAGATTTCCGGCGCGTACTGCCACGTGCAGAAGATGTACATCGACCCGCTCGGCTTCAGCTTCGGAATCGCGAGCTCGAGCCACCCGCGCGTCCACGCGAGAAAGTCGTCGCCCGAACGCTTGTCCGAGTCGTTGCCGTAGTCCTTGCCGAGCCCGTACGGCGGATCGGCGACGATCAGGTCGATCGACGCGTCCGGCAGGTGCGCGGCATGGGTCAGGAAATCGCGGTTATGCAGTTCGATACCGGACGGCAGAGCGCGCGGCTCGGCAGCGGCAGGCTGAACCGCCCCCGCCTCGCTCGCGGCGCCGCCGCCCGGTTCTTCGATCAGGTCACGCATCGGTCGGGGTCAGAGCTCGATGCCCGATCGCTCGGCGACCGTGTGCATGTCCTTGTCGCCGCGGCCCGACAGGTTGACGAGCAGGATCTTGTCCTTCGGCAACGTCGGCGCGAGCTTCACGCCATACGCGATCGCGTGGCTCGACTCGAGCGCGGGAATGATCCCCTCGATCCGGCAACAGTCGTGGAACGCCTTCAGCGCTTCCTCGTCGGTGATGCCGACGTACTGCGCACGGCCGCTGTCCTTCAGCCACGCGTGCTCGGGGCCGACGCCCGGATAGTCGAGGCCCGCCGACACCGAGTGCGTCTCGATGATCTGGCCGTTGTCGTCCTGCAGCAGGTAGGTCCGGTTGCCGTGCAGCACGCCCGGGCTGCCCGCGATCAGCGACGCCGCGTGATGGCCCGTGTCGATGCCGTCGCCGGCTGCTTCGACGCCGATCAGCTGCACCGAGGTGTCGTCGATGTACGGATAGAAGATGCCCATCGCGTTCGAACCGCCGCCCACGCAGGCGATCACGGCGTCAGGCTGCCGGCCTGCGAGCTCGGGCATCTGCACCTTGCACTCGTCGCCGATCACGCGCTGGAAGTCGCGCACCATCATCGGGTACGGGTGCGGGCCCGCGACCGTGCCGATGATGTAGAACGTGCTCTCGATGTTCGTGACCCAGTCGCGCATCGCTTCGTTCAGCGCGTCCTTCAGCGTGCGCGAACCCGATTCGACCGGCACGACCGTCGCGCCGAGCAGCTTCATCCGGTAGACGTTCGCAGCCTGGCGGCGCACGTCTTCCGAACCCATGTAGACGACGCATTCCATCCCGAAGCGCGCGCAGATCGTCGCAGTCGCGACGCCGTGCTGGCCGGCGCCCGTCTCGGCGATCACGCGCTTCTTGCCCATGCGCTTCGCGAGCAGCGCCTGGCCGATCACGTTGTTGATCTTGTGCGCGCCGGTGTGGTTCAGGTCTTCGCGCTTCAGGTAGATCTGCGCGCCGCCGAGCGTCTCGCTCCAGCGTTGTGCGTGATAGATCGGCGACGGGCGGCCGACGAAATGCTTCAGTTCGCGCTCGAATTCGGCGACGAAATCGGGATCGTTCTGGAATTTTTCATATGCCGCGCGCAGTTCGTCCAGCGCGTGAATCAGCGTCTCGGCGACGAACGTGCCGCCATACGGGCCGAAATGGCCGCGATCATCAGGAAGGTTGTACATGGTGTCTCTCTCGATCGGTCGGCGCGCCCCGCTTGTCGGGCCGCACCGGCTTGCATCACCCGGCGTCCGCTTCGCGCACCGCGCGTACGAACGCCGCCATCCGGGCGTGATCCTTCACGCCCTTCGCGCCCTCCACTTCGATGCCACTCGAGACATCGACAGCAAACGGGCGCAACTGGCGGATCGCATCACCGACGTTTTGCGCGCTCAAGCCACCACTCAAAACGGCCCGATGCGCGAGCTCTGCGGGAATAAGAGACCAATCGAAGACCTTGCCGCTACCACCGTAATCCGGCACCAGGGTGTCGAACAGGAGGCCGCGCGCTTTCGAATAATGAAGACCCGATTCTACCAAATCGGCCGATTGCGTCGAGGGGCCCACGCGCACCGCGCGCAGCCACGGCAGGCGCGCCGCGCGGCCGAGCGCATCGCACTGCTCGGGCGTCTCGTCGCCATGGAACTGCAGCAGCGTGAGCGGCACGTCGCGCACCACGGCCTCGATCTCGGCTTCGGTCGCGTTCACGAACAGCCCGACCACCGACACGAACGGCGGCGCGAGGCGTGCAAGCTCCGCCGCCTGCGCGATCGACACCGCGCGCGGGCTCTTCGGATAGAACACGAGGCCGATCGCATCGGCGCCGAGCGCCGCCGCGTGCAGCACGTCCTCGGGACGCGACAACCCGCACAGCTTGATGCGGGTGCGCGGCGGCAGGCCGGCCGAGGCGGGATTCGGGGGAGACACGGCGTGATCCGTCATGATTGCGGGTCCAGATCGGCCCAGACGCTGCTCCACGGCACACTGCCGAGCTGCGCGGGCGGTACGGCGAATTCCGCCGGGTAGCCGACGTGGGCGAGGTACAGCCCGTCGGCCATGAACGTGGGCGCCGCAAGCTTGCGGTCGCGCCCGGCCAGCACGTCAGCGAGCCAGTCGGCCGGATAACGGCCGCGACCGACCGCGACGAGGCAGCCCATCAGGTTGCGCACCATGTGGTGCAGGAACGCGTTCGCGCGGAACCGGAAATGGATGAAATGGCCCACGCGCCGCACGTCGATCTGATACAGGTGTTTGACCGGCGTCTTCGACTGGCATTCCGACGACCGGAACGACGAGAAGTCATGCTCGCCGATCAGGTGCGCGGCGGCGGCGCGCATCGCGTCGTCGTCGAGCGGCGTATGGATCCAGCCCGCGCGCCCCGCCAGCATCGGCGAGCGCACGGGATGCACGTACAGCGTGTAGTAATAGGTGCGCTCGAACGCCGAGAAACGCGCGTGGAACGTGTCCGGCATCGGCTTCGCCCATTGCACCGCGACGGTCGGCGGCAGGAACGCATTGGTGCCGCGCACCCACGAGAAAACCTCGCGATCGAGGTCGGTATCGAAGTGCACGACCTGCCCGAGCCCGTGCACGCCCGTGTCGGTCCGACCGGCCACCGTCGTATGCAGCGGCACGCGCGCGAACTCGGCCAGTGCGTGCTCGAGCCGATCCTGCACGGTCTTGCCGTGGGGCTGCGCCTGCCAGCCGCAGAACGCCGCGCCGTCGTACTGGATGCCGAGCGCGATCCGCATCACGCCTCGTCCGCCAGTTTCGCGAGCAGCGCGCGCGCATCGTCGCGCGTCGCGGCGTCGTTCGCGTCGACCACTTCCTGCAGCAGCGTCCGCGCACCGGACAGGTCGCCCAGTTCGACGTACTCGGACGCGAGGTCGAGCTTGTTGCGCGCGATGCGGGCGAGTTCCTCCGGCGTCAGCGCCGGCAACGCAGCACCCGGCGCGGACGGCAGGTCGAGATCGAAATCGAGCTTCAGCGCGCCGAACTGCGCGCCGCCGAGCGGCGGCAGCGACGACGTCGCGAACGGGCTGCCCGCCTGGCTCGCCGGCGTCGCCGCGTCCGGATCCCAATCGAACTCGTCGTCCTGGTCGGCCGGATGTTCCGGGGCCGGATCGATCGAGCCAACCGGGAGGCGGTGGGCGACTTGACCGTTAGTTGCGATTTTATCGGTGTCGGACTGCCCTGCTTGCGCAGCCGGCTCGTCCGCCGTCAGCGACGGCTCGTCCGGCGTGCGCGGCGGCAACGGCATGTCGAGGCTGCTGAGCGCGCTGATCGCGTTCTGCATCAGCGCCGCGTGCTGCGCTTCGGTGGCCGCGGGTGCGGCCGGCGTCTCCGTCGGCATCGCTACCCGTGGCTCCGCCGACATCTCGATCGGCGTCACCGACGACGTTTCGGCCGGCTTTTCGGCGTGCGTGTCGGCGTGCGCTTCGGCCGCGACCTTTTCGACCGGCTCGGCATCGCGCGAAATCGGAGCCGCCTCGCTCACGGGCGGTACTGCGGCGTGTGCGATCGGCAACTCAGGCTGCTCGACATGCGCCGCCGTCACTTCCGGTGCCGGCGATACATCCGTAGCCGGCATCTCGACCGGTTCCGCCGCTGCGGCAGTCGCCACGGCAAGGTTCAAGTCGGAAGCGGCATCGCGCGCAACCGGCATCTCGGGCCGGATCGGCAGTTCCGGTTCGACGGACGGCGCGGCTTCGGCTTGCGCAGTGGCAGCCGCAATACCCCCTGCAGCCGCAGCGGTAGCCGCCGTGTCCGTACCCGCATCGTCCGTGCGTCGGCTCTTCCTGCGCTTGCGCCACGCGAAACCTGCCGCGAGGACGATCACGGCCGCACCGGCCACCGCGGCCGGACGCCAGTCGATCTGCTCGTGACTGCGTGCAGGCGCCACCACCGGCGCGGCCGGTTGCGCGGGCGCCGATACCGATGCCGATGCCGGCTGCACTGCGCTGGCAGCAACGCCGGATGCCGCTTCGCCTGTCGTCGGCGCAGTTGCGGACGCGCCCGCATCGTTCGCGGCCGGACGCGGCGCGACAGGTGCCGGCGCCGGAGCCGGCGTGACCTCGTTCGTCGTGGCCGGCTTGCCGATCCCGTGCTTCTGCAGTTCCATCAGCACGCGATTCTTCAGCGCCAGCAGTTGCTGCAGGCTCGACGGCCGCGGCTGCGACGCACTCGTGGCAGGTGTCGCGCCGGCCGGTTCGTTCATGCCGGGAACCTGGCTGCCCGACGCAGGCGGGATCACGGCACCGCTCGCGGACGACGGCACCGACTGGATCGCGCCGCTCCACACATGCGGACCGCTTGCACCGGCAACGGGTGCCGCCGGCTGCATGCTTTCGACAGCCGATGCGCCGTGGGCAGCCGAAGCACCGACCGATGCCGCCGCGCCGGCGGCCGTCGTCGCTGCGCTCGCACCGCTGACCGGCGCCGCATGCGCGGGCGGCGCCACCGGCGCGGATTGCACGGTCGACCCCGGATGCGGCGCGGACGCACCATGCTGCGCGACTGCCGTGCCGCCCGATGCGGCAGCGGGTGCGGACGCGGCCACTGCACCGGACGCCGCGGACGCTGCGGATGCAGCGGCCGGCACGACTGCCGCGCCGGTCGCATCGAGCGCCGGCACGGTCAACGTCGCGCCGACTTTCAGGCGGCTCGCGTCGTGCTTCATGAACGCCTGCGGATTGGCGTCGAACAGCGCGCGACCGGCGCGCGCGAGCACCCCGGGATCGCGTGACTGCGTGGCCGCCTTCGCGATGTCGTTCAGCGACTGGCCCGGCTGGACCGTCACGGTAAGCGGCACTGCGCCGTCGGCAGCGGACGCCGGCAGTTCGCCGGTGCCGGCCGCCCAGGCCGATGCGGTTGCGCCGAGCGCCAGGATCGCCAGCGCGCCACGCACGGCGCGCGACAGACGGGACTGACGCGGAAACAAGGAAATTCGGGACATCGTTGGCTCTATCGCCGCGCGCGGGCGCGGCTCGGATTCGCGGTTGAAAGCATCAATAAAGTTGCCGCAGAAATGCAAAAGCGTCGCGTGGAACGCGACGCTTTCGGCGGGTCTGTGCGTCGTAACCGCATAGTTTACTTCACGTGATCAGGTTCGGGCCGAATTCATCGCCGGCGGGTGCAACCGATTGCGTTCGCGCGTCGGGGCATCCCGCGGTCGAGCCGCGGTGGGTGTCCGGCTGCGCACGCTGCGACCCACGCCCGCGATCGACCGGGCACGCACCTGTATCGGATGAAAAACCGACCGGCCGCATCGCCTGCCGAACGCATCCCACGTGCCCTTGCTCACTCGACGATGCGGCTCGCACAACCCGGGGGTTCGACACAGAACCACGGCCGGGATATCAGGTGCGTTTCCTCAATAATTCGCGCCGCCTGCCGTTATTGGATTAACAAGCGCCAATCAAAATAAATCCATTCGGCCATCACCCCATTCAAATGAATTTCAATTGATCGATAAGAGGCCAATTCTCCCCTCTGATCGTCGAATTGCGCATCCCCTCCGTCAAGCCCCCGCCCCATAAGGCTTTCCAGCCTCACCCCCGCCTCATTACTCATACGAAATCGATCATTTCGACAGCAATTCAATTAAATTACACAAGATTACACAGATCGAATAATTGCCGTCGCTAGGATCGTCTTCAAACAAGAATCGGCGCAGTTCGACCATCGCGCTCGCACCCGCCGTAAAAGCGGGAACGCGGTCGGGCTGGCTGACGCCGTGAGGTGCCAGGGAGGCATCCCGCAGTCGCACGACTGCATTTACTCACCAGCTCGTTACGGGGATCGAACATGGGCTATCAACAGGGTTTGAGCGGGTTGGCCGGCGCGGCGAACCATCTCGACGTGATCGGCAACAACATCGCGAACGCAAACACGGTTGGCTTCAAGCAGGGTCGCGCGAACTTCGCCGACATGTACGCAAATTCGGTCGCGACGTCGACCAACACGCAGATCGGCATCGGCACGCGGCTCACGTCGGTGCAGCAACAATTCGGCCAGGGGACGATCAACACGACGAAGTCGTCACTCGACATCGCGATCAACGGCAATGGTTTCTTCCAGATGTCGAACAACGGCGTGACGACGTACTCGCGTGACGGTGTATTCCACCGCGACAAGAACGGCGCCATCGTCGACGCGCAGAACCGCAACCTGATGGGCTATGCGGCCGGCCCGGGCGGCGCCATCAACACCGCGGCGACCGTGCCGCTGCAAGCGCCGACCACCAACATCGCGCCGCAGGCGACGACGAAGATCACCGGCCAGTTCAACCTGAACTCGCAGGACAAGGCGCCGGCCAAGACGCCGTTCAACGCGGGCGACAACACTACGTACAACTACAATTCGTCGATCCAGGTGTACGACACGCTCGGCGGTGCGCAACAGGTCTCGATGTATTTCACGAAGAACGCGGCCGGCACCTGGCAGGCCTATGCGGGCGTGCAGGGCCAGACGCCGACGAATCTCGGCACCGTCACGTTCGACGCATCGGGCCGGATCAGCTCGACGACGTCGGCCGCAACCGGCCAGCCGACGCCGAGCCTCGGGCAGTTCTCGTTCTCGATCCCCAACGCGTCGGGCGCCGCCAATCCGCAGAACCTGACGCTCGACCTGACCGGCACGACGCAGTTCGGCGGGAAAAGCGGCGTGAACAACCTTGCGCAGGACGGCTTCGCGAGCGGCACGCTGACGACGTTCTCGATCGGCGCCGACGGCAAGCTCACCGGCAATTACTCGAACGGCCAAAGCGCGTTGCTCGGCCTGATCGCGCTCGCGAACTTCAACAACCCGAACGGGCTCGTGAACATCGGCGGCAACCAGTATGTGGAAACCGCCGCGTCGGGCGTGCCGCAGATCTCCGCGCCGGGCAGCACGAACCACGGCACGCTGCAGGGGAGCGCGCTGGAAAACTCGAACGTCGACCTGACGACCGAGCTCGTGAACCTGATCAAGGCGCAGCGCGATTACCAGGCGAACGCGCAGACGATCAAGACGCAGCAGGCCGTCGACCAGACGCTCCTGAACATGCGCTGACCCGCACATGAAAAACGCGCCGCGCCAGCCTTGATATCCAAGGCCGACGCGGCGCGCAATCTCGTGCACCGCGGCCCGCATCTCGCGGGCCGGTCATGCAGCTTACTTGTCGAGCAGGATGCGCAACATGCGGCGCAGCGGCTCGGCCGCGCCCCACAGCAGCTGGTCGCCGACCGTGAATGCCGACAGGTATTCACCGCCCATCGCGAGCTTGCGCAGGCGGCCGACCGGCACCGTCAGCGTGCCCGTGACGTTCGCCGGCGACAGGTCGCGCATCGACGCTTCACGCTCGTTCGGTACGACCTTCACCCAGTCGTTCGCCGATGCGAGGATGCCGTTGATCTCGTCGAGCGGCACGTCCTTGTTCAGCTTGATCGTCAGCGCCTGCGAGTGGCAGCGCATTGCGCCGATCCGCACGCACAGGCCGTCGACCGGGATCGAACCCGGCTCGCCCATGGCCGGCTTGCCGAGGATCTTGTTGGTTTCCGCGCCGCCCTTCCACTCTTCCTTCGACATCCCGTTGCCGAGATCCTTGTCGATCCACGGGATCAGCGAACCGGCGAGCGGCACGCCGAAGTTGCTCGTCGGCATCGCATCGCTGTTCATCGCGGCCAGCACGCGGCGGTCGATGTCGAGGATCGCGGAAGCCGGATCGGCGAGCTGCTCCTTCACCGCGCCGTTCAGCGTGCCCATCTGCGACAGCAGCTCGCGCATGTTCTGCGCGCCCGCGCCCGATGCGGCCTGGTAGGTCATCGCCGTCATCCAGTCGACGAGGTTCTCGCGGAACAGGCCGCCGAGCGCCATCAGCATCAGGCTGACCGTGCAGTTGCCGCCGATGAAGTTCTTCGTGCCCTTGACGAGCGCGTCCTTGATCACGTCGAGGTTGACCGGATCGAGGATGATGACCGCGTCGTCCTTCATCCGCAGCGACGATGCCGCATCGATCCAGTAGCCGTTCCAGCCGGCCGCGCGCAGCTTCGGGAACACGTCGTTCGTGTAATCGCCGCCCTGGCACGTGATGATCACGTCGCACTTCTTCAGCTCGTCGACGTTGGTCGCGTCCTTGAGCGTAGTCTCGTTTTTCGCGAACGACGGCGCTTTGCCGCCCGTGTTGCTGGTGCTGAAAAACACCGGTTCGATCAGGTCGAAATCGCCCTCTTCCTGCATGCGCTGCATCAGGACGCTGCCGACCATGCCGCGCCAACCTACGAGACCTACGTTCATGACTAACCCTTTGATGGAGCTTCCCCGCCATTTCCGTCCCCGATGTGACCGCGCGGGGAAATAGGCGGGCACGACGGACGATCAGCGTTTAATGATCGTTTTCGTGGTAATGGTTTTCGTGATGACGATGGCGCGCGCACCCACACGGGCTGTGTTGCCGTGGAGTTTCAAGACCGGGGAGATCAGGGAAAGATGCGCCATCGTTCGAGTCTACACAAAGCCGGTGGCCCGCACAACGGCCAACCGCATGCGAACCGGCCGATTTCGCGGCCTGTTCGCACCCTTTCTAAATGATTGCGTTACAGCGCCGCGACCACCGCGTCGCCCATCGCCGTCGTGCCCACCTGCCGGCAGCCCGGCGTCGCGATGTCGCCCGTGCGGTAGCCCTGTTCGAGCACCGTTTTCACCGCGCGCTCGATGCGATCGGCCTGCTCCGCGCGATTCAGCGAGTAGCGCAGCATCATCGCGGCCGACAGGATCGTCGCCAGCGGGTTCGCGATGCCCTTGCCCGCGATGTCCGGCGCCGAACCGTGCGACGGTTCGTACAGGCCCTTGTTGTTCTTGTCGAGCGACGCCGACGGCAGCATGCCGATCGAGCCCGTCAGCATCGACGCTTCATCCGACAGGATGTCGCCGAACATGTTGCCCGTGACGATCACGTCGAACTGCTTCGGCGCCTTCGCGAGCTGCATCGCCGCGTTGTCGACGTACATGTGCGACAGCTCGACGTCCGCGTATTCCTTCGACACGTCGATCATGATGTCGCGCCAGAACTGCGACGTCTCGAGCACGTTCGCCTTGTCGACCGACAGCAGCTTCTTCGCGCGCTTGCGGGCCGCCTGGAACGCGACGTGCGCGATGCGGCGCACTTCCGGTTCCGAATAGCGCATCGTGTCGAAGCCTTCGCGCTCGCCGGCAAACAGGCCGTCCGGTGCAGCGCGCACGCCGCGCGGCTGGCCGAAGTAGATGTCGCCGTTCAGTTCGCGCACGATCAGGATGTCGAGGCCCGCGACCAGCTCGGGCTTCAGCGGCGACGCATCGACGAGCTGCGGATAGCAGATTGCCGGGCGGAAGTTCGCGAACAGCTCGAGGTGCTTGCGCAGCCCGAGGATCGCCTGCTCGGGGCGCAGCGCGCGCTCGAGCGAGTCGTACTTCCAGTCGCCCACGGCGCCGAACAGGATCGCATCGGCTTCCTTCGCGAGCTTCAGCGTCGCGTCGGGCAGCGGATGGCCGCTCGCCTCGTAGCCCGCGCCGCCGACCGGCGCCTGTTCGAGTTCGAACTTCTCGTCGAGTGCGTTCAGCACCTTCACGGCTTCATTGACGATTTCCGGACCGATGCCGTCGCCGGGCAGCACTGCAATCTTCATGCGAAATTCCTGACTGGGTAGGTTTTTTTGGAGGCAGGCCGGCGAACGCGCCGCCGGCGCGCCCGCCCGAAAGGCGATCTCAGCCGACCAGCTTGGTGTTGAGCCACGGCTGCTTCACGAGGCGCTCGGCTTCGAACTGGCGGATCTTGTCCGCGTGGCGCAGCGTGAGGCCGATGTCGTCGAAGCCGTTCAGCAGGCAGTACTTGCGGAACGCGGCGATCTCGAACGGATACTCGCGGCCGTCGCCCGTGCGCACGACTTGCGCGTCGAGGTCGACCGTCACCTCGAAGCCGTTGAACGCGACCGTCTCGTTGAACAGGTGATCGACCTGCTGCTCGGTCAGCACGATCGGCAGCAGGCCGTTCTTGTAGCAGTTGTTGAAGAAAATGTCAGCGAAGCTCGGCGCGATGATCGCGCGGAAGCCGTACTGCTGCAGCGCCCACGGTGCGTGCTCGCGCGAGCTGCCGCAGCCGAAGTTCTTGCGCGCGAGCAGCACGGATGCACCCTGGTAGCGCGGCTGGTTCAGCACGAAATCGGGATTCAGCGGACGCTTCGAGTTGTCCTGGCCCGGCTCGCCATGATCGAGATAACGCCATTCGTCGAACGCGTTCGGACCGAAGCCCGTGCGCTTGATCGACTTCAGGAACTGCTTCGGGATGATCGCGTCGGTGTCGACGTTCTCGCGATCGAGCGGCGCCACGACGCCGGTATGCACAGTGAATTTTTCCATGATCCGTCTATCCGGTTGAAGGGCCGGCGTCCAGCCGGCGCCCATCGCAAATTCTCGGTCGGCGGCGTCAGTCCGCGGCGCGCTGAAGCGCGTTGCCGGCGGCGTTGACGTCCTGGCCGAAGCCTCGGACGGTATTGCAGCCCGCGAGGCCGAAAACCAGCCCCGCCAGCGCCAGCGCGGCAACCCGCCGCGCAATGACTTTCGATGCCGTCATGCGTTACCCCAGCTGGCGAATGTCGACGAAGTGACCTTCGATCGCCGCGGCCGCCGCCATCGCGGGGCTCACGAGGTGCGTGCGACCGCCCGCGCCCTGACGGCCTTCGAAGTTGCGGTTCGACGTCGACGCGCAGCGCTCGCCCGGCTCCAGCCGGTCGGCGTTCATCGCGAGGCACATCGAGCAGCCCGGCTCACGCCATTCGAAGCCCGCATCGGTGAACACCTTGTCGAGCCCTTCGCGCTCGGCCTGCGCCTTCACGAGGCCCGAGCCCGGCACGACCATCGCGAGCCGCACGTTCGACGCGACACGACGGTTCAGCTTCTTCACGACATAGGCGGCCGCGCGGATGTCTTCGATACGTGCATTCGTGCACGAGCCGATGAAGATCTTGTCGACCTTGATCGATTCGATCGGCGTGTTCGGCTCGAGCGCCATGTACGCCAGCGCGCGCTCCATCGCGTCGCGCTTGACCGGATCCTTCTCGCGCTCGGGATCGGGCACGCGGCCGTCGATCGACGTGACCATTTCCGGCGACGTGCCCCACGTGACCTGCGGGACGATCTCGGCGGCGTTCAGTTCGACCACGCGGTCGAACTGCGCGCCGTCGTCCGACTTGAACTGGCGCCAGTATTCGACGGCCTGATCCCATTCCGCGCCGGTCGGCACGAACGGGCGGCCCTTCAGGTAGTCGATCGTCGTGTCGTCCACCGCAACCATGCCTGCGCGCGCGCCGGCCTCGATCGCCATGTTGCAGACGGTCATGCGGCCTTCCATCGTCAGCGCGCGAATGGTCGAGCCGCCGAATTCGATCGCGTAGCCCGTGCCGCCGGCCGTGCCGATCTTGCCGATGATCGCGAGCACGATGTCCTTCGCGGTACAACCGCGCGGCAGCGTGCCCTCGACCTTCACGAGCATGTTCTTGCTCTTCTTCTGCAGCAGGGTTTGCGTGGCGAGCACGTGCTCGACTTCCGACGTGCCGATGCCGTGCGCGAGCGCACCGAATGCGCCGTGCGTCGACGTATGCGAATCGCCGCACACGATCGTCATGCCCGGCAGCGTCGCGCCCTGCTCCGGCCCGATGATGTGGACGATGCCCTGGCGCACGTCGTTCATCTTGAACTGCGTGATGCCGAACGCATCGCAGTTCGCGTCGAGCGTGTCGACCTGCAGCTTCGAGACGGGATCGGCGATGCCGTGGCTGCGATCGGTGGTCGGCACGTTGTGGTCCGACACGGCCAGGTTCGCGCTGATGCGCCACACCGGACGCTGCGCCATCTTCAGCCCTTCGAACGCCTGCGGGCTCGTGACTTCATGCAGCAGCTGACGGTCGATGTAGAGCAGAGTCGTGCCGTCTTCCTCGGTGTGGACCACGTGGGTGTTCCACAATTTGTCGTAGAGAGTCTGTGCCATGGGTATGCGGGGTCGTTGTGACTACAAGCCTTGCGGATGTGGTCGATTATGCCACGCAGAACGCGTCACGGCTCAGGCCGGACGCGAAAAAACCCATTAAAAACAGTGGTTTGGCTGGTAGTCCCAATACCTGTATCGGCATTACCCGGCAAACGGCGCACGCACGATCCGGCGCGGCGCGATGGCGAATCGCGGATCGTGTCGCCCGGATCGCGTGCGCCGATGCGTCGCGATGTCAGCCGTTCGGGTACTCGCGATCGATCAGGGCGAGGCGCAGCATGCCGAGCTGCACGCCCGCGTTGCACATCAGGTAAAGATCGCGCCGTCGCATGGCCGGCATCAGCGCCGACGTGTCGTAGAGCGACGGCAGCGCGAGACCGGCCGGCACGGCGGCCTGCATCCCTGCCGCCGTCGACACGCGCACGGCCATCGACGCCTGATCCGCGTGCGTGACGATGCCGACCTTCCCTGGCGCCGCGGCCGAGCCTGCCTGCCTGACGATCGCGGCGGCCACGCCATCCGGTGTCGGTATCGGGCTGCCGGCAGCAAGGGCCGGTGTCGCGATCGACGTCACGCCGGCCGTCAGCCCGTACTTCGATGCGAGCACGCTCGCGACTTCCTGCTGCGCGTAGATCGAAGCCGGGACCTTCTGTCGAAGCTGGAACACGGCGTCGGCAATCGCCTCGTTCACGGGGCCAGGCACCGGCGTGGCGCCGGATGTCGCGGCACGACTGCCGAAGCTGAACGCGGCAATCGTGTTGATGCCGGCAGCGTCGACGGTCGGCGGCGTCCACGAGAAAAACGTGTCGAACAGGTAGCCGGTTTCGTCGGCGGCGGTCGCGCGATCGTTCAGTTCGTTCGTCAGCTTGCCGAGCATCTGGCGCTGCAATTCCGCATCGGAAACGGGGGCATCGCTCGCGAAAGCCGGGGCAACGGATGCACACGAGGCGGCGAGCAACGAAGTGGAAGCCAGGAAATGGCGGCGGGTCGTCATGGTCATGAGATTCGAGTGAGGAGCGGAAGGCGTCAGCCCTTCGGGAACGCCTGCATCGTCGCGGTCACCGCGCGGCCAAGCATCTGCGCATACATGTCGTGCACGAGATAGAGGCTGCGATTGCGCGTCCACGGCTGGCCCGATTGCGGGTCGTATATCGTCGGCAGCGACACCTCGGCCACCGCGGCGGCCTTCATGCCCGCCTGCTGCGAGGTCTGGATGCAGCGCTTCGCATGGTCGCGATGGCCGACCACCGCGACGGTGCCCATTGCCGCCGCGCCGCCCGCGCGCGACACGGCCACGGCCGCGACGCCGGCCGTGCTCAGGTACACGATCGAGCCATCGCTCGCGATCACCGGCTCGATCGACGACAGCACGTCGGCTCCCATCCCGTACTTCGACACGAGAAAGCGCGCGATCTCCCATTGCGCGTACACCTTCACCGGTTTCAACTGGCGAATCCGGTACACGGCATCCGAGAGCGCTTCGTTGACGGGCCCCGGGTCGGGCAGCGCGGTCTGGTTGCCGCCGGTGCTCGACGTGTTGCCGCTTGCCGCATTCGGGCGATTGCCGAAGCTGTACGCGACGATCGCGCCGACCTGCGCGGCCGGCACGGTCGGCCGGTCCCACGTGAAGCCGACGTCGGTCAGCGCCGGCACGATCGCATTGACCGTCGCCGCGTCGCCGAGCTGCGCATTGAGCTTCGAGGACATCTGCGCGGCCAGCGCCGCATCGGTGACGGGCGCCGACGTGACGTCGTCACCGCCGCATGCACTCAGCAACGGCGCCACGGCAACCGCGGGTGCGGCAGCAAGAATTTTCCTGCGTAAAGAAGCCGACGGGTTTCGATTCATGAGAAATACGAAATGATGCGAGCAACGCCGGCAGCCGGTCACGACGTTGCAAGTCGCGGGTTCACGGGAAACGACAACCTGACGCGTCGCGCGGTTGAGCGATGGATGGCAGGGTCGACGCTCGAATCGAATCGCTGCATATCGGTCGATTGACGATGCGCGATCGTAGTGGGCGTTTATTAAATCGCGGTGAACCTGTCGATCGAATACGGACGATCGTCACGCTGTTTCATCGATGGACACATGCGTTTCATCCATGGCGAGCGTGTGCGTGCACTGTTTCATCGGTGGCGAGCGACGTGATTCGCCCGCCTCGTCGGGCGCAGAACATCGCGCTCCCGATTTCGAGATACGATGGCGCAACGCCTGACGTAGCCCCCACGATCCGGATCCGGAGCCCTCACCATGAAGCTCGGTCTGAACGAATCGCTCGCCCGCCTCGACGATGAAGGCACGCTGTTCACGACGCTGTTTCGCCACGGTACGCTCGACGTCGAGCTGTACCGGCCAAGCATCGACGACAAGCAGAAGCCGCATACGCGCGACGAGGTCTACGCGATCGCCACGGGCACGTCGCGCTTCGTCGTCGACGGCCGCGAATGCGAAGTCGCGGCCGGTGACGTACTGTTCGTCCCGGCACACGCTGCGCACCGCTTCGTCGGCTTCTCCGACGACTTCTCGACGTGGGTGTTCTTCTACGGCCCCGAAGGCGGCGAGCGCGGCGCGTAACGCACGACGCACGCGGCACTTTTCCTGCGATCGCCTAGACTGTCTATTCGCAGCGGGTGGCCCGCGACGCGTGGCCGCCCGGTCGTCACGATGCCGGTGGCAGCCGGTTCAACGAACGGGAAAACAGCATGCGATACGAACTGTATTACTGGCCCGAGATCCAGGGCCGAGGCGAGTACGTGCGGCTCGCACTCGAAGCGGCCGAAGCCGACTATGTCGACGTCGCACGTGAATCGGGGCGCGGCATGGGTGTGCCGGCAATGATGCGCATGATGGACAGCACGAAGGCGGAATGCGTGCCGTTCGCGCCGCCGTTCCTGAAGGCCGGCGACGTCGTCGTCGGGCAGACCGCGAACATCCTGCTGTTTCTCGGCGCGCGGCTCGGGCTCACGCCCGACGACGAAGCCGGCCGGCTGTGGGTGCACCAGCTTCAGTTGACCGTCGCCGATTTCGTCACCGAGATCCACGACACGCATCATCCGATCGCAAGCGGCCTCTACTATGAGGATCAGCAGGCGGAAGCCGCCGAGCGTGCGGCCGATTTCCTGGAAAACCGGCTGCCGAAATTCCTCGGTTACTTCGAGCGCGTACTCGACCAGAATCCGCACAAGAGCGGCTACCTCGCCGGCAACGCACTCAGCTATGCGGACCTGTCGATGTTCCAGTTGATCGAGGGCCTGCGCTACGCGTTTCCGAAAGCGATGAAGCGTGCGGAGCGGAAGATCGCGGCGCTGGTTGCACTGCATGATCGCGTTGCGCTGCATCCGCCTGTCGCGCGCTATCTCGAGTCGGAACGTCGCATTCCGTTCAACGACATGGGTATCTTCCGGCACTATCCGGAGCTGGACAAGTAGCGGCGAACGGCATCCGTGCCGCTTCGTGCACGGCCGCCGCCGCATCGGCGCCGGCCGTACGACACGGCCGGCCCGCGTTACCGCGCTTTCGATACCAGGCAGTCAGTGCGACTGCCCGTGCTGCGTGGCCGCTGCATCGACGGCCTCGACCGAACGCGTCAGCCACGGCCCGATGTCCATCTCCTCGTAGCGCACGAGCCGACTCTTGCGCGCACGGCGATACGCCCACCAGATCGCGACGAACAGCGGAATCCACACGTAGATCGACAGCACTTCCATCCAGTCGATGCGGGCCGCGAAGAACGCCTGGTAATCCTGCCCGAGCGAAATCACGATGCAGATCGCGATCGCGAACAGCGGCCCGAACGGGAACCATTTCGCGCGGTACGGCAGCTGATCGAGCCGGTAGCCCTGCTTCAGGAACCCTTTGCGGAACCGGTAATGGCAGACCGCGATGCCGAGCCACGCGATGAAGCCGGTGATGCCGACCGTATTCAGCAGCCACAGATAGATGCTCTGGTTGTTGGTCAGCGACGTGAGGAAGCACAGCCCGCCGACGGCCATCGTCGCGTACAGCGCGTTGCGCGGCACGCCGCCCGGCGACAACGTCGCGAACATCGCCGGCGCGCGCCCTTCCGCGGCGAGGTTGTACAGCATCCGCGTGGCCGCGTAAGTCCCGGAATTGCCGGCCGACAGCACGGCCGTCAGGATCACGAGATTCATCGCGCCGGCCGCGAGCCGGAATCCCGCGTGGCTGAACACCAGTGTGAACGGGCTCACGCCGATGTCGGTCACGTCGCTCTTCAGCAGGTTCGGATCCGTGTACGGCACCAGCAGCCCGATCACGAAGATCGCGAACACGTAGAACAGCATGATCCGCCAGAAGATCTGCTTCACCGCACGCGGGATCGTCTTGCGCGGGTTTTCCGATTCGCCTGCCGTGATCCCGACCAGCTCGGTGCCGAGAAACGAGAAGCCCGCGATCAGCGCGACGCTCATCATCGCGTGCACCCCGCCGACGAACGGCGCATCGCCCGTCGTGAAGTTGCGCAAGCCGACCGGATGCCCGTTCCCGATCAGGCCCGCAGCGATCAGCAGCCCGGCCGCGATGAACGCGACCACGGTGACGACCTTGATCAGCGAGAACCAGTATTCGGATTCGCCGAAGCCGCGCACCGACAGCGTATTCAGCAGGAAGATCAGCACGAGGAAACCCGCGCCCCACCAGATGCCGGGTATGGTCGGAAACCAGTAGCGCATCACGATCTGCGCGGCGACCAGCTCGATCGCGATCGTCACGGCCCAGCTGTACCAGTAGGTCCAGCCGAGCGCGACGCCGAAGCCTTCGTCGACGTACTTCTCGCCGTAGATCGCGAACGAGCCCGATACCGGCATCAGCGCGGCCATCTCGCCCAGGCCCGTGACGACGAAGTACACCATCATCCCGATCGCGATATACGCGGCGATTGCCCCGCCCGGCCCCGCCTGCGCGACCGACGCACCCGACGCGACGAACAACCCCGTGCCGATCGAGCCGCCGATCGCGATCATCGCGATGTGGCGGCCCTGCAGACGCCGCTTGAGCGTCGTTCCGGACGGTGCGGCCGTCTCCGCCGCCGCTTGCAAAGCATCCATAGTGTTCATCCTGGTTCGATTGGAGCCTGACGATTTGATTCGGAATGCAGATCGTTAGCCCCGGTCATTCGCGTCGAAACCGGCCTGCCCCGGCCGGCCGCATCACACGATGCTGCGCTTGATCGCCTGCAGTTCGGCCGTCGTCACGATCTTCTCGATCCGGAAACGCGGGCTTTCCAGCCATGCGTTCGCGATTCGCCGGTACTCGTCGAGATCCTCGCACGCGAGCCGCACGAGAAAATCGAACGTGCCGCTGACGAGCCAGCAATCGAGCACGGCCGGATTCGCTCGCATGTCGTCCTCGAACGGCGCCTGCGAACGCCCGTGGTCGGCCAGCGTGACCTGCGCGATCACGACGATCGGCTTGGTCGCGCGCGGCGCCTTGATCACCGCGCGGTACCCTTCGATCACCCCAAGCGCCTCGAGCCGCTCCACGCGCGCCTGGCACGGCCGCGGCGTGAGGTTCACGAGCTCGGACAGCTTCCGGTAGGAAATCCGCCCGTCGGTGCGCAGGATGTCGAGGATCCGGAGATCGATCTTGTCGAGCTGCATCTTCTTGTCGGTCATCCGCGTTCGCTCCGGTCGGGTCGTGGCTGGTGCGCGGAACGTCTCCTGTTCCGCGCGGGGGCCACATTATCCGGCCGAAGCGGCCGCGCGCCAATCGGCTAGAACCGCAGCGACAGGCAGGTCAGGCCGCCGTCCATCTTGCGGAACTCGCTCGTATCGATCACGTGCAGCGGCAACCCGAGCGACGCGATCGCGTCGTGCACGCGCGGGTAGCCGGCCGGGGTGATCAGCGTGCCGTTCACGCGCAGCGTGTTGCCCGCGTATTCGTCGGCGGCCGAGATCGCGATCCGGCGATAGTCGGCGAAGGCCGGATGCGCGGCCAGCGCTTCGGTCACGAGCAGCGTGTCGTCGCCGAGCGCGTTGACGACCGACTTGAGATGCAGGCCGGCGCCCACCGGCACCGCGACGACCGAATAGTCGTAGCGCGACACGAGCGATTCGAATGCGGCGATACCATCGGCGTCGGTGCGGCCCGTCAGGCCGATGTAGAAGCGCTTGCCGACCTGCATCACGTCGCCGCCGTCGAGACGGCCGTCCTGCATCGGCAGCAGGTCGCGATGCGCGGCCAGCGCCGCTTCGATATGCACCGTCTCGCCCCGCCGCGCCGGCGCACCAGGGCGCGTGATCACCGCGAATTCGGGCGTCACGACCGCGGTGTCCTCCACGAAGTGCGAATCGGGAAAGGCCTCCAGCGGCGGCAGTTCGGTCAGCGCGACGCCGAGCATGCGCAGCGCTTCGCAGTATGCGTGGAACTGGGTGAGCGTCTTGTCGTAATCGGGCGCGCCGAGTTCGGCCGTGGTCAGGCCCGCGCCACAGGACGGCGCGGGACGGCGAACGATCGCTTGCGTGAATTGCATCGACTCCTCCATGGTCAGCGCCACACCCGTGCTTCACACGGGGCGGCTGCGTTGTGTCCGGACCATTATCGGAAGCCAAATTGCGCAATTCGCGTCGATTTCGGCTGCGCCGACAGCCGATTGCGTCGAATTGCACGCGTCACGCAGCGGATTCGGCAGCCCGCCGTTCGCCGCCCGGCGACCCGCCGCTTTCACGTGCGGTGCGCTTGCTATACGCCCGCCCCGAACCCCATCTGCGAACGGCCGAGCGCCGTGAGATCGCCCTCCCCGCCGCGCCCGTCGAATTCGACCTCGAAATGATCGGCCGGGAAATCGGGCGGGCTCTCGCCGCGCAGGAACGCAGCGCGCTGGCGCTGCAGGTACGCGTCGTTCTTCGCGCAACCGGGCGCGGCCGCGATGTACATCACGTTGCTGTCGCCGCTGCCGCGGTGCGCATCCTCGACCGCGTGCACGACGTCGCCGTGCCAGAACACCGCGTCGCCCGGCTCCATGTGCGGGATCGGCACCAGCGCGTCGAGCAGCAGCGCGTGCCATTCGGGCCGGATCGACAGCGCGCGGCCCGGGCGCGCGCCGCACAGGTCGTCGTCGGCCACGTCGTCCTGCAGCGCCCGCAGGACGACGTAGGCCATCGCGTTCGCAACCGGGATCAACTGCAGCGTACCGTCGCCGGGCCCCTGCGGCGTCAGTGCGGTCCAGCCCTGGAACGTGCGGAACATCGAGCACACGGCCGGCGACGGAATCTCCTCGACATCGGGACGGAACGCCGCATCGAACGGGTCGTAGTCGCGCCAGCGGCCGGCCAGCACGTGACGGTAGACCTGCCGGAAATTCGCGCCAAGCCAGCGTTCGACCGAACCGCCGTCGACATGCGGTGACAGCCCGAGCGACGTCGAGCCGGGCGGGCGGCGGCGAATCCGGTCCGCATAGGCCGGCACCTGGTCGGGATCGAAGTGCGTGCGGCCGCCGTCCGCGTGCCGCCACAGGCGGTTCAGGAACACGCGCGCCCGGGTCAGTGCCGGTGACTGGCGCGCAGCCACCTGCGGCTTCGACCAGTAGACGCCGTAGATCTGCGGCTTGCCCGACGCGAGGTTGCCGAAATAGCGGTCCTCGGCACGTGCGTGCAACCGGTCGGTGAAGCGGTTCGCGTCCAGGTAGGCACCGATCTCGTCGTTCCAGTCGCGCGCCTGCCGGGGGTCGAACACGCCACGGATCACGACCGCGCCATGCGTGCGGATCGCGGCGATCGCGCGCGGATCGACCGTCCCGCCCGCTATGTCCGCGAACGGCACCACCGGAATGACGTCACGACCATGCGCATGCGCACGGCGAATCACGTCGACCTGCCGCGCGATATCGCCCTCCAGCTCGCGAAACGTGGCCGCATAACCGGGCAGGTCGGCGCGCAGCGCCCTTTTCGCGTCGCGAATCGCGGCAGGCAGGTCGTCAATCGTCAGTTGCATCGTGGTCTCCTCGCTGACAGGTGTCGTGATGTGCTGTCAGCGTACGGCCGGCACGCGACCTCGATTACCACTATCCGGCCAACTGTCGATACAATCCTGACAACCGTAGGTCACGCCGGGCGATGGCAGACCACGCACAGCTTGTTGCCGTCCGGATCGTGGAAATACGCGCCGTAGTAGTCGCGGTGATAGTGCGGCCGCAGGCCCGGCGGCCCTTCGCAGGTGCCGCCATGACGCAGCGCGAGCGCGTGGCAGCGATCGACGTGTGCGCGGGTCGGCGCATCGAACGCGATCGTGTGGCCATTGCCCGGTTCGGGCGCGCGGCCGTCGAGCGGGTGGCCGAAGAAGAACAGCGGCCGGTCGGCGTCGGCCGGCATCCAGCCCGACCAGCCGTCCGGCTCGCGGAATTTCAGGCGCAGCCCGAGTTCCGCGAACAGCGGCGCGTAGAAATCGTAGGCGCGCGAAGTATCGGTCACCCCCACGCAAACATGTGAAAACATGGCATCGCTCCTTCGTGACGATCGCTCACGATCATGCCACGGCGCGATGCCGGCTCCCTCCGGAGGCCGCGATGAAACCGCAGTACGAGCACGTGACGTTCGCCTCCGGCTGTTCGATCCGCATATATCACCGTCAGCTCGCGCGCATTCCATTCGAATGGCATCGCCATCCCGAATACGAGCTGACGCTGACGCTCAACAGCCGTGGCCGGCGCTTCATCGGCGATCACGTCGCGCACTACGCGGACGATGACCTGGTGCTCGTGCCGCCCAACCTGCCGCATACCTGGTCGTCGAATGCACGCATCGATCGCGATGCCCCCGAAGTCGCGCTCGTCATCTGGTTCGACGGCGACTGGGCGCGGCGTCTGGCCGACTGTTGCCCCGAATACGCAGCGCTGCGCTCGCTGCTGCGGCGTGCCTCACCGGGCCTGCGCTTCGACACCGACGCGGCCCGTGCGATGCGCGCACGGCTGCCGCAGTTGCTCGATCCGTCGCCACGCACACGGCTCGCGGCCGCACTCGACACGCTCGCCGATCTCGCGGAAGCCGGCGGTGAACCGCTCGCCACCGCGCATGCATACGACCGGGCCGACGGTACGACACCGCCCGCCAACGTCGCCGCCCCCGAAGCCGAACGCCTCGACCGCGTGCTCGACGCGATCGACCGGCACTTCCACGAACCGTTGCGCATCGACGCGCTCGCCGCCACCGCGCACATGTCCGAACGCACCTTGCAGCGCCTGTTTGTCCGGCACCTTGGCGAAAGCGTCGGCCGCTACGTGCAGCGGCTGCGGCTCGCGCACGCGTGCCGTCATCTCGTCGGCACCGACTGGCCGATCGCGACCGTGGCTGCGCGCTGCGGCATTCCGAATGCCGCGAACTTCAATCGCCAGTTCCTCGCCGCACGCGGGATGACGCCCGGCGCATACCGGCAATTCTTCGTGCAGCACGGCCACGCGCCCGATCACGACGCGCCCGCACTCGACACGCGCCCGCCGTCGCTGGAACGCCGCGCGGGCCCGAGCGAAGTTCGGCCGCACAAATGAAAACACCCCGACGGGATGACCCGTCGGGGTGTCGTGGCGTTGCGATCGCCTGACGCGAGCGGCCTGCCGGCCGTTCGCGCCGCGCACGACTTAACGTGCGTCGAGCGGCTTCGCTTCGCGCGGCGTATCGCCGATGAACAGCTGACGCGGACGGCCGATCTTCTGTTCCGGATCGCCGATCATTTCGTTCCACTGTGCGATCCAGCCGACCGTACGTGCCATCGCGAAGATACACGTGAACATCGACGTCGGGATGCCCAGCGCGCGCTGGACGATGCCCGAGTAGAAGTCGACGTTCGGGTACAGCTTGCGCGACACGAAGTATTCGTCTTCCAGCGCGATCTTCTCGAGCTGCATCGCGAGCTTGAACAGCGGGTCGTCGTGCAGGCCCAGTTCGTTCAGCACTTCGTAGCACGTTTCGCGCATCAGCTTCGCACGCGGGTCGTAGTTCTTGTACACGCGGTGACCGAAGCCCATCAGCTTCACGCCCGAATTCTTGTCCTTCACCTGCTTGATGAATTCGGGGATGTTGTCCGGCGAACCGATCTGCTCGAGCATGTTCAGCGCGGCTTCGTTCGCACCACCGTGCGCCGGGCCCCACAGACAGGCGATACCGGCAGCGATACACGCGAACGGGTTCGCGCCCGACGAGCCGGCCAGACGGACGGTCGACGTCGATGCGTTCTGTTCGTGGTCGGCGTGCAGGATCAGGATACGGTCGAGTGCGCGAACGAGCACGTCGTTGACCTTGTACTCTTCGCACGGGTTCGAGAACATCATGTGCATGAAGTTCGCGCTGTACGACAGCGAGTTCTTCGGATACACGAACGGCTGGCCGATGCTGTACTTGTACGCCATCGCGACGAGCGTCGGCAGCTTCGCGATCATGCGGATCGCCGACACTTCACGGTGACGCGGATCGTTGATGTCGAGCGAATCGTGGTAGAACGCCGACAGCGCGCCGACTGCGGCGACGAGGATCGCCATCGGGTGTGCGTCGCGACGGAAGCCACGGAAGAAGAAGTGCATCTGCTCGTGCACCATCGTGTGCTTCGTGACGGTGTCGACGAACTCCTTCTTTTGCGCTGCGTTCGGCAGCTCGCCCTTCAGCAGCAGGTAGCAGCTTTCGAGGAAATCCGCGTTTTGCGCGAGGTTGTCGATCGGGTAGCCGCGGTACAGCAGCTCGCCCTTGTCGCCGTCGATGTACGTGATCGCCGAATTACAAGCTGCCGTCGACATGAAGCCCGGGTCGTACGTGAACTTGCCGGTCTGGCCGTACAGCTTGCGGATGTCGATCACGTCCGGGCCCATCGTGCCCTTGTAGATCGGCAGTTCGACGCTCGGCGAGTTGTCGCTGAACGATAGCGTGGCTTTAACATCAGACGGAGTCATGGCACATCCTCAATCGAAATAAAGAAACGGGATTCGATAACGGGCACAGCGTGTTACGCGTTGGCGTTACACGTTGCGCAGCATCTCCAACAGCCGGTGAATATCCGGGCTGTCTAGGTCGCCTTCTGGTTCCTTGCGCGCGAGGAGCAAGTCCATCAGGTCGTTGTCGCTCAGATCGAGCAGGCGCGACAACGCGCCTACGTCTGCATCGGTGAGGTCATGCTCGTATCTGCTGAAGAAACGCTCGAAAATGATGTCGTTCTCCAGCAGACCCCGCCGCGCACGCCAGCGGAGGCGTGCGCGACGGTGCGGGTCGGATTGATGCGAATCGCTCATCTCGACCTTAAACAGCGCGGCGAACCATCAGTTCCTTGATCTTGCCGATCGCCTTCGTCGGGTTCAGGCCCTTCGGGCAAACGTCGACGCAGTTCATGATCGTATGGCAACGGAACAGACGGTACGGGTCTTCCAGGTTGTCGAGACGCTCGCCGGTAGCCGTGTCGCGGCTGTCCGCGATGAAGCGGTAAGCCTGCAGCAGGCCGGCCGGGCCGACGAACTTGTCCGGGTTCCACCAGAAGCTCGGGCACGACGTCGAGCAGCTCGCACACAGAATGCACTCGTACACGCCGTCGAGCTCGTCGCGCTCTTCCGGCGACTGGAGGCGTTCCTTCTCCGGCGGCGGCGCGTCGTTGATCAGGTACGGCTTGATCGAGTGGTACTGGTTGAAGAAGTGCGTCATGTCGACGATCAGGTCACGCACGACGGGCAGGCCCGGCAGCGGACGCAGCACGATCTTCTGCGGCAGGTCGTTCAGGTTCGTCAGGCACGCGAGACCGTTCTTGCCGTTGATGTTCATCGCGTCCGAACCGCACACGCCTTCACGGCACGAACGGCGGAACGACAGCGTCTCGTCCACGGCCTTCAGCTTGACCAGTGCGTCGAGCAGCATGCGCTCGTGCTCGAGCTCCAGCTCGTACGTCTGCATGCGCGGCGCTGCGTCCTTGTCCGGATCGTAGCGGTAGACTTCAAAAATGCGTTTTGCCATTTCGGATTCCTTTGACTCGGCTTAGAACGTGCGCGGCTTCGGCGGCACGGATTCGACCGTCAGCGGCTTCATTTGAACCGGCTTGTAGTCGAGGCGATCGCCTTCGCTGTACCACAGCGTGTGGCGCAGCCAGTTCTCGTCGTCGCGGTGTTCGTAGTCGCTGTGGGCGTGTGCGCCACGGCTTTCCTTGCGAGCTTCCGCCGACACCATCGTTGCGCGAGCAACTTCGATCAGGTTCTCCAGCTCGAGCGCTTCGACGCGCGCGGTGTTGAACACCTTCGACTTGTCCTTCAGGTGGATGTTTTCCACGCGTGCCTTCAGGCCGGCCATCTGGTCGACGCCTTCCTTCAGCAGTTCCGACGTGCGGAACACGCCTGCGTGCTTCTGCATCGTCGAGCGGATGTCGTTCGCGACGTCCTGCGTGTATTCACCCGAGGTCGACTTGTCGAGCTTCGCCAGGCGTGCCAGCGAGAATTCGCCTGCATCGGCCGGCAGCGGCTTGTGTTCCTTCTGGTTCTTCACGTGCTCGACGATGTGGTTGCCGGCCGCACGGCCGAACACCACGAGGTCCAGCAGCGAGTTCGTGCCGAGGCGGTTCGCGCCGTGCACGGACACGCACGAGCATTCGCCCACTGCGTAGAAACCGTTGACCGGATCCTTGTGACCGCCGCGCGTCGTGCCGACGACCTGACCGTGGATGTTGGTCGGGATGCCGCCCATCTGGTAGTGGATCGTCGGGACGACCGGGATCGGCTCCTTGATCGCGTCGACGTTCGCGAACTTCAGCGCGATTTCGCGGATCGACGGCAGACGCTTCATGATCGTCTCGGCGCCGATGTGCGACAGGTCGAGCAGCACGTGATCCTTGTTCGGACCCACGCCGCGGCCTTCCTTGATTTCCTGGTCCATCGAACGCGACACGAAGTCACGCGGCGCCAGATCCTTCAGCGTCGGTGCATAGCGCTCCATGAAGCGCTCGCCGTTCGCGTTGCGCAGGATACCGCCTTCGCCGCGCACGCCTTCGGTGATCAGCACGCCCGCGCCGGCCACGCCGGTCGGGTGGAACTGCCAGAACTCCATGTCCTGCAGCGCGATGCCCGAACGCGCCGCCATGCCGAGGCCGTCGCCGGTGTTGATGAACGCGTTGGTCGATGCCGCGAAGATCCGGCCTGCGCCCCCCGTCGCGAACAGCGTCGTCTTGCCTTCCATGATGTAGACGTCGCCCGTCTCCATCTCGAGGGCCGTCACGCCGAGCACGTCGCCTTCCGCGTCGCGGATCAGGTCGAGCGCCATCCATTCGACGAAGAACTGCGTCTTCGCTTCGACGTTCTGCTGGTACAGCGTGTGCAGCAGCGCATGACCGGTACGGTCGGCGGCCGCGCAGGCGCGCTGGACCGGCTTCTCGCCGTAGTTCGCGGTGTGGCCGCCGAACGGGCGCTGGTAGATCGTGCCGTCCGCGTTACGGTCGAACGGCATGCCGAAGTGCTCGAGTTCGTACACGACGTTCGGCGCTTCGCGGCACATGAACTCGATCGCGTCCTGGTCGCCGAGCCAGTCGGAACCCTTGATCGTGTCGTAGAAGTGGTAGTGCCAGTTGTCTTCGCTCATGTTGCCGAGCGACGCGCCGATACCGCCCTGCGCGGCCACCGTGTGCGAACGGGTCGGGAACACCTTCGACAGCACGCCGACCGACAGGCCCGCGCGCGACAGTTGCAGCGCCGCGCGCAAGCCGGAGCCGCCTGCGCCGACGATCACGACGTCAAACTTGCGGCGCGGGAGGGAAGTTTTGATTGCAGCCATTCTTTACACTCTCCAGAGAATCTGCGCGGCGTAGCCCGCACATGCGAGCAGCCAGACGATGGTCAGCGATTGCAGCAGCAGGCGCACACCGACGGGCTTCACGTAGTCCATCCAGATGTCGCGCACGCCGACCCATGCGTGGTAGAAGAGGGAAAGCAGCATCACGAAGGTCGCGAGCTTCATCCATTGCGCGGCGAAGATCGATGCCCAGCCTTCGTACGAAAAATCGTGCGCGCCGAAGAACAGGACGAGCAGAATGACCGTGTAGACCGCCATGATCGTGGCGGTGATGCGCTGCGCAAGCCAGTCGCGCAGGCCGTAGTGTGCGCCGACGGCGAGGCGCTTCGAGCCGATTCGGTTATTGGCTGCCATTTTCTTAGAATGCTCCGAACAGTTTGAGTGCCATGGCGATCGTCAGCGCGATCGAGACGACAAAGACGACGATTGCCGTCCGCTTGCCGCCTTCCTTCGAGACGGCGTCGTGGTTGACGTCCATCAGCAGGTGGCGAATGCCGGCGCAGAAATGGTGGAAGAAGGCCCACGACAGTGCGAGGACGATCAGCTTGACGATGATGTTGGAGAGGAAAGCCTTGAAGACTTCGAAGCTGAGCTCGGACGTGAGGCTCTGGTCGAAGAGGAACAGCAGGAACGGCAGGAACAAGAACAGCAGCGCGCCGCTGACTCGATGGAGAATCGACAATATCGCCGCCGCGGGCATGCGATATTTCAACGTGATGTCGCCGATTCCGATGTTCCGGTATTCCGGCCTCGGCTTTCTTACTGCATCAGTCATGCTAGACCCCTACTATGTTGTCACACTAATCCGCGATTTTAGCGCCTTTTTATATCGCGCTGCAGCGAAAGTCTGCTCTGGATAGTTGCGCGAACAAGAACAAAGGCGGCCCGAAACGTGCTTCGCGAACGTGGGGAACGCGAACGCACTCGGCTTGAGCCGATACACCGTCAACTCAAGTCATTCTGATAGTAGTACCCGGTTGTGACATACCAGCCGCGACGCACTTCCACCGGCCGGTCTCCGTATGTATAGGACACGCGCTCGACCGACAGCAAAGGGAAACCTGCCGGCACGTGCAGCAGGTCGGCCACCGCCGGCTCCGCCGCCACCGCGCGGATCTTTTCCGTCGCGCGGATCATCCGCGTGCCGAACTCCGTCTCGAACATCGCGTAGAGCGGCCCCTTGTACTCGCTCAGCCGCTCGAACGTGAGCCCGCGGAACATCGCGCCCGGCAGCCAGATCTCGTCGAGCACCGTCACTTCGTTCTCGAACTCCAGCAGGCGGCGCACCTGCACGACGGGATCGGCCGGCTTCAGGTCGAGCTGCCGCGCGATCTCGGCCGGCGCACGCAGGCGGCGGCATTCGAGCAGGCGGCTCACGTGCGGATGCTCGGCACCGTCGTCGGCCAGCAGCCGCAGGAAGCGAAACTGCGCGCGATCTTCATTGTGCGTTGCAACAAAAGTACCCTTGCCCTGCCGCCGGACCACGAGGTTTTCGGCGGCCAGCTCGTCGATCGCCTTGCGGACGGTGCCCTGGCTGACCTTGTAGCGGGCCGCGAGCTCCACCTCGCTCGGGATGATCTCGCCCGGCTTCCACTCACCGGTTTCGAGACTTTGCGTGATCAATGACTTAATCTGCTGGTATAACGGGCTGAACGTCGGCGACGGAGCAGCCGCAGGCGAGGGTGCGGGATCGCTCGCGCCCGGCTGCCCTGGGCCGCCTGCGCCGGTCTGATTCGCGGTATTCGCCTGGTTCGATGTCATGGCGCGCATTTCATCACAAACCGCACTTTTAAGTCCACTCAATTTCCGCAAAACATCTGTCTTATATAAGACATATGATACCGTTTGACTTTGAGCCGGACGGCTCCTACACTCCGGGTCGAGCAAGGGTTCGCGGGTGCAAAAGCGCGTCCCCGGCTACGTGCCACGGCCGTCTCCAGGTTCACCGCGTCTGCCATCGCGAGTCCTCCGCCCTGCTTCAATGCAACACTCAGCACAACGCGCATAAAATGGCGTTTTCGCGAGTGTCCAACGCTTCACCCGTCCTGGAGATTTTCAATGGCTAAGCCCGCAAAGCGCGTTGCCGTCACCGGCGCCGCAGGTCAAATCGCTTACTCCCTGCTGTTCCGCATCGCGAACGGCGACCTGCTCGGCAAGGACCAGCCGGTCATCCTGCAACTGCTCGACCTCCCGCAAGCCCAAGCCGCCGTCAAAGGCGTCGTGATGGAACTCGACGATTGCGCGTTCCCGCTGCTCGCGGGCGTCGTGATCACCGACGATCCGAAGGTCGCATTCAAGGATGCCGACGTCGCACTGCTGGTCGGCGCACGTCCGCGCTCGAAGGGCATGGAGCGCAAGGACCTGCTGTCGGCAAACGCAGAAATCTTCACGGTCCAGGGCGCTGCGCTGAACGAAGTCGCGAGCCGCGACGTGAAGGTGCTGGTCGTCGGCAACCCGGCGAACACGAACGCCTACATCGCGATGAAGTCGGCACCGGATCTGCCGAAGAAGAACTTCACGGCCATGCTGCGCCTCGACCACAACCGCGCGCTGTCGCAACTCGCGGCGAAGTCGGGCAAGCCGGTCGCATCGATCGAGAAGCTCGCCGTGTGGGGCAACCACTCGCCGACGATGTACCCCGACTTCCGCTTCGCGACCGCCGAAGGCGAATCGCTGCTGAAGCTGATCAACGACGACGTGTGGAACCGCGACACGTTCATCCCGACCGTCGGCAAGCGCGGCGCGGCGATCATCGAAGCGCGCGGCCTGTCGTCGGCAGCGTCGGCCGCGAACGCAGCGATCGACCACGTGCGTGACTGGGTCCTCGGCACGAACGGCAAGTGGGTCACGATGGGCATCCCGTCGGACGGCTCGTACGGCATCCCCGAAGACATCATCTACGGCGTGCCGGTCGTTTGCGAAAACGGCGAATACAAGCGCGTCGAAGGCCTGGAAATCGACGCGTTCTCGCGCGAGAAGATGGACGGCACACTGGCCGAGCTGCTCGAAGAGCGCGATGGCGTCGCCCACCTGCTGAAGAACTAAGCATATCGCACCTCGCCGGGCGGCCCTCGGGCAGCCCGGTTTCGGCCCGGGCCGGCATGCCGCCGGCCCGGCCGACCGATCCGATCCGCGCTCGTTTTGCCGCCCCGCGCCCGCCGCGCACCGGCCCAGAACGCGCCCGAATCCGATTTTCTCCACGTTGACCCGCTTCCCTGACGTAGACGAGATGGCCGCGCTCACTCCCGCACAAGTGCTGTACGACGGGGCGTCCCCGCCCGCGATCCTGCCCTGCTGCGATCACTACGCGGGCAGCGAAAAGCTGATGCGCAAGTCACTCGCGCTGCAGGCCGAGCTGGGCCCCGTGTTCGACATCACGCTCGACTGCGAAGACGGCGCCGCCGTCGGCCAGGAAGCCGCGCACGCGGCACTCGTCACCGAACTGCTCGGCAGCGACGAGAACCGCTTCGGCCGTGTCGGCGTCCGCATCCACGATTTTTCCCATCCGCACTGGCGCGACGACGTGCGCATCGTGCTGCGCACATCGCGTGCCCCCGCCTACATCACGCTCCCGAAGATCGCGAGCGCCGCCGATGCCGCCGAAATGACCGCGTTCATCGAAGGCACGCGCCGCGAGCTCGGCATCGCGCAGCCGATTCCCGTCGACGTACTCGTCGAGACGCACGGCGCGCTCGCGCAGGCGGCCGCCCTCGCCGCGCTGCCGACGGTCGGCACGCTGAGCTTCGGGCTGATGGATTTCGTCTCCGCGCACCATGGCGCGATTCCCGATTCCGCGATGCGCTCGCCCGGCCAGTTCGAGCATCCGCTCGTGCGCCGCGCGAAGCTGGAAATCGCCGCGGCCTGCCACGCGCACGGCAAGACACCGTCGCACAACGTGACGACCGAGGTGCGCGACATGGGCGTCGTCGCCGGCGATGCACGCCGCGCGCGCGACGAATTCGCGTTCACGCGGATGTGGAGCATCCACCCCGCGCAGATCCGCCCGATCGTCGACGCATTCGCGCCGCGCACCGACGAGGTCGCGCTGGCCGCCGAGATCCTGCTGGCCGCGCAGGCCGCCGACTGGGGCCCGACACGCCATGGTGATACGCTGCACGATCGCGCGAGTTACCGCTATTACTGGTCGGTGCTGCGCCGCGCACGGGCCACCGGCCAGCCCGTGCCGGCCGAGGCCGCGCCGCTGTTCGGCCCCGCCGCCGAGGGCAGCGTGCCGTAAGCGCGCGCCGCCGGCCGATACACGAGTTTCATGCATTCGACGACGCGCGAACCGGATAGAGGTTTGCGAAACGACAAAAAACGTAACGGAGCCCGAAAACCTGATATACACGCGGCCAAATAGGTGAAAATAGCGGCCGCTGCGCGCTTTCGGGGCGCGTGCAGTTTCAAACCGGCCGGCAGTTTCGATTGCCGGCCCTTGTCAACTGATTATCGAAAGGTTCTGACTCCATGAAGAAACTCCTGATCGCTACCGCTATCGGCGCCT
This sequence comes from Burkholderia contaminans, assembly GCF_029633825.1. Taxonomy (NCBI): domain Bacteria; kingdom Pseudomonadati; phylum Pseudomonadota; class Betaproteobacteria; order Burkholderiales; family Burkholderiaceae; genus Burkholderia; species Burkholderia contaminans. Next base: position 2,791,127 of record NZ_CP090641.1, on the reverse strand, counting down.
TGTCCGCCACGATGCTGGTGTCGGCTCCGAGCGCGTTCGCCCAGGGTACGGCCACCACGACCGCGAAGAAGGCAACGGCCAAGCGCCCGGCGCCGGCCAAGCGCATCATCCCGCGCAGCAAGAAGGCGCAGGCACGCGCAGCAGCCAAGGTCGATCCGGTACCGGACGGCGCGGTCAAGTGGTCCTGCAAGGAAGGCCTGTCGTTCGATCTCGCCGGTGACATGAAGCGCGACCAGGTCGTCACGGTTCACTGGGCGAAGAAGAACTACAAGCTGCCGCGTCAGGCCACGACGACGGGCGCCGACACGTTCTACGATCCGGCAGCAGGCTTCAAGCTGGTCGTGATCCCGACCAAGGCGATGCTGTTCTCCGACGCGAACGGCGGCGAACGCCTCGCGGACGAATGCGTGACGCCGGAAATGGCGCAAGGCACGCCGGCACCGACGCAGTCGAACGAGCTGAAGCCGGCAACGAACTAAGCGCGTTCCCATCGGCCCCTCGATGTCCGCCCCGGTCTCCAACGTCCGCCCTGCTCCGGATACGGTACTCGTCGATATCGTCGACTACGTGCTGAATGCCGGCATCGACAGCGCGCTCGCGCTGGAGACGGCGCGTCATTGCCTGATCGACACGCTCGGATGCGGACTCGAGGCGCTGTCCTACCCTGCCTGCACCAAGCTGCTCGGCCCCGTCGTGCCCGGCACGATCGTGCCGAACGGCGCGAAGGTGCCCGGCACGTCCTTCCAGCTCGATCCCGTCCAGGCCGCCTTCGGCATCGGCGCGATGATCCGCTGGCTGGACTTCAACGACACCTGGCTCGCCGCCGAATGGGGTCATCCGTCCGACAATCTCGGCGGGATCCTGGCGACGGCCGACTGGCTCTCCCGCACGGCCCGCGCGGCCGGCCGGAAGCCGCTCACGGTGCGCGACGTGCTGGTCGCGATGATCCAGGCCCACGAGATCCAGGGCTGCCTCGCGCTCGAGAATTCGTTCAATGCGGTCGGGCTCGACCACGTGCTGCTCGTGAAGGTCGCGTCTACCGCCGTCGTCGGCCGGCTGCTCGGGCTCACGCGCGACGAGCTGGTCAACGCGGTATCCAACGCGTTCATCGACGGTCACGCGCTGCGCACCTACCGCCACGCGCCGAACACGGGCTCGCGCAAGTCATGGGCGGCCGGCGACGCCACGTCCCGCGCGGTGCGCCTCGCGCTGATCGCGAAAACGGGTGAAATGGGCTACCCGTCGGCGCTCACGGCCAGGACCTGGGGCTTCTACGACGTGCTGTTCGACGGCAAGCCATTCCGCTTCCAGCGCCCGTACGGCACGTACGTGATGGAAAACGTGCTGTTCAAGATCGCGTTCCCCGCGGAATTTCACGCGCAAACGGCCGCCGAGGCCGCGCTGCAGCTGCACGCGCAGCTCGCCGCCGCGGGCCGCACGACGGACGACATCAGCCGGATCACGATCCGCACGCACGCGGCCGCGATCCGCATCATCGACAAGCAGGGCCCGCTCGCCAATCCGGCCGACCGCGACCACTGCATCCAGTACATGGTCGCCGTGCCGCTGCTGTTCGGCCGGCTGACCGCGGCCGACTACGAAGATTCGGCCGCCGCCGATCCCCGCATCGACGCGTTGCGCGCGAAAACCGTGTGCGTCGAGGATCCGCAGTTCACGAAGGATTATCACGACCCGGACAAGCGCTCGATCGCGAATGCGCTGACGATCGAGTTCACGGACGGGTCGAAGCTTGCCGAGGTGGCGGTCGAATACCCGCTCGGCCATCGGCGGCGCCGGACGGAAGGCGTCCCGCTCCTGGTCGAGAAGTTCAGGACCAACCTTGCCCGCCGCTTTCCGGCCAAGCAGCAACAAGCGATTCTCGACGTGTCGCTGGACCAGGCAAAGCTCGAAGCGATGCCGGTCGATGAGTACGTCGACTTGTATGTGATATAGCCGTCATCTACAGGACACGTAGTTTCCTAGCCTTAAACCCAGGAAAATCACCATGGCCCACAATCTCCACAAGACCCTCAAGGAATTCGACAGCGGTTCCGGCAAAGGCAAGTTCTACTCGCTGCCGCAGCTCGGCAAGGAACTGAAGACGAAGATCGAACGCCTGCCGGTGTCGATCCGTATCGTCCTCGAGTCCGTGCTGCGCAACTACGACGGCAAGAAGATCACCGAAGAGCACATCCAGCAGCTCGCGAACTGGAAGCCGAACGACAAGCGCGTCGACGAGATTCCGTTCGTCGTGTCGCGCGTCGTGCTGCAGGACTTCACGGGCGTGCCGCTGCTCGCCGACATCGCGGCCATGCGCGGCGTCGCCGAGCGCACGGGCAAGAACCCGAAGAAGATCGAGCCGCTGGTCCCGGTCGATCTCGTCGTCGACCACTCGGTGCAGATCGACTACTTCCGCCAAAAGGACGCGCTCGACCTGAACATGAAACTGGAATTCCAGCGCAACAACGAGCGCTACCAGTTCATGAAGTGGGGCATGCAGGCGTTCGACACGTTCAAGGTCGTGCCGCCGGGCGTGGGCATCGTCCACCAGGTGAACCTGGAATACCTCGCGCGCGGCGTCCACAAGAAGGCGGACGGCGGCGACACCGTGTACTACCCGGACACCCTCGTCGGCACGGACAGCCACACGACGATGATCAACGGCATCGGCGTGGTCGGCTGGGGCGTGGGCGGCATCGAGGCTGAAGCCGGCATGCTCGGTCAGCCGGTGTACTTCCTGACGCCGGACGTCGTCGGCGTCGAGCTGAAGGGCAAGCTGCGCGAAGGCGTGACGGCCACCGACCTGGTGCTGACGATCACCGAAATGCTGCGCAAGGAGAAGGTCGTCGGCAAGTTCGTCGAATTCTTCGGCGAAGGCACGAAGTCTCTGTCGCTGCCGGACCGCGCGACGATCGGCAACATGGCGCCGGAATACGGTGCGACGATGGGCTTCTTCCCGGTCGACGAAAAGACGATCGAGTACTTCGAAGGCACGGGCCGCACGAAGGCCGAAATCGCCGCGTTCGAAAACTACTTCAAGGCGCAGAAGCTGTTCGGCATCCCGAAGGCCGGCGACATCGACTACACGAAGGTCGTCACGCTCGATCTGACGACGGTCGCGCCGTCGCTGGCCGGCCCGAAGCGCCCGCAGGACCGCATCGAGATCGGCCACGTCAAGTCGACGTTCACCGACCTGTTCTCGAAGCCGGTCGCGGAAAACGGCTTCGCGAAGAAGGCGGAAGACCTCGGCGCGCAATACACGACGAGCAACGGCGTCGACGTGAAGAACGGCGACATCCTGATCGCCGCGATCACGTCGTGCACGAACACGTCGAACCCGAGCGTGCTGCTGGCCGCCGGCCTGCTCGCGAAGAAGGCGGTCGAGGCCGGCCTCACGGTCGATCCGAAGATCAAGACCTCGCTCGCGCCGGGATCGCGCATCGTCACCGAGTACCTGACGAAGACGGGCCTGCTGCCCTACCTGTCGAAGCTCGGTTTCGAAGTCGCGGCCTACGGCTGCACGACCTGTATCGGCAACGCGGGCGACCTGACGCCGGAGCTGAACGAAGCGATCACGAAGAACGACATCGTCGCGGCGGCCGTGCTGTCGGGCAACCGTAACTTCGAAGCACGTATCCACCCGAACATCCGCGCGAACTTCCTCGCGTCGCCGCCGCTGGTCGTCGCCTACGCGATCGCCGGCAACATCACGCGCGACCTGATGACCGAGCCGGTCGGCAAGGGCAAGGGCGGCCGCGACATCTACCTCGGCGACATCTGGCCGACGAGCGAAGAAATCCACGCGCTGCTCAAGTTCGCGCTCGACCCGAAGAAGTTCGAGGACAACTACTCGAAGCTGACCAAGAAGGGCGACCTCTGGAGCAAGATCGAGGGCGAATCGGGCCAGGTCTACGACTGGCCGAAGTCGACGTACATCGCCGAGCCGCCGTTCTTCGGCAACGACTTCTCGATGGAACCGGCTGCATCGATCCCGACGGTCAAGGGCGCGCGCGCACTGGGTATCTTCGGTGACTCGGTCACGACCGACCACATCAGCCCGGCAGGCTCGATCAAGGAAGACTCGCCGGCCGGCAAGTGGCTGAAGGAGAACGGAGTGCAGAAGGCCGACTTCAACAGCTACGGCTCGCGCCGCGGCAACCACGACGTGATGATGCGCGGCACGTTCGCGAACGTCCGGATCAAGAACCTGATGATCCCGGCGAAGGCAGACGGCACGCGCGTCGAAGGCGGCCTGACGATCCACCAGCCGAGCGGCGAACAGCAGTCGATCTACGACGCGGCGATGCAGTACGTCGCAGCCGACACGCCGACCGTCGTGTTCGCGGGCGAAGAGTACGGCACGGGCTCGTCGCGCGACTGGGCCGCGAAGGGCACGCAACTGCTCGGCGTGAAGGCCGTGATCGCACGCAGCTTCGAGCGCATCCACCGCTCGAACCTGGTCGGCATGGGCGTGCTGCCGCTGCAGTTCAAGGGCTCGGACAGCGTCCAGTCGCTCGGCATCACCGGTGAAGAAACGTACGACATCGAAGGCCTCGGCGACGACTTCAAGCCGCAGCAGGACGTCACGCTCGTGATCCACCGCAAGAACGGCGAATCGCAGCGCGTGCAGGTGCTGCTGCGCATCGATACGCCGATCGAAGTCGACTACTACAAGCACGGCGGGATCCTGCCGTTCGTGCTGCGCTCGCTGCTCGCAGCGTAAGCCCTGCACCTTGCAGGTGCCGCAGCCGCCTCGCGGGCGGTTGCGGCCGATTTGGATGCCCGACCTCGTGTCGGGCATTTTTTTGCCTGCGCTACGCCGCGTGACCGGTCGTGCGGCGCGTCATGCTGCCTTGCCGGCCCGCGCCTTCGTGCCTGGGCCCGCTCGCCGCGCGTTCTTCTTCAGATGCGTGCGGTTGTATTCGATCGCCGCGCGCACGAGGTTCTTCAACGCCCGCTTGTCGATCCGGTCGCCTTCGAAAAAATCGATCGCGCGTCGCGCATTGCCGTCGAGGCCGTCGTTGAACAGCTTGTCGGGATCAGGGAGCTGCGCGCCGTGCATGAAGGTCAGCTTCACCTTGCCCTTGTGCGCGTTCGCGACCGCGATCATCCCGTCGCATTCCCACACGGGGCTGCCCATCCATTTCCATTCCTCGACGATGCCGTCGTCGGACGCGAGGATGGTCTGGCGCAGATCGGCGAAGGTCTTGCCGCGCCAGTCGGCGATGCCGGCAATCAGCGCGTCGATGCGCGCCGACGGCGTGAGGTCCGTTGTGCTCATGCGCGGGCCTCCGTGCCTTCGTCCGGGCGCGCCAGCACCTGTTCGAGCGACTCGAAGAACCGGACCCAGCCATGCTGCGCGCCGCGGTACGCCTGTTCCTGACCCGCGCGGAAGCCGACCTGCTCCATGCGCAGGTGCGTACCGGCCGCCGTCGGCGTAAGCGTCCACGTGACGACGCTTTCGAGGCCGTACGCGGCCCACGTGTAGGACAGCGTGCGCGGCGGTTCGATCGCCAGCACCGTGCAGTCGACCGAGCCCCAGTCCGCGCGGAAGCTGAAGGCGCGGCTCGCGACGGGCTCGAAGTCGCTCTTCATCAGCCACGCCTCGATCAGGTGCGGCTGCGTGAGCGCGCGCCAGATCTTCTCCGGCGGATGAGGCAGTTCCCGTTCGACGACGACGGAGCGCGTTTCGGTAGTGGCCTGGTTCATTACTGATCCATCCTTTTCAGAAGATCTTCGAGGGCATCGAACCGGTTCTGCCAGAAGCCGGCCATCTGGCTCGTCCAGTCGATCAACGGGGCCAGCGCTTGAGGCTGCGCGCTGTAGTGCGTCTGCCGGCCTTCGTGACGGTCATTCACGAGCCCGGCCTGCTTCAGGACACCGAGGTGCTTCGACACGGCCGGCTGCGAGACGCCCGCATGGGCCGTCAGCGCGGCTACCGTCAGCTCGCCCTCCTCGCACAGCCGCTCGAAAAGCGCGCGGCGCGTCGGATCGGCAAGCGTCCGGAAAAGCATGTCGTGAGCGTTCTGCATATCGTCCAAAATCCATAACCCGATGGTTATGGATTAAAGCATATCCGCTGATCGACACGCGTCAAGGCGGAATTTCGCGAACGACGCCGCGCGAACTTGCGCGGGCCGGCTGTCCGCCTCGCCGGGGTGTCCATGCCCCCGAATTCGAGCCTTTCCTCTAATCCGCAAATGCCGCATGCGATCCGAAAGACACCCGCAAGACTGCCGGAAGCACCGTTCCACAGTTCGGGAAACGTTTGCGATCGACCGACCCCTTTCTTGTGCACACGCGCATCCGTTCCTGCCGGGTCGCTGCGTTTGACCACATAGTGCGACGCGGCACGCAACAACGACTGGTCGCGCGCGATGCGCTCACGCGGCGATCCGCTCCGTGATCGCGCACGTTTCGATGCCGCGACGAGCAACTCGTGCGTGCGAACGTCGCGCGTGGCCGCGCTGTCGTGCCGCGAACCGGTTCCGTTCGCTGTGCTCACCATCGCACGCGCTTCCGGCAACCCGCCTGCATCCGCACGCGCCGATGTCAGAACTGACAGCTGTGGAAAATGGCAGCTACCCGAACGACACCGACGCCCTACGCTCGTCACCGCTCGCGGCCCCACAAGGGCCGGGGGTTCCAGTAACGTCGCCTCTCCTAAAAAAGGACTCCCGATGAAAAGGAACACCTGGTTTGCCCTTCCCCTTCCGTCGCCCCGCCGCCTCGCGTGCGTGGCACCGTTCGTGTTCGCCGCCGCCGCGGCGCATGCGACGACGGATTGGGTCGATACGCATACGAAGGCCTTTCTGACCGGCCCGCAGTTGATGGCGCGCAGTGCGGCGCCGTCGCTCGAACTGGCAGGCGGTGAAACGACCAACGTCGTCGTCAGCCTGAAGCTGCGCAACGCCGCGCAGCTCAAGCAACTGGCGCGCGACGTGAACCGGCCCGGCAGCGCGCATTACCGCCAGTACCTCACGCACGAGCAGTTCCTCGCCAACTACGCGCCGACCGATGCGCAGGTCAAGTCGGTCGTCGACTATCTGCACAAGAGCGGCTTCGTGAACGTCGAGGTTGCGCCGAACCGCCTGCTGGTTTCCGCCAGCGGCACGGCCGCCACGGTGAAGACCGCGTTCAACACGTCGCTCGTGCACTTCGAGTACGCGGGTCGCTCGGGCTTCGCGAACACGTCGACTGCGCAGGTGCCGCGCGCGCTCGGCGACGTCGTCGGCTCGGTGCTCGGGCTGCAGAGCGTCGCACGGGCGCGGCCGCTGCTGCGCATCGGCAATGTGTCGAAGCCGCAAGCGCTCGCGGCCGGCACGGCGACCGGCCACTATCCGAAGGAATTCCCGGGCCTCTACAACGCGACCGGCGTGCCGACCGCGGCCGGCGTGACCGTCGGCATCATCACGATCGGCGGCGTGTCGCAGACGCTGCAGGACCTGAAGCAGTTCACGTCGAGCAACGGCTACGGCGCGGTCACGACGCAGACCATCAAGACCAACGGCTCGGGCGGCAGCTACACCGACGACCAGGACGGCCAGGGCGAGTGGGATCTCGACAGCCAGTCGATCGTCGGCTCGGCCGGCGGCCAGGTCGGCAAGCTCGTGTTCTACATGGCCGACCTCAATGCGAGCGGCAACACGGGCCTCACGCAGGCGTTCAACCGCGCCGTGTCGGACAACACCGCGAAGGTGATCAACGTGTCGCTCGGCTGGTGCGAGACCGATGCGAACGCGGACGGCACGATCGACGCCGAGGAGCAGATCTTCACGACCGCCGCGGCGCAAGGCCAGACGTTCTCCGTTTCGTCGGGCGACGAAGGCGTGTACGAGTGCAACAACCGCGGCTATCCGGACGGCTCGAACTACACCGTATCGTGGCCGGCATCGTCGCCGCACGTGCTCGCGATCGGCGGCACGACGCTCTACACGACGTCGTCGGGCGCGTTCTCGAACGAGACGGTGTGGAACGAAGGGCTCGACGGCAACGGCAAGCTGTGGGCGACGGGCGGCGGCGTCAGCACGATCCTGCCCGCGCCGTCGTGGCAGTCGGGCAGCAACCGCCAGTTGCCGGACGTCGCGTTCGACGCCGCGCAAAGCACCGGCGCGTACATCTACAACTACGGCCAGTTGCAGCAGATCGGCGGCACGAGCCTTGCCGCGCCGATCTTCACGGGTTTCTGGGCGCGCCTGCTCGCGGCGAACGGCACGGGCCTCGGTTTCCCGGCCGGTAACTTCTATGCGGACATTCCGTCGCATCCGTCGCTCGTGCGCTACGACGTGGTGTCGGGGAACAACGGCTATCAGGGGTATGGCTACAACGCAGGCACCGGCTGGGATTACACGACCGGCTTCGGCAGCCTGAACATCGCGAACCTCAACCAGCTGATCAAGTCGGGCGGGTTCTGAGCGAAGCGTGAAGGCCGGCGCGCGGCGGTGGTCGCCGCGCGCCGGCTTGTCTCTCCTACTCCGCAGCCGGCTCCTTCACGCGTTCCGACGCGGCCGGCACGCCCGCGCGATGCGACGGCGCAAACAGCCGCAACCCACTCGCGACGCTCGCCGCTCCGGCGAAACCCGCACCGAGCATCAACGCGAGCGTCGGCCCGTGGCGCCCCGCGATCCCGAACGACAATGCGACGAGCGCCGCGCCCGTCGCCTGCCCGATCAGCCGTGCGGTCGCGATGATCCCGCTCGCGCCGCCGCTGCGCTCGGGCGGCGCGCTCGACATCAGCGCCTTCAGGTTCGGCGACTGGAAGAAACCGAAGCCCGCGCCGCACAGCATCATCCGCCAGCCGATGTCGATGACGCCCGGCGCCGCCGGCAACGCGGCGAGCGACACCATACCCGCGCTCAGCAATGCCAGACCGATCGCCCCGAGCAGGCCCGGCGGATAGCGATCCGACAAGCGCCCCGCGATCGGCGCGGCGAGCGCGACGATCGCCGACCACGGCGTCATCAGGAACCCCGTCTCGACCGCGTTGCGATGCAGGACGGTTTCGAAATAGAACGGCAGCGACACGAACGCGAGCCCCTGCGCGGCGAACGCGCACACGGCGGTCAGCGCGGACAGCGTGAATACCGGCCGGCGAAACAGGTCGACCGGCAGCATCGGCGCCGGGTGCCCGGCCTGACGGCGGATCAGCAGCCAGCCGAAGATGAGCGCGACCGCCGCCGCCGCGAACACGATGGAAAGCGGCCCGCGCTGCGCGAATTCGCCGAGCGCGAAGATCAGCGACGCAAACGTGATCACGTTGAACAGCGCGGCGACCGGATCGAACACATGCTTGCCGCGCGCCGTCTGCGGCAGCGACGGAATCGCCACGGCAAGCGCGAACACGCCGAGCGGCACGTTCACCGCGAACAGCCACGGCCATGCGGCGACCGACAGGATCAGCGACGCGATGGTCGGCCCCACCGCGAACGACACGCCGACCACAAGCGCGTTGAAGCCGACGCCGCGCCCGAGCCGGTGCGCGGGAAACAGGCCGCGGATCAGCGCGACGTTGACGCTCATGATCGCGCTCGCGCCGAAGCCCTGCACGATCCGCGCGACCGTCAGCATCGGCAGCGTCGATGCGAGCGAGCAACCGAGCGACGCGAGCGTGAACACCGCGAGCCCTGCGACGTACACCCGCTTGTGGCCGACGATGTCGCCGAGCGACGCGAGCGGCAGCAGCGTCGCGACCATCGCGAGCTGGTACGCGTTGATGATCCATACGGACGCGGCCGGCGACGCATGCAGGTCGGCGGCGATCGCGGGCAGCGCGGTGTTCGCGATCGCGGTGTCGAGCGTCGCGAGCGCGACGGCCAGCAGCACGGCGGACATCGCACGCCAGTTGACGGCCGGCTCATGCGCGCCGGCGGGGGAAGCGAATTCGGACAAGATGAGGCTCGGCTGACGAGCGACGCGTTGCGCCGCGTCGCGGATTGGACTCGCGGCGGCGTTCCGGACGCACCGCACGGAACGCGCGCCGCCGCGCCCGTTATTGTTGCAGAGCCGCACCGAACGTGCAGGCGGCCGCCTCGTCAGTCAGCGAAATGAAAGAAAATGCGCCGCTGCACGGCGGCGCATCGTGCCGAACGTGATGGATCAGCTCACCGCGCGCCGCGCATTGCGACCGCGCAGCCACTCGAGCGCCAGCAGCAGGCTCGTCGAGAAGATGATCAGGATCGTTGCGAGCGCAGCGATCGTCGGGCTGATGTTCTCGCGGATGCCCGTGAACATCTGGCGCGGCAGCGTCGTCTGGTCCGCGCCCGCGAGGAACAGCGTGACGACGACTTCGTCGAACGACGTCGCGAACGCGAACAGCGCGCCCGACATCACGCCCGGTGCGATCACCGGCAGCGTCACGCGGAAGAACGTCGACACCGGATTCGCGCCGAGCGACAGGCTCGCGCGCACGAGGTTCTGGTTGAAGCCCTGCAGTGTCGCGGCCACCGTCGTCACGACGAACGGGACGCCGAGCGCCGCGTGCGCGGCGATCAGCCCCGTGTAGGTGTTCGCGAGCCCGAGCGGCGCGAAGAACAGGTACATGCCGACGCCGACCACGACGACCGGCACGATCATCGGCGACAGCAGCACGGCCATCAGCAGCCCCTTGCCGCGGAAGTCGGCCTTCGTGAGACCGATCGCGGCGAGCGTGCCGAGCACGGTCGCGACGACGGTCGCCGACGGCGCGACGATGAAGCTGTTCTTCGCGGCCATGCGCCACTCGTCCGATGCGATCAGGTTCTCGTACCAACGCATCGAGAAGCCCGGGATCGGATAGACGAGGAACGTGCTCGACGAGAACGACAGCGGCACGATCGCGAGCACCGGCAGGATCAGGTACAGCAGCGTCAGCACGACGAGCACGCGCAATGCGACGTACCACGCGCGCTCGACGAACGACATGTGCGGCGCGAACAGCGGCCTGGCGAGTTTCATGGTTCGAATCCCCTTCCCGTATCGTTGCACGCGGCGCTCAGCCGAGGCTCACGTTGGTGCGCGTGAAGCGCCCGTACACCGCGTACAGCACGAGCGTCGCCGCGAGCAGCAGCCCGCCGAGCGCGCACGCCATGCCCCAGTTGATCGTCACGTTCGTGAAGTACGCGACGTAGTAGCTGACCATCTGGTCGTTCGGCCCGCCGAGCAGCGCGGGCGTGATGTAGTAGCCGATCGCGAGGATGAACACGAGCAGCGCGCCCGCGCCGACACCCGGATAGGTCTGCGGCACGTACACGCGCCAGAACGCGGCGAACGGGTGGCTGCCGAGCGAGACGGCCGCGCGCTGGTAGGTCGGCGGGATCGACTTCATCACGCTGTACAGCGGCAGGATCATGAACGGCAGCAGGATGTGCGTCATCGAGATGTACACGCCGACGCGGTTGAACAGCAGCGTCAGCGGATGCGAGATCAGCCCGCTGCCGATCAGCGCCGTATTGATGAGCCCTTCGCTCTGCAGCAGCACGATCCACGCGGCGACGCGCACGAGCACCGACGTCCAGAATGGAATCAGCACGAGGATCATCACGAGGTTCGCGCGCCGCTCCGACAGCGTCGAGATCCAGTACGCGAGCGGATAGCCGAGCAGCAGCGCGAACAGCGTGACGGCGACGCCGATCACGAACGTGCGGCCGAAGATCGCCAGATAGATCGACTGGTCGGGGTCGGCCTGCACGACGTGACCGAAGCCGTCCTGCTTGTGGTCGAGCGCGGCGAGCAGGTAGAACGGCGAATATGTGCTGCCGTTCTTCGCGATCGCCTGCCAGTACGCGGCATCGCCCCAGCGCGAATCGAGCTCGACCAGCTTGTCGCGCGTCTGCGCGGGTGTCAGCGCCGCATCGTTGTCGCCCTTCAGCGGCATCGCGCGCGCCGTCTTCGCGACGAGCGAGCGATAGCCTGGAATCTCGGTGTTCAACCGCCGCGCGAGCGCACCCATCGCCTCGCTGTCGGCCACCTTCGTCATGTCGGCCGCGAGTGCGACATACGCGGCGTCGGCCGGCGGCGCCTTGCGGTCCCAGCTCGACAGCGCCCTGACCGTGTTCGGCAGTGCCGCGGCAATCTCGGGGTTCTGCACCGCGCGCGTGAGCAGCGCGCCGATCGGCACGACGAAAATCAGCAACAGGAAAATCGCGAGCGGCGCGACCAGCAGCAGTGCCATCGTGCGCTTGCGGGCCTCGGCGGCCTTCAGCTCGCGCTTGAGCGCGGCGTTCGACGGCGAGGAAGGCGCGATCGTCATCGTATTCAACGGTTCTCTCCGGCCGGGCACGATCCGGCGGAAGGCCGCGCGACACGATCGACGCGTCGCGCGGCGGGTTGCATCAGGATGCCTGAATGACGGTTACTTCGTCGCCCACGCGGCGAAACGCTGCTCGAGCTCGTCGCTGTGGTCGGTCCAGAAGCCGATGTCTTCCAGCACCGCGTTCTTGCCGTTGGCCGGCGAGTTCGGCAGGTTCGCGAGCGTCTTCGCGTCGAGCGACTTGATCGCCGCGATGTTCGTCGGGCCGTACGCGATATGCTGCGCGTAGCCCTGCTGCGGCTTCGGCGTCAGCGTGTACGCGATGTACTGCTCGGCCAGCGCCTTGTTCGGCGAGCCCTTCGGAATCGCCCAGTAGTCCAGGTCGTAGATGCTGCCGTTCCACACGACCTTCAGGTTCTTGCCTTCCTTCTGCGCGGCGTCGATGCGGCCGTTGTACGCGGTCGACATCACGACGTCGCCGGCCACCAGGAACTGCGGCGGCTGCGCGCCCGCTTCCCACCACTGGATGTACGGCTTCAGCTCGTCGAGCTTCTTGAACGCGCGATCCTGCCCGGCCTTCGTGCCGAGCACCTTGTACACGTCCTTCGTCGGGACGCCGTCGGCCATCAGCGCGAATTCGAGGTTGTAGCGTGCACCCTTGCGCATGCCGCGCTTGCCCGGGAATTTCTTCACGTTCCAGAAATCGGCCCAGCCGGTCGGCGCCGATTTCAGCTTGTCAGCGTTGTACGACAGCGCCGTCGACCACACGAAGAAGCCGACGCCGCACACCTGCGGCGATTCCGGAATCAGGTCGGATTTCTTCGCGATCTTCGACCAGTCGAGCTTCTCGTACAGCCCTTCGTCGCAGCCGCGGTTCAGGTCGCCCGATTCGACTTCGACCACGTCCCAGTTGACGTGCTTCGCCTCGACCATCGCCTTCACTTTCGCCTGCTCGCCGTTGTATTCGACGGCCGTGACCTTGTTGCCGGTCGCCTTCTCGAACGGCTGGTTGAACGCGGCCTTCTGTGCGTCGCCGTTCGCGCCGCCGAAGTTGACGACCGTGAGTTCGGCAGCCGATGCCGATGCGCCGACGACGGCGAGCGCCAAAGCCAGCGCGGTGCGCCGTGCGGTAATGCGTGCTCGGTTCATGATGGTTCCTCTCCTCTCGTGGTGGAAGTGGGCAGTTGTTGTTGACGACGTGCTACGGAAAATCGGGGGAAACGCGGCTCATGCGAACACGCGCAGGTGTTCGGGCGAGAACGCGAGCGCGACCGGTGCGCCGGGCGAGAACGCATCGAGCGCGCCGGTACCGAGCGGCACCTTCACGAAGCATTCGTCCTGGCCGGGCAGCGCGCAACGCATGCGCACGTGGTCGCCGAAATAGATGAGGCTGCGCGCCTCGCCGCTCAGCTGGTTGGCAGCCGCGCCGTTCGCGTGCCCGTTCGCGCCGTGCGCGGCGAGGCTCATGCGTTCGGGGCGGATGCACGCGACGGCCGGCGCCCCCTCGGCTGCATCGCCGATGCGGCGGCCGACGAGTTTCGTGCCGTCGTCGAGCCGGAATTCGCAGAATTCGCCGTCGACGCGCGCGATGGTGCCGCGCAGCCGGTTGCTGTCGCCGATGAAGTTCGCGACGAATTCGTTGCAAGGCGATTCGTACAGGCGGTCGACGGTGTCGAGCTGCTGCACGATGCCCTTGTCGAACACGGCGACGCGATCGGACATCGTCAGTGCCTCGCCCTGGTCGTGCGTCACATACACGAAGGTCACGCCGAGTTTTTCGTGCAGCGCCTTCAGTTCGTACTGCATGTGTTCGCGCAGCTGCTTGTCGAGCGCACCGAGCGGCTCGTCCATCAGCACCAGCTTCGGCTCGAACACGAGCGCCCGCGCCAGCGCGATGCGCTGCTGCTGGCCGCCCGACAACTGCGCCGGGTAGCGTTTCGCGAAGCGCTCCATCTGCACCATCTTCAGCGCATGCGCGACGCGTTCCGCGCGCTCGCCCGCCGGCAGCTTGCGCACGGTCAGCGGGTACGCGACGTTCTGCTCGACCGTCAGGTGCGGAAACAGCGCGTAGTTCTGGAACACCATGCCGATGTTGCGCTTGTGCGGCGGCACGTTGTTCAGCAACTCGCCGTCGAGGCGGATCTCGCCGCCGGTCGGGAATTCGAAGCCGGCCAGCATCATCAGGCAGGTGGTCTTTCCCGAGCCGGACGGCCCGAGCAGCGTCAGGAATTCCCCGCGGTGGATATCGAGGTCGAGCGATTTGACGACCAGCGTTTCGCCGTCGTAGGTCTTCCGCACGCCGCGAAAGCTGACGATCACATCATCGGACTTCATCGTGGCTGTCCCCTTGCTTCGCGACAATTGATTTTGAGATGCGAGCCACTATACGGCGCCCACGGTTCTACAATAGGGAACCATTTCAATATTACTAGTAGGACCACTTTGGATACCGTGATCCTCGCCGACTGGCTCTCTGCCCGCCTCGACCGCGGCTCGCCCGAGCCGATGTACCGGCAGTTGCTGCAGCAGATGCAGCAGGCCATCCTGACCGGAGAATTGGGGCCAGGAACAAAGCTGCCGAGTTCGCGCACGCTCGCGGCCGACCTGTCGATCGCGCGCAATACCGTGCTGCACGTGTACGACCAGCTGACGGCCGAAGGCTACGTGCTGACGACCACCGGCAGCGGCACCTATGTCGCCGACACGCGGCCGGACGCCGCCGCGATCCTCGTGCCGGGCGCCGCGCCGCCGCCGTCGAGCGCCGATGAACCGCCGCTGCCGGACGCGCAGGGCAGCCTGTCGATGCGCGGCCGGCAACTGATCGAGCATGCGGGCGTGTCGCGGCGCCAGTGGGGCGCGTTCATGCCGGGTGTGCCGGACGTGTCGGAATTCCCGAGCCGGACGTGGAGCCGCCTGCAGGCGCGGCTGTGGAAGGAAGCGAATCCCGAACTGCTGACCTATGCGCCGGGCGGCGGCTACCGGCCATTGCGGCGGGCGCTCGCCGATTACCTGCGCGTCGCGCGCTCGGTCAAATGCTCGCCGGACCAGGTGATCATCACGACGGGCATCCACCAGTCGATCGATCTCGCGGTGCGGCTGCTGTCCGACATCGGCGATCGCGCCTGGGTCGAGGAGCCGTGCTACTGGGGCGTGCGCAGCGTATTGCAGGCGGCCGGCCTCACGCTGACACCGGTGCCGGTCGACCAGGAAGGGCTCGACCCGCGTGCCAGCGACATGCAGCATCCGCCGCGGCTCGTGCTCGTCACGCCGTCGCATCAGTACCCGCTCGGGATGGTGATGAGCCTTGCGCGACGCCGGATGCTGCTCGAATACGCGCGCCAGCACCGCTGCTGGATCATCGAGGACGACTACGACAGCGAGTTCCGCTACGGCAGCCGCCCGCTCGCATCGCTGCAGGGGCTCGACGACGGCGGCCGCGTGATCTACGTCGGCAGCCTCGGCAAGATGCTGTTCCCGGGGCTGCGGATGGGCTACATGGTCGTGCCCGAGCACCTGGTCGACACGTTCCGCACCGGGCTGTCGGAGCTGTACCGCGAGGGCCAGCTGATGCAGCAGGCCGTGCTCGCCGAATTCATCATGGACGGCCACCTGACTTCGCACGTCAGACGAATGCGCACGCTGTACGGCGAGCGTCGACAACTGATGATCGACGCGATCCGCACGCGCTTCGGCGACGCGCTGCCCGTGATGGGCGACGAGGCGGGCCTGCATCTCGTGCTCGGCCTGCCTGACGCCTGCGACGATCGCGCGGTCACGCAGAGCGCGTTCGATGCGGGCGTGATCGTGCGCCCGCTCACCAGCTATTACAGCAGCCTCGATACCGCGCGGCGCGGCCTGCTGCTCGGCTATGCGTGCGTCCCGCACGAAGGCATCGGCCCTGCGTTCGACACGCTCGCGAATACCATCGAGCGACACCTGCCGCAGGACCTCACGCGCGCGGCATAGCGGCGCTCATGCGCCGCGCCTCCCGCGCCTCCCGCGTTACCGCGCGCTGCCCGCCCCGCGATCGAGCGATGCCGCGCGCACCGCTTCGCCGGGCTTCGTGAACACGCGCTGCCGCAACGCGGCGATCTGCGCGTCGCGATCCTGCGGCGTCAGGCCCGCCGACTCGATCTGCGCACGCTGCGCCGCATAGTCCGCATAGCGGCTCTGCCACGACGCGTCGTCCTGCTGCATCTGCGCGACGCGCGCAGCGGCTTCAGGGCCGAGCGTCTGTGTCAGTTGCGCGCGCATCGCATCGGGCGTCGCCCCGCTCTTCTGCAATTGCGCGATCTGGTCGATCGCCGCCCGCTGCCGGTCGATGCGTTGTTGCGCCGCGCGTTCGTCGGCCGGCATCTGCTGTTCGAGCGCGGCGAGCCGCTCGGCCCTCTGCGCATCCGTCAGCGTCCGGTCCTGCGTGATCTTCAGTCGCGCGAGGTCGTAGCGCTGCCGCCACTGCTCCGCACCGAAAAACGGCTGGCTCCAGTCACCGAGCGTGCGATATGCAATCGACGCGCGCTGGTCGAGCGCGAGCTGCAGCGCGCCGAGGTCGGACTTGTCGACCGCGCCGGCATCGCGCAGTTTCGCGAGTGCGTCGAGATAGGCGCGATAGCGATGCCATACGTCGAGCGCTTCAGCCTGCGCAACGGTGCCGTCGAGTTGCGCGGCAATCTCGCGCACGACGAACGCATCGAGCGCGGGCGCGCCCAGGTCGCTCTGCGCGGTCAGGCAGTAGTCGAAGAAGTCGCGCACCGCGCGCGACTTCGCCAGATGGCCGCCGGCATCGAGCGGCAACCGGGGCGCACTGGAGCCGGCCAGCGACGGCGGCAGGCCCGCGCTTGCCGGCACGGCGGCCTGCGGCGGTGCGGCAGCCAATCCGCCTGCCACCGGCGCATCCGGCGCATCGCCGGCAGCGCCTGTCCCGCGATGCCAGCCCGCACCGCTCCACATCGCCACGCCGGCAATCGCCGCCAGCCCCACGACACCATAAATCATGGCGCGCCGCGCCAGCGGCGCGCGTCCTTCATGTACCGTCATCGATTACACGCCCGCCAGCTTCAGCCGGTTCGCATGCGTGCGGATCACCGCGACCGGATCTTCCGCATATGCACCACGCACGCCGAGCAGCTGGTTGATCTCGTCGAGGTGGTTCCACTTGTAGCTCGTGCTCAGCACCTTGCCGTACAGCGCACTGCACTTCGACACGAGCCCGTCGTTCTGCCCGGAGCTACGATTGATCATCACCGTACCCGTGCCGAACAGGGCAAGCGTCGACAGGTCGAGCGCGTTCGCCGGATCGACGACCGGAATGGTGCTCGTATCCGTTGCGCCCGTCACGCCGAACGCGGAGAGCGTCGGCTGGATCGCCGTGCCGGCCCACGAATACAGCAGGTGCGTGTTGCCGCCGACGGTTTCCGTCGGCGCGCCGGTCTGGCAACTGCCGGGCGCACCCAGGCCCGCACTCGGATAGTTCTGGTTGTACGTGGCAGCGCGTGCGGTCGTCAGCGTCTGCAGCGCGGCGAGCGCGTCCTGGTTCGTGTTGTGGCTGCTGCTCGTCAGGATGCCGAACACATTGACGAACGCGGCGATCACCGATGACGAAAGTCCGGTCGGGTCGTATGCCAGCACGTTCTGCACGAAGTCGGCGAATTCGGAGCCGCGATGCGGCGTACCGATCGTCGTCACCGACGCAACGAGATCGGGCGCGACGGCCGCAACATAGCGCGACGTGAGGCCCCCCTGGCTGTGGCCGACAAGATTGACCTTGGTCGCCCCCGTCGCCGCGAGCACCGTCTTCACGTAAGCGAGCAACTGCTCGCCGCGCCCGTTCGGGCCGTCGTCACTCTGGAACCCCGACAGGTTCGCGACGTAGACGGTCGCGCCGTTCTGTTGCAGGTCCTCCTGGATCCCGTACCAGTACTCGAGCACGCCGGCGTACTTGTCGGTACCCGTCAGCCCGTGCACGAGGATGATCGGATAACGCGTCGCCGCGTAGCCATCGGCGGGCGCGGTCGCCGCCATCGCCGCGTGCGTCGTCGCGAGCGTCATTGCCACAGTCGTCCCCGCGAACGGCGCGATGCTCATCGCGCATGCCACTGCCCCTGCCACCACCCTGGAACGCATCGTATTGGCCATGCATGTTCTCCTGATTATTGTGCTGCCGGTGCGAATGAAGCCGGATCGACACGCACTATGCGTCGCCAACATCGCGACCACCGTGTGCGTCGAATGCGGGAGTGAATCACGAGTCGCGAACGTTTGCGCCCTGACTAGACACGGTTCTCTAATCGGTTGACGCGCCCCGCCCGTTCGGGCGGGGCCGCGTTCATGCGTGCACATGCTGCAATGCACACGCGCGATTCGTCAAAGCTTCGCACTCACACGCAACCATGCGGTCCGGCCCGGCTCCATCACCGGCGAGTTCGCCGGATAGCCGAAGCCCGCGTTGCCGGCGAGGTTCAGGTGCTCGGTGTAGGCCTTGTTCAGCACGTTGTCGACGCCGACCGAGATCTGCACGGTCTTGCTGACGTTGTATTGCGCATGCAGCGAGAGCACACCGAATCCGGCGCTCGGGCCGAAGTCCTTGCCGACCACGTTGCCCTCGTTCAGCGCATAGCGATGCTGCGGCGCAACGATGCGCCACAGCCCCCCTGCCGACCACGCACCGCGCGTGTATTCGAGCCCGATGCGCGCCTCGAGCGGCGGCATCTGCGGCAACGGATCGCCGGTTGCCACGTTGCGCCCCCACGCATACGCGAGCGACGTCTCGACGCGCAGCGGCGAAACCGGTTTCCACGAGACGCCCGCTTCGCCACCCATGATCTGTGCGTTGACGTTGGTTGCCTGCGTGGTCGGGCCCATCATGCCGGCCGCATAGTTGAACAGGATGAAGTCCTGAACATAACCCGCATACGCCGACACCCATGCATCGAGCCGTTCGCTCTTGTATTGCGCGCCGATGTCGAGCTGCGTGGTCTTCTCCGGCTGCACCGCCGAGAACGCGTTGACCGACCCGGCCGGCCCGCGCTTCGCGGAAAACAGCTCCCAATAGTCGGGATAGCGCTCCGTATGGCCGACGCCCGCGTACCACGTGACGGGCAGCGACGCGAGATCGCGCTCGTAGCGGAGGAAGCCGCTCGGCAGCACGCGCGTGCGATCGTCATCGAAGGTCGGGTTCGGCTTGCTCTTCATCATGCCGCTCGCCGTTGCGCGCTTGTCGCGCGCGCTCGCATAGTCGATGCGCGCACCGCCGATCACGCGCGACACGTCGTTCGCATACCACGTCAGCTCGCCGAACACGCCGGCGTTCCACATCGTCGCCTGCGCATCCCACGGCTTGTCGCCATAGTTCTGCCGCCCCATCGCCGAGCGCGAGTCGAGCCGGTTCGATTGCGCATCGACTCCCGTCACGAGCTTGAAGTCGTCGGCGAAGCGGAACGTCGCGGCCGCGCGCGCGCCCAACGTGCGACGCCGCACTTCCGATGCCATCCGCATCGGCATGCTGCTGGTCGGATCCGGTTGCCGTAACGTGTAGTTGTCCATCACGTGATCGGCTTCGTTGTAGTACACGCGTGCCTCGATCCGGTCGAGCACGTCGCCGAGATACTGCTTGTCGAACGACAGCCCGAACGTCTCGCGGCGGAAATGCGCGCCGTCCATCCCGCGCCCCGCGTAGCGCGCATAGCCGTCGCCGGTGCCGGCGGTCAGCTCGACGCGCGTGTGGTCGTCCGGCGTCCAGCCGAGCGCCGCATCGGCGTTCCATTTGTCCCACTGCGACGGCACGGTGTTGCCGTTGCCGTCCTTGTAGTCCTGCGAATGCGCGTGGTTCGCGGTCACGCGGCCATAGACGTCCGGCGTGCCGGCCGTCACGTCGACGTTCTGGTCGTTGCGGCCGAACGACCCGCCGACCAGGCTGCCCTCGAAGCGCATGCCGGGCTTGTCGAAGCGGGGCGTCACGCGCTCGAACATCACGGTGCCGGCCGACGCGCCGGGACCGTACAGCACCGTCTGCGGCCCCTTCACGACGGTGACCTTGTCATAGCTTTCCGGTGCGATATACGACGTCGGCGCATCCATCCGGCCCGGACATGCGCCGAGCGTCGACATCCCGTTCGCGAGGATGTTCAGCCGCGAGCCGAACATCCCGCGCAGCACGAGATCGCCGTTGGTGCCGCCGCTGCGGATCGACGTGAAACCGGGGATCGTTTTCAGGTAATCCGCGCCGTCGCTGGCGGGCAGCGGCTGGCGCGGCGTCTTCGGATCCGTGACGACGACGAGCGGCGTCGACAGCGGCGATGCGACGACTTCGATGGCCGGCAGCGGCGCGGCCGACTCGTCGGTCGGCGCGCGGGGCGCGCGCGTCGTCGTTTCGGCAGCCGCAGCGCTCGCAGCCAATGCACTGACAGCAAGTGCGGGAACGGTGAGTTTCAGCACGCGCGGCAACCGCCGCGCGCAGGCATTGCGTGACGCCCGCGGCGCACGCAACTGGAAAATGGTCATGATCGAAAGCCCGAGTGACGCCCTCCACGCGGCCTCGACGGGCCGCACGGATATCGGCGGTGAATGGAACGGAAACAGCGCGTCAGGCGCGCTCGGGCGGGGCGCGCGGGTACGCGCGCGGATAGCGGTCGGCGCGCGCCGCGACGGCAGGCGGCGCGGCGGCGGAAACGGAAACGACGGGAACGGAAGCGAGTGCCGCGGCGGCAGGCCCGCCGATCGCGGGGCTGTGCGCGAAGAAGCCGCAGTAGCCGCATGCATCGAGATGCAGCGCATGATCGTGCATGCGGCCCGCACCAGGCGACGGATGCGCCCCATGCTCCGTACTGCAGACGATCGCGTCGGGCGTGGCCGCCTGCGCGACGCGCCACTGCGACACCAGCGGCGCCGCGATCGCAAACCAGATCGCGAGCACGCCAAGCCAGGCGGTCAGGTGACGATGTCGGTGCAGCATGCTCGGCAACGAGTAAGCGGAATGTAAAAACAGCCGAGATGTTACAGAATGTTCAACGCGATGGCCAGCGCGGATGACGGTAAACGAACCGGGGGCGCATGGTTGTCAGCACAACCATGCGCCCCCGCCTGCTGCAGGCTTCCGGAACGTGCCGCTCAGGGCGCCATGCGCCGCAGCACGTCGTCGCGCCGGATGAAATGATGGTAAAGCGCGGCCAGCGCGTGCAGGCCGATCACGAAGTAGAACGCGTTGCCGATCAGTTCGTGCGCTTCCTTGATCGTCGGCCGCAGCGCCTTGTCGGGGCCGAACAGCGTGAACGATATACCGAGCCAGTCGAGCGACACCGGCTTGCCGCCCAGGTTGATCATCATGATGCCGAGCAGCGGCTGCGCGAGGATGAACAAATAGAGCGCGAAATGGGCGAGCTTCGAGAGCCAGCGCAGCAGCGCCGCTTGCGGAATGGCCTGCGGCACACGGCTGACGGCTCGCCACAGCACGCGCAGCACCGACAGCACGAGCACGAGCGTGCCCGCGGTGAGATGCACGTTCATCCAGAACACCCGGCTGTCGCTGCCTTTCGGCCCGCGGATTTCGATGGCTAGGTAGGCCAGCGCCACCAGCAGGAAGACGGCCCAGTGGAAGAAGATCGCGGGCGAGCTGTAGCGCGTCTGTTTCGCGAGGATGTTTCTCATGCTTCGTCTCGTGTTGTATGCGGGGACGGGCGCATGCGGCCACCGGCCGGCGCCCGGCAAAACTGCCCCGATTGTAGCTGCACGGGCGCACGGTTTTGCACGACGCGCGCAAATATCCGACGAATCGGCCACGCACGCCGTGCAGCGCACCATATGGAAAATCCGCATCGCGCGCCGGGACGGCTGTGGCACGATGAAGCTTTGGTGCGACGGCGCGCGGGCATCATGAGCAAGGCGTTCTTCGTTGCGGCCTATCGGCTGATCGCCGCGTTGCTCGCGGTATCCACCACGCTGCACAGCGTCGCCGACTACTGGCACCTGCCGGGCTTTCATCTCGGCAACTACCTCAGCTACTTCACGCAACTGAGCAGTCTCTACGCGGCCGCGATGCTCGCCGTCGGGCTCTGGCGCATCGCGCGCCCCGGCTCGGCCCGCTACGAATCGATGCGCGGCGCCGCGGTGCTGTACGTATTGATCACCGCGATCGTCTACGAACTCCTGCTCGCGCGGCTCGATGCGCTGCGCCACGTCACGCCGGCGTTCAACAACTGGGTGCTGCACCGGATCGTGCCGCTCGTCATGCTGTGCGACTGGCTGTATGTGGAGCCGCGCCTGCCGATCCCGCGGCGCAGCGCGTTCGTGTGGCTCGGCTTCCCGATCGTCTATCTCGGCTATACGCTCGTGCGCGGCTCATTCGAGAACTGGTATCCGTACCCGTTCGTCGATCCGCGGCCGCACGGCTACTTGCCGGTCGCGATCCAGTGTTCGCTGATCGCGCTGGGCGCGGCGGCGCTCGCCATGGGTATTCGCTGGCTCGGCAATCACGCGAGACAGTCCGGTGCGGTGACGCTCAGGAAAGGATGAAGGCGGGAGCGTGTGCGCCGCCCGGCGCACACGGGGTGAAGAGAGACGTCAGCCGCCGTTGCGCGGCAGGAAGTTCATCGGATCGACGACCTTGCCGTTCTGGCGGACTTCGAACTCGAACGTCGAGCGGCCGCTCGCGTCCGCGCCCATTTCGGCGACAGGCTGGCCCTGGCGCACCGCGTCGCCCTCGTTGACGAGCAGTTTGCCGTTGTGTCCGTAGGCCGTGATGAGCCCGTTCTCATGCTTCAGGATCACGAGCGGGCCGTATGCCTTGACGCCGGACCCGGCATAAACCACGCGCCCGGCCGCCGCGGCCCGCACCGAATGGTCGGGCCCGGATGCGACGATCACGATGCCGCGCGTCTTGCCGGCCGAGAACGGCGTCGCCACGGCACCGGTGGCCGGCCGGGCGAGCGAGCCCGGCTGCGCGGCCGCCGCGGGCGGCTGCCCGAGCGACGTCGCGGCAGGCGGCGGCGCGACGCGCAGCACTTGACCGGGATACACGGCATCGGTCGGCGCCATGTGGTTCCAGCTGGCCACGTCCTGGACGCGCTGCCCGTACGCGTTCGCGACGCCCGCGAGCGTATCGCCCGGATTCACGCGGTAATAGCCGGCGATCACGCCCGGCGTCGCGGCCGACGTGGGTGCCGGCTGGCGTGCAGGCTGCCAGCTGTCGGTCCACGGCGTCATCGTGCAGCCCGTCAGCGCGATGGCTGCGGCGACGAGCACCGCCTGCGGCAGCCGGCGCGTCAGCGCATCGTGGATGGGAATAGTTTCTCTCAAAGGTCCTCCCGGATTTGCGTCGTTGCGCCGCCCACCGCCCCCCGGCGCGCGACGCACGATGTCCGGCCGAACGGCCGGACCAATCAGTATCCGACCGCGCTTGCGGCCGTCAGTTTCCACAGCGGGACGTTGGTGCGAATGGACTCATCGGCCCCTTTTTCGCGTGTCCCGATCGGCAAAGATACCATTTGTGGCGGTCAAGGCCGCGTCAGGCGCCTGATCCGGCAACAATCTTGCGGCATCGCCCCGGCGCTCCTGTGGCCGGCAAGCCCCCCCGCACGGGCCGTCAGGCGGGCCTGAAGCGGCTCGTCCGCATGCCGTGCCGCCCTCGCGGGCAGTACCGATCCCGTCACATTCTTCCCTTCGATCGCCACCTATACTCGGTGATGCACTGCGCGACCCAACGACAACGAGGAGCATGACAATGAACAACGCGACGTTTCTTTCCGTGCAGCTCGACGCCGACGACTTCTCCGGTTCCAGCGGCCTGGTCGAATTGCTCAACCGGCACCTGCTGTTCGCGACCGACGTCGCCGAGGCGGCCGATGCGCTCGTCCAGCTGGCGAGCGTCGCGCACATGACCGGCGCCACGCGCCACAGCGTCGAGCTGCCGATCCTTGCGATCGAGCGGCTGCGCGATGCGCTCGATACGCTGAGCGGCTACGACGAAACGTGGCTGCAGGTGCTGGAACCGGCCGAAGCGCTGTACCGGGATATCGGGCGCGGCCGGCGCGCACTGCACTGAACTGACGGCTCGCGCGACACGCGCGCCGCCAATGGAAACAGCCCGCCGTTCCGGATGACGGAACGGCGGGCTGTTCGTACTTCGGGGGCCGGATCAGGCCGCCGGGGCGGCCCAACCCTTAACGACCCTTGTAGATCGGGGCGTCGTCAGCGATGCGCTTGACTTGCCAGCCGGTCTTGGCCTTGGCCGGTGCGCCGGATTCTTGCGCAGCGGCCGGTTGCGCGCCGTAGCCGGTCGTGTCGGCAGCGGCGACGTTCTGTTGCGGGTTCAGGCGGGCTTCAGCAGCCAGGATGCCTTCCGGGTAGTTCGTACGGTCGCTGCCCAGCTTGTAGCCGGCCTGTTGGACGGCGACCAGATCGGCCTTCACTTGTGCACGGGTGACGGGCGCGTTCTGTTGGGCGAACGAGACGGCGGGAACGGCGAGGACGGCAGCTGCGGCGAACGTTGCGATCAGCGATTTCATGATTACCTCCGGGATTTTTTTGCTCCGCCGCACACACCATGTCTGCAGCGATGGAACAGAGTTTAGTCCCGGCAGCACCTAGGGAAAACCATGAAAGAACGAAAACACTGTTTCCCCGGAGCCAACAATGTCGGCATCCGGGATAGAAAAACCCTATTCAAAGAATAGATTTTCGCAACAATGTTGCCGCCGCCAGCCCGTTACGACCAGTTCGCGTGGAAGCTGCCCGGCTTGTCGGTACGCTCGAACGTGTGCGCGCCGAAGAAATCCCGCTGCGCCTGCACGAGGTTCGCCGGCAGCCGCTCGGAGCGGTAGCTGTCGAAGTACGCGACCGCCGACGCGAACGCCGGTACCGGCACGCCGGCCTTCACCGCGGCGACCACGACGTCGCGCAGCGATGCCTGGTAATTCGCGGCGATGTCCTTGAAGTACGGATCGAGCAGCAGGTTCGCGAGCGCAGAATCCTTCGCATACGCGTCCGTGATCTTCTGCAGGAAGCGCGCGCGGATGATGCAGCCCGCACGGAAGATCTTCGCAATCGTCCCGAGATCGAGGTTCCAGCCGTACTCTTCCGACGCCGTACGCAGTTGCGCGAAGCCCTGCGCGTACGAGATCACCTTGCTCAGGTACAGCGCGCGACGCACCGCTTCGACGAACGCGGCGCGATCGCCTTCGAACGGCGCGGCGGCCGGGCCCGACAGGACCTTGCTGGCCGCGACGCGCTCGGTCTTCAGCGACGACAGCACGCGCGCGAACACCGATTCGGTGATCAGCGGCAGCGGCACGCCGAGATCCAGTGCATTCTGGCTCGTCCACTTGCCGGTGCCCTTCTGCGCGGCGCGATCGAGGATCACGTCGACCAGGTGCTTGCCGGTTTCCTCGTCCTTCTTGCCGAAGATCTTCGACGTGATCTCCATCAGGTAGCTGTCGAGCTCGCCCTGGTTCCACTCGGTGTACACCGCGCCGAGTTCGTCGTTGGTCAGGCCCGCGACGTCCTTCAGCACCGCATAGCTTTCGGCGATCAGTTGCATGTCGCCGTATTCGATGCCGTTGTGGACCATCTTCACGTAATGGCCTGCACCGTCCGGGCCCATGTAGGCGACGCACGGCTCGCCGTCCGACGGCGCCTTGGCGGCGATCTGCTTGAGGATCGGCTCGACGAGGTCGTATGCGTCACGCTGGCCGCCGGGCATGATCGACGGGCCGCGCAGCGCGCCCTCTTCGCCACCCGACACGCCGGTGCCGATGAAGTGCAGGCCCGATTGCGCGAGTTCCTGGTTGCG
Organism: Burkholderia contaminans; assembly: GCF_029633825.1. Lineage (NCBI taxonomy): Bacteria > Pseudomonadati > Pseudomonadota > Betaproteobacteria > Burkholderiales > Burkholderiaceae > Burkholderia > Burkholderia contaminans. The sequence goes on along the minus strand of NZ_CP090641.1, from coordinate 2,765,121 downwards.
GCGGATCGTATCGGTGAAGTGCGTATTGCCGCCGTCGATCAGTACGTCGCCCTTCTCGAGCAGCGGCTTGAGCGACGCGATCGTCGCATCGGTCGCCTCGCCGGCCTTCACCATCATCAGGATCCGGCGCGGCGTTTCGAGCGACGCGACGAACTCCTCGAGCGTGTAGGTCGGCACCAGATTGCGGCCGGGGAATTCGGCGATCAGTTCGTCGGTTTTCTCGCGGCTGCGGTTGTACACCGACACCGCGTAACCGCGGCTCTCGATATTGAGTGCGAGATTGCGGCCCATCACCGCGAGCCCGATCACACCGATTGCTTGTTTGCCCATTAGTCAATTCTCCGGAAAAAACGGGGCGCGACCCGAACCGGGTCGCGCGCACAGGCGAAAGGATAGTGGAAACCCGGCGGCGATGCGCGCTTGCGTGTCATTGCTCCGCGTGCGGCAGCCGCCGGAACACGACGCTCAGGTTGTTCGCCGGCATCTCGACTACCTCGATGCAGTCGAGCCCGCGATCGAGGCCGAGCGCAACGACGGTCTCGAGATCGCGCACGCCCCACGACGGGTCGCGGCTGCGCAATTGCAGGTCGAACGCCTCGTTCGACGGCGCCGTATGCCGGCCCTCGCGGCGATACGGCCCGTAAAGGAACAGCACGCCGCCCGGCCTCAGCAGGCGCGACGCACCCGCGAACAGCGCGTCGGTGCAGGCCCACGGCGAGATGTGGATCATGTTGATGCAGACGATTGCATCGAGCGCGTCGACCGGCCACGACGCGTCGCGCACGTCGAACGCGAGCGGCCCGGCAACGTTGGCGAGGCCCGCATGGGCAACCCACGCGGCGATCGAGCGCCGCGCCTGCGCATCGGGATCGCTCGGCTGCCAGTGCAGGCCCGGCAGCGCCTGCGCGAAGTGGACCGCGTGCTGCCCCGTGCCGCTCGCGATTTCGAGCACGCGGCCACTTGCCGGGAGCACACGGCGCAAGACGTCGAGGATCGGCCCGCGATTGCGTTCGGCTGCCGGCGCCGACAGCCGCGCGGACGGATCGGGAGAAGAGATCGGATCGGTCACGATGCCAGCTCCGGTGCGTGGCCCGCGAGGCCCAGCCGCGCAGTCAGCGCGTCGAGCGCGGGTGCGCAGCGCGCCTCGACCTTCAGCGTGAGCATTGGATCGGCGCGCGTATGGCCGAGATTGAGCGCGGCGACCGGCTTGTTCTGTGCCTGCGCCCACACGCAGAAGCGGTAGCCGGAATACACCATCAACGACGAGCCGACGACCAGCAGCGCATCGGCCGCTTCGAGCGCCTGCGACGCGAGCGCCACGCGCTCGCGCGGCACGTTTTCGCCGAAGAACACGACCGCCGGCTTCAGCAGCCCGCCGCACGCGGGGCACGCCGGAATGCGGAACGTGTCGAGCGCGGCCCATTCGAGGTGCGCGTCGCCATCCGCGGCCGGCTCGGCCTCCGCGCCCAGCAGTTCGGGATTGTCGGCCTCGAGCATGACCTGGATCGTCGCGCGCGCATGATGCGCGCCGCAGCCGAGGCACGTGACGCCGTCGATTCCGCCGTGCAGTTCAATGACGTCGCCGCTGCCCGCGCGCTGGTGCAGGCCGTCGACGTTCTGCGTGACGAGACGCTCGATCCGTCCCGCGTTGCCGAGCCGCGCCAGCGCCACGTGCGACCCGTTCGGCCGCGCGCGGCCGACGACGGGCCAGCCGATCATGCTGCGCGCCCAATAGCGCCGCCGCGCGGCATCGGAGCCGAGGAATTCGTGTAGCTGGATCGGCGGCGAACGCATCCATTGGCCATTGCGGTCGCGATAGCCGGGAATGCCGGAATCGGTGCTGATGCCCGCGCCGGTGAGTACCAGCAGGCGTGGATGACGCTCGACGAACGTGTGCAGCGCATCGAGTGCGGCCGGATCGACGTCGGCGGTTGAGGGGTCGTTCTGAGCTTTGTCGTTCATGTTGGCAACGCGTGATCGGGCGCGCCGGCAAGCCGTGCGCCCGCACGGGCGGCCAGGCACGCCAGCACATGATACAGAACGCCGCGCGATCGGGCCGATGGCCCGCGTCGCACACCGGCGCATAAAAAAAGACGCCCATCCGCCATTCGGCGATGGGCGCTTCAACAATTGATCCATCGGGGTAGTGGATCAACTGACAGCACAATTTCGCGGCGTCCGCCTTGCTGCGGCTGGTGAACGCTTCCCCTGGACTCCATGTGTTCCGCGATGCCGAATGCATCGATGCGCTGCCGGCTTTCCGGCGCATTCCGGTTCGCCCGGTCGCGCCGCCACGATGTATGGCGCGCACACACCTACGCCGCGCGACGACTCGCGTTGCGCGCGGCAGATTGACGATCCGGGATCCGGGCCGGCCATCCGCAGGCATTCACGGTTCATCCCCGACGGCCGACCGGCACCAGTCGGCCTCGTGCGTCATGCCAGCACGTCGTCGTTCAGAACAAACCCGATTGCTCGGACGGAACGGAAAGCCGCGCGCTCACGTCGCCTCGATAAACGGCGAAGCGAATAGCCCGGCAGGTCGACGATTCATGTTTGCAACACGACACGTTGCGATTCGGTCTGTTTTCATTCTCTTGTCCCCGTCTCCGATACGTCCGACCTACTGAAGCGATCGCCGGACCGACTGCGTCCGCGACCGCGCTCACGGCGTGCACAGATATGCAAGGAGCGCACCATGCTTCATGCCGCAAGGCCGCGCGGGCCGATACGGGGCCATCGACGCGCATCGGGCCCCGGCAAGCAGCGCGAACGTTTCGAAACTGAAACGCGGGCCGAGGCGGCTGCCGTTGGCCGGGCATGCCGTCACGCGGCGCCGGCCCGGCCCGCGCGGGTGGCGCGGCGTTGCATCCGCGCGCGATTGCCGAACGGCTTACAATCGCCCCACAGTGCCGCGTTTGCGCGAATGGACGTGCGGGCCCGCCCCGGCATTCCTCGTGCTGCTTCCCCCACCTGACTGGAGACGCCTACCCACCGCATGCCCGACACACACGACTGGCTGGATATCGACTACCGCACGCTGTTTTGCCTGCATCCGGACCGCCGGATCGAACGCGAGAACGATCCCGACCGCTCGCCCGCTCCCCGCTTCTGGCTCGGCCGATGCGCGGACGGCAACCTGGCGGGCGTACGCGCCGACGTGCCTCCCGCTGTCGCCGACGCACTCGCGCGCCTGACCAGCAGCGAACCGCCGTTGGCAGGCCGCATGCAACCCGCGCATCTCGAACGCTATCTCACGCTGCTCGCGCCCGTTCCGCACTGGAACATCGGCCTCGTCTACCCGCTGCCGCACGCACTCGATTTCGACACCGACGCACGCGTCGCGCTGATCGACGGCGACAGTGACGCGGGCCGGCATCTGCTGCATGCGCTGTCCGCACGCGGGATGCCCGGCGGCCTGTTCTCGATGGGGTTTCGGAGCGTCGCCGACCTGTGGGCGCCGTGGTGCGCGGCCGTCGTCGACGGAGAAGTCGCCTCGGTCGCGTTCGCCGCACGGCTGTCCGACGTCGGTGCGGAACTCGGTCTCGCGACGGCCCCTGCGTTTCGGGGGCGCGGCCTCGCGGCGGCGGTGACCGCCGCGTGGTCGCGCCTGCCGTCGCTTCAAACGCGCACGCTGTTCTACAGCACCGACAGCGACAACCGCGCGTCACAACGCGTGGCGTCGCGCCTCGGCCTCACATTGCGTGGCACGACGCTGCGGGTGGGATAGTGCCGGGGCCGGCGCGACACCTCAACGAAAGGCTTCGATAGCCCTGATGCGACGCTCGGTTTCGTTGACGAAGCAACTGTCGACTTCCACGAGCCCGAGCGTGCCGCCCGCATCGGGCTGCCGCGATTCCGCACAGGCGGCATCCCGCGCCTTGAGCCAGCGGCGCTCGTCGTTGCGCAACCTCGCCTTGCCCTGCTCGTCCAGGTTCGCCATCTTCGTCTTGTAGACGGCATTCAAGCGCTTGTCGGCCGCTTCGTATTTCAGCGCCAGGCAATTGCGGATGTCGGCCGTGTAACCCGTTTGCTCGGCGGTCTTGCAGATAGCGGCGCGCTCGGCATCGTCCGCGAGCGCGTCCGACGCGACCGCGAAAAGCATCGCGCTTGCCGCCAGACCGATCGCCATGCGTTGAAGCGTGTTCATCCGGATTCGTTGTGTTCAATGACGAAAGGCACCGATTATGCACGGCCCGCTGCCCGCATGACCTGCGTTGCCTCGACGTCGACCGGTCACCGCGCATGCCGTGCCGCGCAACCGTCGTGCAAACACGCTAGCATTCGGACACGCAACGTCGCACGTTCGCTTCACGCCGCCGCCAAGGACTCGACATGACCACGCCCGCTCCTGCCCGCCCCGATGTCGCGCATCGTGTCTTTTCGGACGGACGGTTGTCGATCGGCCTCACGCTTCCGCTGCTTCGCACCGGCCATATCGTCGCCGACTTCGACGAGCAGCTCGAACTCGCGGCGCTGGCCGACATGCACGGCTTTCGCGCGCTGTGGATTCGCGACGTGCCGCTGAACAGCGCCGACTACCCCGATCCGGTCGGCCATCTCGACCCGTGGGTCCTGCTCGGCGCACTGGCGTCACGCACGCGGCGGATCGCGCTCGCCAGCGGCGCGATCGTGCTGCCGCTGCGTCATCCGCTGCATATCGCGAAAGGCGCGCTGTCGGTCGCGACGCTGTCGGGCGGCCGCTTCGTCCTCGGGCTCGGCTCCGGCGACCGGCCGCCCGAATATGCGGCGTTCGGTGTCGATGCGCAGACGCGGCGCGACCGCTACCGCGCACACTGGGACGTCGTCGCTGCCGCGCTCGGCGTGCCGTCGCGCGTCCTGCCCGACGAAGCGCCGCCCGATGCGCCCGAATTCACGCTGCTGCCGCGCGGCGCCGACGCGGTGCCGATGCTGGCGGTCGGCTCGGGCGGGCAAAGCGTCGACTGGATCGCACGGCACTCGATCGGCTGGATGACGTACCACCGCGATCCGGACACGCAGCGCGCGCGCTATTCGATGTGGCGCGCGGCGGTCGACCGGCTCGCATCGCCGGCCTTTCGCGCATTCGGCGTGTCGATGCGGCTCGATCTCGTCGCGGATCCCGACGCGCCAGCCATCGCATTGCCGCTCGGCTATGCAACCGGCCGCCGCGCATTGATCGACATCCTGCGGGATATGCGCGCGTCAGGCACGCATCACGTCACGCTGAATCCGGGCTCGGACCGGCCCGTGCGCGAAGTCATCGAGGAAATCGCGGAACACGTTCTGCCGGTTTTTCACGACGAGCGAGCGTGATTCCGCAGGATTCCAGATTAATTCGATCCGACGCGTGCGCGGCTCATCGGTGCAGACGAGCAGGCATTACAAATGCCTTACGCGCTGACGATTGAAACGACCCAACCTGTCCGACGACCTGCAGTCTGCGTCGGACACATGACTGCGCAAACGCGCCGCAAACGCCCGCGCCGCGTCGGGTATGCCCGATTCGAATGGCCGTCGGTGGAACTATTCGGTTCCAATCGCAATCATGTTAACTTCCGTCCATCGTTCAGCCTGGCGGGCCGCGCGCCGATGCGCGCCCGCATGCCTACTCCATGCGACATTTCCTCCTCGGCTGGCTGCTGGCCGCCGTCGTCTCGGCCGCCCATGCGGCCGTTCCCGCCCCGACCGCCGCGTCGGCCGCTTCCGGCGCCGCGCCCGCGCTGACGCCGCAACAGGCGCAGCAGGCACTCAACGTGCTCGAAAATCCGCGCGAGCGCGCTCAGGTCGAAACGACGCTGCGTGCGATCGCGGCCGTCGGTGCGCTGAGTGCACCCGCGATCGCGGCGAGCGATGCAGCGGCAGCCAGCGCCGCGTCGGCCACCGCGACCCCGGCCGCACTGACCTCGAACGGGCTCGCATCGATGCTCGTCCGGCAGGGGTCGCGCTGGACCATCGAAATCGGCGGCGCGCTGAAGGAGTCGCTGCACTCGCTGCTCGACGTCGGCTCGGTCGGCAGCTGGTGGCATGACAAGCTGGTGCGCGCCGACGAGCGCGCGGATCTTGCACACGCGCTCTGGATCATCATCGCTGTGCTCGTGCCTGCGCTCCTCGTCGAATGGTTCGCGAAGCGGCTGCTGCGACGTGCGCTGGCCGCGGTGGCCGCTCGGCGCGCCGACACGTGGCGCCGCACCACGCCCGAACCCGAATCCGAGTCCGAGTCCGTTACACCCGGCTCCGCGACGCTCGATGACGGCAACGCGCCACCGGGCACGACCGCCCCGCCGAGCGCTCCCGACGCTCCCGACGCCGCGCCCGCGTCGTCGCAAAGCCGCGGCCACGCGCGCCGCCAAACCACGCTGCTGCACCGGATGCCGCGCGCGCTCGTCAGCCTTGCGTTGCGTGCCGTGCCGCTGCTCGTGTTCGTCGGCGTCGCGAGCCTGACGATGTCGGTGATCGACGATACGAGCACCCCGATCGAATCCGCGCTCGAAGCGCTGATCGACATCTACATGATCTGCCGGCTCGTCACGATCGTCAGCCGGCTGTTCTTCCAGCCCGATGCGCGGCAGTTGCGGTTGCTGCACATCAGCGACGCATGGGCCGACTTCGCGCAACGCTCGATCGCGCGAATCGTGATCGTGGTCGGCGCGTGCACGGCCGCGGTCGAGATCGCCGCGAACTTCGGCCTCAGCGACGCCGGTCACGTCGCGCTGCTGAAAGCCGTCGCGCTCATCGGGCACCTGATGATCTCGGCGCTGATCCTCCGGTGCCGCCTGCCGGTCGCCGCGCGAATCCGCGCTGCCGGCGAGGATCGCCCGTCGTTCACGATGATCGCCAATGCGCTCGCGGACGCGTGGGCGCCCGTATCGGTCTTCATCGTGATGGCCCTGTGGTTCGTGTGGGCGCTCGACGTCCACAACGGCTACCGCGTGCTGATCACGCTCGGCGGCCGCTCGATCGCCGTGATGATCGGCATGCGGATCGTGTCGATCGTCGTGTTCGGCGCGCTCGCGCGGCTGTTCCAGGGCCGCGACGAAGATCGCACGCTCGTCCATGCGCACGCGTACCGCTACTACCCGCTGCTGCGCCAGATCGTGTCGGGCGCGATCGGCATCGTGACCTTCGTGCTGCTGCTGCAGATCTGGGGCGTGCCGATCTTCCGCGCGTTCGAAACCGGCACGATCGGCCACCGGCTCGCGTCGGCGCTGGTGACGATCGCGATTGCGGCCATCGTCGCGCTCATCGTGTGGGAAGCCGCGAACATCGCCATCGAGCGCCGCCTGCAACGATGGACGCGCGAAGGCAATCTCATGCGCGCGGCGCGCCTGCGCACGCTGCTGCCCATGCTGCGCTCGCTGCTGTTCGTGATGATCGCGCTCGTCGTCGTGCTGACGGGCCTCAGCCAGCTCGGCGTGAACGTCGGCCCGTTGCTTGCCGGCGCCAGCATCTTCGGCGTCGCGCTCGGCTTCGGCTCGCAGAAGCTCGTGCAGGATTTCATCACCGGGATCTTCCTGCTGATGGAAAACGCGATGCAGGTGGGCGACTGGGTCACGCTCGCCGGCGTGTCGGGAACGGTCGAGTACCTGTCGATCCGCACCGTGCGGCTGCGCGCCGGCGACGGGTCGTTGTACACGATCCCGTTCAGCTCGGTGACGACCGTCAACAATACGAATCGCGGGCTCGGCAACGCGGCCGTCAAGATCAGCATTGCCTACGGCGAGGACATCGATCGCGCGATCGCGACGCTGAAGGAGATCGGTGCCGCATTGCGCGACGATCCGAAGTACCGCGACGGCATCCTGTCGGACTTCAGCTACTGGGGTATCGACCAGGTCGACGGCGCGACGCTCGTGCTGTCCGGACAGATGCAATGCACGGACTCGACGCGCTGGAGCGTGCAGCGTGAATTCAACCGGCGGATCGCGGAGACGTTCCGCGAACGCGGCATCCGGATCGCCAATCCGCAGCGCAGCGTCGTTGCATACGCGGATGGATCGCGGCCTGTCGTCGAAGAGGCAAACGGCAGCAGCGGCGACAACGGCCAAGCTGCCGAAGCATCGGCCCGGCCGCCGTCGCCCGCCGACCCGGCGCGCAAGCCGGATTGACCGGCCGGTGCCGACGGCGCGCGGCGCTCAACGCGCGGCGGGCTTGTTCCGGCGCCCGGCGCCTTTCACGGCGGGCGGCGATGCCTTCGCCTTTGCGCTGCGCTTCTCCGCCGCGCCCTGCCCCCGCTTCGAGCGTTGAGGGCCGTCAGCCGATACGTCGCGCTGCGCGTGCCATTGCTCGAGCAGTACGCGCGTCTGTTCGGCGATCGTGTCGGTCAGCAGCGCCGCGCGCTCGCCTTCGAATGCCTCCCATTCGAGCAACTGCAGTGCCGAACGCTGCGCGATGTGGAATACCGTGATCTGCCCGAACAGGCTCAGCGCGCGCAACCGCGTGACAGGATCGTTGGCCGGCCGCCCCGAAATACGGCCGATCAGCTCGGCACTCACGTCGTTGAGCGGCTTGCGCATGCGCTTCATCAGGATTTCGCTCGCGCTCGCCGGCTCCTGGCCGCCTTGCTCGCGCGCGAAGAACATCCGCTGGTTCATCGTCTTCGGCGCCGTGAACATCCGGTCTGCGAGCGCACGCAGCAGCCCGACGAATGCGTCGATCAGCGCGTCGACGTCGGCGTCCGCGTCGAGCATCGCCCACGCATGGCCGACTGCCGGTGCGAACACTTCCCAGCCGTTCTCCGCGATCGTCTCCACGCACGCGCGGTACACGCCTTCCTTGTTCTCGAAGTAGTACTGGAGCGCCGGCGCGTTCACGCCCGCCATCGCGGCGATTTCGCGTGTCGATGCCCCCGCGAACCCGCGCTCGCCGAACAGTTCGATCGCCGCCTCGATGATCCGCTGGCGCGTTTCGTCGCCGCGGGCGTAGCCGCCCGCCGACGTACGGCGCAGCTTCTTCGCTTCGTTCATGCCTTCCTCGTCATTCGATCGATCGACATTCTACTTGACACAATTTTATCAACTGGAATAATTCTTCCACTTGGAATAAATTGGACGCCAGCATGTCGACGCTGCAAGACTCGCCACAGAAAGCAAATCGTCAGGAAAACGGAACAACGCCGCGAAACGGCAACGGCACGAAGCGGCGCGTCCTGCTCGTCGTCGCCGTGCTCGCGGCCATCGGCGGTGCAGTCTGGCTCGGCCGCTGGTGGACGGTCGGCCGCTTCATCGAAAGCACCAACGACGCGTACCTGCAGGCCGACAGCATGACCGCCGCGCCGAAGGTCGCTGGCTACGTGACCGACGTGTATGTGCGCGACAACCAGGCCGTGAAAGCCGGCGACCCGCTCGTGCGGCTCGACGTCCGCCAGTACCAGGTCGCACTTGCACAATCGCTTGCGACCGTCGACGCGCGCCGTGCCGACATCGCACGCGCCGAGGCCGACATCAGCCAGCAGCATGCGAATCTCGAGCAGGCCGACGCACAGGCGAAGGTGTCGCGCATCAACGCGCAGCACGCCAGCGACGAATACGCGCGCTATGCGCCGCTCGCCGCGACGGGCGCGGAAACGCACGAACGCGTGGCCGACCTGAAGAGCACGCGCGATCAGGCGGCCGCGACATTCGCCGCGAACAATGCGTCGATCGCTGCCGCCCGCACGCAGATCGCGTCGTACACCGCGCAGCTCCAGCAGGCGCGCGCACAGCTCGAAGCCGCGCAGGCCAGCGCCGCCCAGGCGCAGCTCGACCTCGACAACACGATCGTGCGCAGCACCCTCGCCGGCCGCGTCGGCGATCGCACGGTGCGCGTCGGTCAATACGTGCAGCCCGGCACGCGACTGCTGACCGTCGTGCCCGTGGACGCGATCTACCTCGTCGCGAACTTCAAGGAAACGCAGATCGGCAACATGCGCATCGGCCAGCCCGTCGAACTGCACGTCGACGCACTGCCGGACGGCGCGCTGTCCGGCGTGGTCGACAGCTTCGCCCCCGGCACGGGCGCGCAATTCGCGCTGCTGCCGCCCGAGAATGCGACCGGCAACTTCACGAAGATCGTCCAGCGCGTACCGGTGCGCATTCGCCTCGCCGCGAACGCCCGCGCGCAGCGCATGCTGCTGCCGGGGCTGTCGGTGACGGTCGACGTCGATACGCGCTCGGCCCGCGACGAGACGCATCATGGCTGAGCCGTCCGCCACGATGCCCACGCCGCCGCACGAAGGCCGCGCGAGCGTGACCGACTGGATCGCGGTCGCGGCCGGCGCGCTCGGCGCGCTGATGGCGACCCTCGACATCTCGATCACGAACTCCGCGCTGCCGCAGATCCAGGGTGAAATCGGCGCGACCGGCACCGAAGGCACGTGGATCTCGACCGGCTACCTGATGTCGGAGATCGTGATGATCCCGCTCGCCGCGTGGCTCACGCGCGTGTTCGGGCTGCGCAATTTCCTGCTGACGAACTCCGCGTTGTTCATTGCCTTCTCGATGATGTGCGGCTGGTCGCATTCGCTGCCGATGATGATCGCCGGTCGGATCGGCCAGGGCTTCACCGGCGGTGCGCTGATCCCGACGGCGCAAACCATCATCCGCACGCGGCTGCCGCTGTCGCAGTTGCCGGTCGGCATGACGCTGTTCGGCCTGATCGTCCTGCTCGGGCCGCTGTTCGGCCCCGTGCTCGGCGGCTGGCTCGCGGAAAACGTGAGCTGGAGCTGGTGCTTTTTCCTGAACCTGCCGGTGTGCCTGTTGCTGATGGCGCTGTTGATATTCGGGCTGCCGTCGGACCGCCCGCAATGGCATTCATTCCTGAACGCGGACTGGCTCGGGATCTGCGGTCTCGCGATCGGCCTGAGCTCGCTCACCGTCGTGCTCGAGGAAGGCCAGCGCGAACGCTGGTTCGAATCGCAGATGATCGTCACGCTGAGCGTCGTGTCGCTTGCCGGGATGATCCTGATCGCGTTGTCGCAGATCTTTGCGAAGCGGCCGATCATGCGGTTGTCGCTGATGCGCAACCCGCGCTATGCGAGCGTGATCGTGATCGTGTCCGCGGTCGGTGCCGGGCTGTATGGCGTGTCCTACCTGCTGCCGCAGTTCCTTGCGATCGTCGCCGGCTACAACGCGGAGCAGGCGGGCGCGATCATGCTGCTGTCGGGGCTGCCCGCGTTTCTCGTGATGCCGATCCTGCCGCGCCTGCTCGGCAAGGTCGATTTCCGCATTCTCGTGATCTCGGGGCTGCTGCTGTTCTGCCTGAGCTGCATGCTCGACATCAGCCTGACTGCGCAAAGCGTCGGCCACGATTTCGTCTGGTCGCAGCTCATCCGCGGCGTCGCGCAGATGCTCGCGATGATGCCGCTCAACCAGGCATCGATGGCGGCCGTCGCACGCGAAGATTCGGGCGATGCAGCCGGGCTCTACAACATGGCGCGCAATCTCGGCGGCTCGATCGGGCTCGCGATCATCGGCACCGTGATCGACCGGCGCACGACCTTCCATACGGCCGCGCTGCGCGAATCGGTGACGGCGAACTCGCTGATCGGGCAGGACCGGCTGTCGGCCTACGCGGCCAACTGGTTCTCGCACACCGGCGATCTCGCGTATTCGAACATGCGCGCGCTCGGACAGCTGGCGCAGCAGATCCAGATCCAGGCCGTCGTGATGACCTATTCCGAAACCTTTTATCTGCTGGGCCTCGCGCTGCTCGCCTGCGTGCCGCTCGCGCTGCTGCTGAGAACGCCGCGCGGGCCGCAGCCGATGTCGTCCGGCCACTGAACCGTCTTACGCGATGAAACCCTTCTCCCTGCCCCGCCGCCCTGCGCTCACGCTGTGCGCGGCCGCGTGCCTGCTCGCCGGCTGCACGGTCGGCCCCGACTACCGCGGCGCGCCCGCCGCACCGGATGCGCCGACCTTCGTGCGCGCGCCTGCCTCCGGCGTCGACCCCGCTGCGCCCGCGCCGAGCGCATGGTGGCATGCGCTCAACGATCGCCAGCTCGACGACCTGATCACCGCCGCGCTCGCGTACAACCCCGATCTGCACGCGGCGCAGGCCCGCTTGCGCGCCTCGCGCGCGCAGCTCTCGCAACAACGTGCGGCCCAGTTGCCGAAGTCGTCGGCCACCGTCGCCGCCATCCGCATGCGCGAGCCGGACGTCAGCGCGCTCGGTTCGCTGCTGCCGTCGAACGGTTCGAGCCAATCGAGCGGCACCTCGCCGTCGCTGGGTGGCTCGGGCCCGCTACAGCTGTATTCGGCAGGCTTCGACGCAACCTGGGAAATCGACCTGTTCGGCGGCACGCGCCGCGCGGTCGAAGCAGCATCCGCGCAGGCGGAAGCGGTCGATGCCGATCTCGCCGACACGCAGGTGTCGATCGCGGCCGAAGTCGCGAATGCATACGTCGACCTGCGCGACCAGCAGCAGCGGCTTGCGCTGTCGCGGCGCACCGCCGAGTTGCAGCAACGGATGCTCGAACTCACGCAGCAGCGCCGTGCGCGCGGCGTCGCGGCCGACGTGGATCTCGAGCGCCTGACCACACAGGTCGAAACCACGCGCGCGTCGCTGATCCCGCTTGACGCTCAAGTCACGGAGTCGCTCGACCGGCTCGCGATCCTGACGGGCCGCGCGCCCGGTGCACTCGACGCAGCACTGTCGACACCGGACGCGCCGCTGCCGACACTGCCCGGCAGCGTCGCGATCGGCGATCCGGCCACGCTGCTGAAGCAGCGCCCCGACATTCGCGCGGCCGAACGCCGGCTTGCATCGAGCAACGCGCAAATCGGCGAGCACGTCGCCGATTATTTCCCGAAGGTGACGCTGCTCGGCGATCTCGGCTTCAGCGCGACCGACCCCGGCCACCTGTTCCGCAAGCAGAATTTCACGTGGGTCGGTGCACCGTATCTGCAATGGAACATTCTCGACTTCGGGCGCACGCGCGGAGCGGTGCGCGCGGCCGAAGCGTCGCGCGACGAAGCGGAAGCGAATTATCAGAAGGCGGTGCTCGGCGCCCTGCAGGATGCCAACACGGCGTTACAGCGTTACGGGCACCAGCGCGAACACGTCGTTGCGCTCACCAAGGTGCAGACGTCGGCCGTGCATTCCCGGGCGCTGATGGACGAGCGCTATCGCGCGGGCGTCGCATCGATGATCGACCTGCTCGATACGCAGCGCGAAGCGCTGTCCGCGCAACAGAACGTGATCGCCGGGCAGGCCGAGCTGATCAAGGACTACGTGTCGCTGCAGAAGAACCTGGGGCTCGGGTGGCAAGCGGGCGCGGGTTGATGCCGAGTTGATCGGTGCCGCACGGCCGGGTTGGTCGAGGCTGTTGCGGCGCCGACGCTCGATATGCGAATCGCAAGACTTCAATGCGTCCACGTTCGACGCTCACGGCCCGCTTCACGATGCGCGACGCAACAACCCCATTGCGCACGCAACAATATTCATCGTCTGCGCCGATGAAAGCCGCGCTCACGCCGCATCGACGCCGCCGCTATCGGAAACATATCCAATATCAATTAGCCAATCGTCTGACGATCTCTTCTAATTCAGTCGGCTTCCCCACCACCGATCGGATTCAAGGAGTTCCATCGTCATGTCCTCATCCTCCCATCGCGTGCTGAGACACGCAATCGCTGCGATCTGCGTTGCACTTTCCGCGTCCCCCCATGCCGCCGAACTCACGCGAGACACGGGTGCCCCCGTCGGCGACAACGAGAATTCGCAGACGGCGGGCCCTGCCGGCCCCGTACTCCTGCAAGACTCCGCACTCATCGAGAAACTGCAGCGCTTCGATCGCGAGCGCATTCCTGAACGTGTCGTGCATGCACGCGGCACCGGCGCATTCGGCGAGTTCGTGCCCACCGCCGACATCTCGAACCTGACAAAAGCGAAGGTCTTCACGCCCGGTACCCGCACACCCGTGTTCGTGCGCTTCTCCACCGTGATGGGCTATCGCGGCTCACCTGAACAGGCGCGCGATCCGCGCGGTTTCGCGGTGAAGTTCTATACGCAACAGGGCAACTGGGACATGGTCGGCATCAACTGGCCCGTGTTCTTCATTCGCGACGGCATCAAGTTCCCCGACTTCGTTCACGCGAACAAGCCGAGCGCCGTGACCGGCGTGCAGGATCCAAACCTCGCATTCGACTTCTTCGCGCATACACCCGAAGCGACGCACATGCTGACGATGCTGTACACGAATGCGGGCATGCCCGATTCGTATCGTCACATGGACGGCTTCGCGGTGCATGCGTTCAAGTTCGTCAATGCGCGCGGCGACGTGCACTACGTGAAGTTCCACTGGAAAAGCCAGCAAGGCGTGCACGGACTGCGTCCGCAAGAGATCGACGCATCGATCGGGCGCGACTGGAACATGATGACGAACGACCTGTACGGCGCACTCAAGCAAGGCGACTTCCCGAAGTGGGATCTGTACGTGCAGGTGCTCACGCCGCAGGACCTGAACCGTTTCGACTTCGATGCGCTGGACGACACGAAGGTGTGGGCCGGTGTGCCCGAGCGCAAGATCGGCACGATGACGCTGAACCGCGTGCCCGACAACTACTTCCAGTCGACCGAGGAATCGGCGTTCGCGCCGTCGCGGCTCGTGCCCGGCATCGAACCGTCCGAAGACCGGATGCTGCAGGACCGGCTGTTCGCGTACGCCGACACGCAGATGTACCGGCTCGGCGCGAACTACATGGACCTGCCGATCAACCGGCCCGTCGTGCCGGTGGCCAACAACAACCAGGACGGCAAGATGAACGCCGGCGACCGCAAGGGCGAGGTGAACTACGAACCGTCCACGCTGCATGAACTCGCACCGGATCCGCAGTACAAATCCGTTCGCACGGCGCTCAACGGCACGACGCAGCAGGAAGCGATCCACAAGAAGCTGAGGTTCCGCCAGGCAGGCGAGTACTACCGCGGCCTGTCGCAGCAGGACAAGGACGACCTGATCACTGCGCTGTCCGGTGATCTCGGCAAGGTGACGAACGCGCACAACCAGTACGCGATGCTGTCGTACTTCTACAAGGCCGATGCCGACTACGGCACGCGTCTCGCGCAGGCCGTTCACGCCGACGTCGGGCAAGTGCAAGCGCTCGCCGCAAAGCTGAGCGAGAACTGATCCCGCGATTCAGGTTGCCGTCGACGTGCGGGGTTGTACCACGCACGTCGACCCTCCCCTCATCAGGACATCCTCATGCAATCCAAACGCCTGACACACGCGATCCGCGCGACCGCAACGGTCCTGGCTCTGGCCGCAATCACCGGTTGCGCACACCTTCCCGACCAGCCGGCATACTCGCCGGCCGACCCTGCCGCGCTGCGCCGCTACGACGGCGACTGGTTCGACGCCGCCCGTGTCGGACGCGTCGACATCCTGCGCGCATTGCACGAAGCCGGCTATCCCGTCGACGCCACCGACAGCCACGGCTATACGGCCGTGATACTCGCGTCCTACGACGGCCAGCCCGCCGCGCTCGACTATCTGCTGTCGGCCGGCGCCAACGCGTGCACCGGTGACCGTCACGGCAACACGGCGCTGATGGGCGCCCTCTTCAGGAACGAACCGGACATCGCGCGGCGCCTGATCGACACGCCATGCCCGATCGACCAGACGAACGGCGCCGGAGAAACCGCACTGGGATTCGCCACGCTGTTCAATCGTTTCGACCTGATTCCGCTCCTCGTCGCGCGTGGCGCGAATCCGAATCATGTCGATCGGCGCGGCCAGTCGCTGCTGCAGCTCGCGCGGTCGCACGACAACACGGAAGCCGCTGACGCGCTGCGGCATGCAGGTGCGAGGCAGTAGCTGCCGTGACCGAACCGTCTGAATAATGCCTGCGCACCGTGCTATCGTGCCCGTGGTTTCATCGCACGGAGACAGGAAAATGCTGAATCGCTTCGCCATTGTTCTTGTTGCCGCGGGTGCGGCAACCAGTCTCGCGGCAACAGCCGCGAGCCCCCAGCCTGACAACGTCAATTCGTATCGACAGTTGCGCACGCGGCTGTTTGCCGGCGTGACCGTGACTGCAATCTTTTCACCGACCCAGTGCCAGAACGCGCAGCCGGCTCAAGCGAAGGTAACGGTGCCCACCGTATCGGGCGGCTTCGCGATACGCGACTTCATGGAAGTCGGTGGCAATACGCTCGCATTCGCCAACCAGCACCTTACCGTCCAGCCCAGCGGCTCGCCGGTGCTGGAGCTGATCCAGTACCGCGTCATGCAGGATGAAAGCGCGACCGTGACGGTGCGCTCGCTTTCACCAACGACGTATCAGCCGGTCGCGCCGGCCCAGGTCTTCCAGTGCACGCTCGGCGACGGCCTCCGTTTCGCCTACACAGGGCGCGAGCGCGACTGACGAAGGAGATACGTAGAGAACGTGAAAATTTTCGCCTGAAAAGCAGGAGTACTACGAAAAAGGATGATGCGCGGGACAGAAAATCTGTTTCGTGCATCACCCGCGAGCCCCGAGGTATCAGAAAAACTCGTCGAGCAGCCGGTAGAACACGATCCGGCCCGGATCGGGCTGACCGATTCCATACCGGGCAAAGAAAGGCGCGACTCACGTCAGGTTCGATCCTCGTTGACTCGGCCGACATGCGCAACGTCGGACACTTCGCGACTTCATGCTTCGCGTGCCGCCGCCCGCTGATTGGTCATTCTCCGGCACGCCCCTGGAATTCGAGTCCCGCCTCGAACCCGATCGGCCAATTGCACCCATTACGCATCAAACCAGAAACGATCGGCAAAACGAATTCCGAATTACTTTCTTTGGCGGCCTCGAATATTACAAAACACCGCCAATCTTTTCAAAAACATTTCACATATTCGCTTTAATTTAGTTTCATATAATCAAAAAAAGTTTGACACCTCGCTTTCGTTCTTGATACCGTCCGATGCAATCTGACGAATTGCTCACGACGCACCCGCTTCCGCTCCACGTTTTTCGCTTCCGCCGCACCGCAGTGCTCGCCGCCGGCTGTATCGTTCGCGCGCCGGCGCATGCAACATCCCGATGCATCTCATTGGACGACTGCCATCCGGCAGCGGGCCGAAGGACCGAATAAAATGAGCAGGACAACGAAACTGTTGCTCTAGCAATCCCGCCCGCGTCACGTCCGGCGCAGTTGCGTCGCGTCGAGGCGCAGCCTTCCTGTTACCGCGTTTTCCGTATTTCGCCCCCGGAGAAAAAACACCTTTCCGGATCGGGCGAAAGGCCCTGTCGCGTCCGTGCCATCCGCATGCGTGCGACAGAATTCGGCGGTGCATGACCCGCACCGCTGTCGACCGTTGTTGTTCGTGCTGTTCGATGTTCAACCGGAGGGGTAATTCAAATGAATCAGGTTGCAGACAAGAATCAAAAGCACAATCGCTTCGTCAAACTCGCATTCGCCGCCGCAGCCGCCGCATCGTTCGGCATGGCGACCGCCCACGCCGCGCCTGCGGCCGGCTGGACGGAAACGCACACCAAGGGTTTCCTGCCGCTCGTGCAGCAAAGCGAAGCCGGTACGGCCGGGGCGCCCGCCGCGAGCACGGCCGCCGCTGCAGCAGCAGCCGTCGAGATGGCGCCGGGCGAATCGGTGGACATCGTGCTCGGGCTGAACCTGCGCAACGAGGCGCAACTCGACCAGTATCTGCACGACCTGCATACGCCTGGTTCGCCGCACTACCGGCAGTTCCTCACGCCGGCGCAGTTCGCGGCGCAATATGCGCCGACCGACCAGCAGGTCGCCTCGGTCGTCGCGCATCTGCGCAAGGAAGGCTTCGTGAACATCGTGGTCGCGCCGAACCGTCTGCTGGTTTCCGCGTCGGGCACCGCGGCCACCATCAAGTCCGCGTTCCGCACGACGCTCAAGCGCTTCACGCGCAACGGCCGCAGCGTCTACGCGAATACCGACGCCGCGCAGGTGCCGAATGCGATCGGCGGCGTCGTGGGTTCGGTGCTGGGCCTGCAGAACGTCGAACTGATGCATACGGGCGCCGGCAGCCAGCCGCAAGGCAACACCAGCAACCTGGCGATTCCGGCCGGCGCGTCGGCGGTGCCGCACAACCCGACCGAATTCTCGTCGATCTACGGCGGCGACGGTACGCCGACCGCCTCGCAGACCACCGTCGGCATCATCTCCGAAGGCGACCTGTCGCAGACGGTCAGCGACCTCAATACGTTCGCCGCAAACAACAGCCTCGGCACGATCAGCAGCAGCATCGTGAAGACGGGCCCGTCCGGCAGTTCGTACACCGACACCGACGGCACCGTTGAATGGAACCTCGACAGCCAGTCGATCGTCGGCGCGGCCGGCGGCAGCGTGAAGCAGGTCGTGTTCTACGTCGCGCCGTCGATGACGCTCACGGCGATCACCGCCGCGTACAACAAGGCCGTAACCGACAACGTCGCAAAGGTGATCAACGTGTCGCTCGGCGTGTGCGAATCGTCCGCGAACAGCACCGGCTCGCAGGCCACCGACGACACCATCTTCAAGCAGGCAGTCGCGCAGGGGCAGACCTTCTCGGTATCCGCCGGCGACCACGGCGCGTACGAATGTGCGAGCGGCACGCCGTCGCGCTCGACCTACACGGTGAGCGAGCCGGCAACGTCGCCGTACGTGATCGCGGTGGGCGGCACGACGCTGTTCACCAATACGTCGACCAACGCCTACAACAGCGAGATCGTCTGGAACGATCCGAGCTGGCAGCCGGGCACCGTGTGGTCGACGGGCGGCGGGTACAGCAAGTACGAAGCCGCGCCTGCTTGGCAATCGTCGAGCCTCACGGGATCGACCAAGCGCGCGCTGCCTGACGTCGGCTTCGACGCTGACCTGCGCACCGGCGCGATTCTCGTCGTCAACGGCCAGACGTCCGACACGCTGTGGGGCTCGGGCTACCTCAACAACGAAGGCGGCACGAGCCTCGCCGCGCCGATCTTCACGGGCATCTGGGCGCGCTTGCAGTCCGCCAACAACAATGCGCTCGGGTTTCCCGCGTCGAGCTTCTACAAGTACTTCCC
This sequence comes from Burkholderia contaminans, assembly GCF_029633825.1. Classification (NCBI taxonomy): domain Bacteria; kingdom Pseudomonadati; phylum Pseudomonadota; class Betaproteobacteria; order Burkholderiales; family Burkholderiaceae; genus Burkholderia; species Burkholderia contaminans. Next base: position 2,746,153 of record NZ_CP090641.1, on the reverse strand, counting down.
GAGCAACGCGGCACTGTTGCACGACGTCACGTCCGGCAACAACGGCAGCGGCACCTACGGCTACAAGGCGAAGGCCGGCTGGGACGCGACGACGGGCTTCGGCAGCGTGAACATCTCGAAGCTCAACACGTTCATCCAGGGCACGTCGGATTTCGCACGCTGATGGATCGATGACTGCTCCGGTTCCGCATGCGCACCGCAGCGCATGCAGGGAACCGGATGTGATCGCTTGAGCAACCCGCGAGGGCCGCAAGGCCTTCGCGGGTTTTTTGCGTTCCGCTTACTGTCGCGGAGCAGTTCCCGGTGCGACGACGCCCTCACCGACCTTGCAATCGTTGCGCAAGCAACTTTCATGTTCATTACCCCGGCAGCACCGCCCGCTTACGAACTGCAAGGCACACACACTGTTACACAACACGCAGACAACTTCCGTGCGTGTCGTGCGTTTAACTGGGTATATCGATTCGTCGCGGAACGACCACCATGCGAACACGGCCTCACCGCCTGCCCCGGTCGATGCCCCCGGAGCATGCGACAACGGTCGCGATACCGGGCTCAAGCCGGTCGCGCGGCCCGCGTGCCTGCCAACGCCGACACAACACCGAACGAACAACATGAACAACACACGTGCACACCGCCCCGTCAGAACGCTGATCGCGTCGTCCCTCATCGTGTCGCTGCTCGGCCTCTCGGCCTGCAACAGGAACGGCGACAGCAGCGCCCCCGCTCCGGCCAGCGACGCGAGCGCGGCCGCGGCGGCGCAGCCCGCGTCGGCACCCATTGCCTACACGCCGCCGACTGCCGACCAGCTCTACCAGATGGTCGCGCCGATCGCACTGTTCCCCGACAAGCTCGTCGCACTCGTGCTGGCGGGGGCAACGTACCCGGACCAGGTCACGGCCGCCAATAACTGGGTCACGCAGAATCCATCGTTGAAGGGACCGGCACTCGCAACCGCCGCCGATACGCAGCCGTGGGATCCGTCCGTCAAGGCATTGACCGCGTTCCCCGCGGTGCTGTCGCAGATGGCGTCGAACCCGGCCTGGACCACGTCGCTCGGCCAGGCGTACTACAACGATCCGACCGACGTGATGAACGCGATCCAGGTGATGCGCCAACGCGCGCAGACGTCCGGCCATCTCCGCTCGAGCGGCCAGATGCGGGTCACGCAAGTCGCGCAGGCCGCACCGACCGGTTATACCCCGGCTACCGATGCGCCCGTCGTCTACGCCGGGCCGGCGATCGTGCCGCCCCCCGCGCAGGCCATCGAGATCGAATCGGCACAGCCGGAGGTCGTCTATGTCCCGTCGTACAACCCGACGGTCGTCTACGGCGAGCCGGTTTCGGCCTACCCCGGCTACGTGTACCGGCCGCCTTCATACAGCACGGGCGAAATCGTTACCGCCGGCGTGATCACGTTCGGCGTCGGCATCGCCGTCGGCGCCGCGATCTTCGGGCACCACGACTGGGGCTGGCATGCATGGGGCATGAACTGGGGCGCACCTCGTCCGGAAGGCCCCGGCTGGCATGGCGGCTGGCAGCGCCCCGCGGTGGTGTACAACCACACCACGTACGTGTCGAAGTCGACCACCGTGATCAACAACATCACCAACATCCGCAACACGCGAATCACGAACAACTACGGCGGCAACGTCACCAACAACACGACGAATACGACGATCGAACGCAACACGATGCAGCCGGGCGCAGAGCCGATGCGCGGGCAGGCCATGGAGCAACACCCGGGCGCCGGGCCGATGACGATGCCGCACTTCGGCGCGAACGACGCGCGCCCCGGCGCGCGGCCGTCGCCGGACGCGTTCGCGCAGAACCGGGCGAATGAACTGCATGCCGAAGCACCGGGACAACATGCGCCCGGTGCGATGCGCGAGGAGCGGCAGCAGGCAATGCAGCAGGAGCACACCGCGCAGGAAAATCGTGCAGCCGCCCAGCAGCAGCAACAGCGCAACGAGGCTCAGCAGCAACGCGACACGATGCAACAGCGCAACGCCGTACAGCAGCAGCAACGCGAGGAAATGCAGCGACACAACGCAGCGGAGCAACAGCAGCGCGAGGCGTTGCAGCAACACGATGCGGAGCAGCAACGGCAGCGCGAAGCCATGCAGCAACGCAACGAGACTCCGCAGCAAGTGCATAAAGAGGCGCCACCGCACAACGAAGCGCAACCGCGAGAACACGCGGCACCGCAACCTCGGCAACCGGCCCCCGAGCACGCGCCCGCACCGCATCCGCACCCTGCGGAGTCGCATCCGCCGCACGAGACGCATGAGCATCGCACCGAGTGAAATGCACGCCGTGACGGCAGCGCGGCATTCGCACTGCCGGCCGGCAAAAACGCGTCTCGTTGCCGTGCGAACGCAGCACGGCCTTGCCGCGCAACTTACTCCTCCCAGTTCCGGACATAATCCGGTACCGGCACGTTGCCCTCGGCAGGGACCGGCGCACCGCGCGTCATCTTCAGCGGCAGGATCCCCGTCCAGACAGCAAGCGCGAGATCTTCTTCCTTGTCGGACGGCATTGAATCGCTGACTTTTACCGCTGCTTCCGCAAGCGCAATTCGCAGCACGCTGGTCGCATTGATTTCCTTCTCGTTGCCGGGCCGCGCGGCATGCTTGCGACCGGGCGCGATCTTGTCCATCAATGCATCCAGGGCCGCCAGCTTGTCCGCACTGCCCTCCACCGTCTCGAATCGCCCGTAGATCACCGCGGATCGGTAATTCATCGAATGGTTGAAGGCCGACCTGGCCAACACGAGACCGTCCAGCAACGTCATCGCGACCGAAGCCTGTGCACCCGCCGCCAATGCCTTGATCATCCGGCTGCCGTTCGACCCGTGGATATAGAGGTCATCGCCCCGTCTCCAGTGCGCGGTCGGGATACAGTGCGTGTCCTCACCCGTACCGAATGCGATGTGGCACACGTAGGCCTCGTCCACGATGCGATGAAGCATCTCGCGATCGTGGCTCGCCAGTTCCGGCAGGCGGCGGATGGTGGTGCGGGACGTGGGGGAGATGACGGCCTGGTCTTTCATGTTTCGTTTTCCTGTTTGCGCGCCCTTGCGCGCATCGAGCAGCCCACGTTTCGGCAAAGCACGGGCATTCACTCCAAATATATTTGCACTACGAAACTAATCGAATCGAACGCGACAGCTTCCATGCGCGAATGACCTGTCGATCATCCCATCGACAGTCGCTTGCCAAATCGATCAAAATACGCGCGTGCCGCTATCCGTGACGATCGCTGGACATGCCCGCGCACCGGCCGGCACCACATGAACGTGAACGATACGACGCGCGTCGAATCTTCAAAAGAACCAGCTCAACGAAAAATTCTGGAACCAGCCCATGGATCTCGCGCTGCTCGTCTCAACGCTTTCCAGACAAGACGGCTCGACGCGCCACAGCCAGCAGGAAGCCCTCTACCGGAGCCTGCGCAACATGCTGCTGGACGGGCACATCCCGCCCGGCACGCGGCTCGTGTCGACGCGCGTACTTGCGGCCGAGCTCGGTATCGCGCGCAATTCGGCGGTCTATGCGTACGAGCGCCTTGCCGAGGAAGGCTTCGTGGCGGCCACGCGCAACGGGACGATCACGCAATGGGACGGGTGCGGCCGTTCCAGTGCAGGAATCGAACGCGGCCCGGCCCCGGCTCGATTGTCCGAGCGCGTGCACGGGCTGGAGAACGTCGATCCCGAACCCGAACGCATGTTGCCGTTCATTCCCGGCCTCCCATCGCTCGACGAATTCCCCGTTGCCCAATGGCGCCGTTGCATCGAGCGCGCGTGGAGAGCCGTCAAGCCCGCGCAGCTCGCCTATGGCCCGGTCGAAGGGCTGCCCGAATTGCGGCGTGCCGTGGCCGCCTACATCCGGGTCTCGCGCGGCGTGCGCTGCGAAACAGGCCAGGTATTCATCACCGACGGCACGCAAAGCAGCCTCGAACTGTGCGCACGCATGCTGGCAAATCCCGGTGAATATGGCTGGATCGAGAACCCCTGCTACAACGGCGCCCGAACCGCATTCCGGTCGACCGGCCTGGAGCTCGTGCCGATCGAGGTCGACCACGAAGGAATGGCGCCAACCGACGAGCAGTGGCACACCCGCCCGCCCAGGCTGATCTATACGACACCGTCGCACCAGTACCCGCTCGGCGCACTGATGAGCCCCCGGCGGCGCGCGGCGCTCGTCGAGCGCGCACGGGCGTGCGGTGCGTGGATCATCGAGGACGATTACGACAGCGAGTTCCGCCACGGCGGCCAGCCGCTGCCCGCGATCCAGGGCATCGATGCCGACGCACCGGTCTGCTATCTCGGCACCTTCAGCAAGACGATGTTTCCCGCCCTCCGGCTCGGCTTCATGGTGGTTCCGCCGATCCTGGTCGACCGCTTCACCCGCACGCTGCGCGAACTCGTCCATCGGGGCCACTCGGCCGATCAACTGGCGATGGCCGAATTCATCGACACCGGCCTCTTTGCGCGACACCTGCGCAGGATGAGGACGCTGTACGCCGAACGGCGGCGCAGCCTCGAAGCCGCACTCGCCCGCCACCTCGGCTCCGTGCTGAGCGTTCGCGAAAGCCCGGGCGGCATGCATCTTTCGGCGGATCTCGCGATGCCGCTGCACGATACCGACGTCGCCCGCGCCGCAACCGCGCACGGCGTGCTGCTTCAGCCGCTGAGCAGCTATCGGGTCGGCGACGGCCGGCCGTACAACGGTTTCGTGCTGGGATACTCGGGGCTCAGCGACACGACGATCGAGACCGCGACGATGCAGTTCGCGGACGTCATCGAGCAGCACGGCCGCACGCGTTGATGAATGCCGCGCGCGGCATCGTCGCTCACAGTTGCGACTCGATCGGAAACAGCCCGAGAAACCAGACTTCCATGCGGCGCGGGGCGGACACTTCCGGTTCGTGATCGAGCTCGGTGACCGTGCCGTCCGAATCGGTCTGAATCCACTTGAGCCGCCCGTTGCCCGCCGGATCGGGCTTCAATTCGACCCGCCACGCGATGCGATCGAGCCGCGCCTCCAGATCGTTGGCCACCTGCGACGCAATCGCCGGACTCTCGCAGTAAACGCCGATCTCCGTGTTGAGGTTCAGCGAGCGCGGATCGAGGTTCATCGAACCGATGAAAATGTTCTTGTGATCGAACACGTAGGTCTTCGCATGCAGCGACGCACGCGACGACCCGATGATGACCTGCTTCGAGATACTCTTGTCACCCGACGGCCGCCGCTCGTATAGCCGCACGCCGGCCGCCACGAGATCGCTTCGGTAGTGCCGGTAGCCGGCATGCACGGCCGCGACGTCGGTCGACGCGAGCGAGTTGGTCAGCACCGTGACGCGCACACCGCGCGCCGTGAGCGCACGCAGCCGCTCGACGACCTCCCTGCCCGGCACGAAATACGGCGACACGATCAGCAGGTCATGTTCGGGCTGCAAGGCGAGCGCCCGCAACTGCGGCATCAGGTGTCCGTCGCTGTCCTTCGGCGCGTGTGCGATCTTCGATGGATCGTCGTACAGCACCGTCGCGTGCCCCCACGACAGTTCCGTGCCCTGCCCATGAACGATCCGGTCGAGCCGCTGCCTGGCCTCGAGCACGTACGGATTGTCTTCCATGGCCCTCAGGTAGTCGCGCAACCGTTCGCGCTCGCGGTCCAGCCCGCCCGGCGCCGCGTCATGCCCGACCAGCGCGCTGATCGGATACGCGTACGGGGAATTCCAGAACGTATCGAATTCGGTCGAGATGTCCTTCACGACCGGGCCGTGAACGACGACGTCGAGATCGCCAAACTCCAGCATCGACGATGCGCCGAAATACTCGTCGCCGATATTGCGGCCACCGACGATCGCCGCCTGGTTGTCCGCGATCATCGCCTTGTTGTGCATGCGCCGGTTGACGCGCGAGAACTCGAACACGGTGCCGATTTTCTTGAACCGGCGCGTGGCAACCGGGTTGAAGAGCCGGATCTCGATGTTCGGATGGGAGCTGATCTCGAGCAGTTTGCGATCGCCCGCGTTCGTGCCGAGGTCGTCGAGCAGCGCACGGACGCGCACGCCGCGATCGGCCGCGCGGATGATCGCGTCGGCCAGTTCGTGCCCGGTCAGGTCGTCATGCCAGATGTAGTACTGAAGGTCGATCGAGCGGTCCGCGCGATCGGCCAGCAACACGCGCGCATCCAGCGCATCGACCGGATCGGTCAGCAGATGAAACGCGTCCTGCCCCGGATGCGTACCGGCCTGCTGCCGGAACGCGACACCCAGCCGCGTGTCGTCGGTATCGGTGTATGCGTGCGTCTGCGCGCGCTCGGCCTGCGGCGGCAGGCTCGCGCATGCAACGAGCGCCAGCAACGAAAGAAGCGCACCCCACGAACGCAGCATGGTCATGATTGCCGTCCCACTCCCGGCCGAAGCTGTTTATTTTCGCCGCCGGATGGATCGCGGGGCTGTCTGGTTTTCCTTCGGCCGCAACCGGTGTCGCGCGTGGAACGGCCGCGCTACAGCATACTTCGATTGACGGTCGCGCGGCACCCTCTCGGTACTTCCTGATCACCACATGGGTCACGCGTGCCCGCAAAGAAAAACCCGCGACGCATGAAGCCATCGCGGGTTTTCGGCATGCTACGCGAACGCGCGCATGAAATCTGGTGGGCCCGGCGGGGTTCGAACCCGCGACCAATCGATTATGAGTCGACTGCTCTAACCGCTGAGCTACAAGCCCTGATGAGAAGCGAAGCGTGTCACACGCTGCCCCGACGAAGAAGCCGGGCCGGCATTGTAACAACAAAGGAGAGAAACGCCACCGGCATCACGCGGATACCGGCGGCGTTCGCAAGAGACGCTGGAAATCAGTTCCCTTCGAGGAACGACTTCAGCTTGTCGGAACGGCTCGGGTGACGCAGCTTGCGCAGCGCCTTGGCCTCGATCTGACGGATCCGCTCACGCGTGACGTCGAACTGCTTGCCGACTTCCTCGAGCGTGTGATCGGTGCTCATTTCGATACCGAAGCGCATCCGCAGCACCTTCGCCTCGCGCGGCGTCAGCGAATCGAGCACGTCCTTCACGACGTCGCGCATGCTCGCATGCAGCGCGGCATCCGCCGGCGCGACCGTGTTGGTGTCCTCGATGAAGTCGCCGAGATGGGAATCGTCGTCGTCACCGATCGGCGTTTCCATCGAGATCGGCTCCTTCGCGATCTTCATGATCTTGCGGATCTTGTCTTCCGGCATCTCCATCTTCTCGGCGAGCGTTGCCGGATCCGGCTCGAGACCGGTTTCCTGCAGGATCTGCCGCGAGATGCGGTTCATCTTGTTGATCGTCTCGATCATGTGAACCGGAATACGGATCGTGCGCGCCTGGTCCGCGATCGAGCGCGTGATGGCCTGACGGATCCACCACGTCGCATAGGTCGAGAACTTGTAGCCGCGACGGTATTCGAACTTGTCCACCGCCTTCATCAGGCCGATGTTGCCTTCCTGGATCAGGTCGAGGAACTGCAGGCCGCGGTTCGTGTACTTCTTCGCGATCGAGATCACGAGACGCAGGTTCGCCTCGGTCATTTCACGCTTCGCCTGGCGCGCCTTCAGTTCGCCGGCCGCCATCTGGCGGTTGGTTTCCTTCAGGTCCTTCAGCGGCAGCACGACGCGCGCCTGCAGGTCGAGCAGGCGCTGCTGCTGTTCGCGGATCGCCGGGATGTTGCGCGACAGCACCGCGCTGTACGAATGGCCTTCGGCCATGATCTTCTCGGCCCAGTCGAGATCGGTCTCGCTGCCCGGGAAGCGCGCGATGAACTCCGAGCGCGGCATGCCGCACTTGTCGACGACGATGTGCAGGATCTGGCGTTCGACCTGACGCACTTCGTCCACCTGCGCACGCAGCGTGTCGCACAGGCGTTCGACGGTACGCGCGGTAAAGCGGATCGTCATCAGCTCGCTCTGGATCGTTTCCTGCGCCTTCAGGTAGGCCTTCGACTTGTAGCCTTCCTTTTCGAATGCGCGGCGCATCTTGTCGAACCACTCGCTGATCTGCGAGAACTTCTCGAGCGACGCACGCTTGAGGGCTTCGAGCTGGGCGGCGTTGGCCGATGCCTGCGCGGCACCGTCGTCCTCCTCCTCTTCCTCTTCTTCCTCTTCCTCTTCGGCTTCCTCGTCCTCGTTCTCGATGGCTTCCGCTTCCTTCGCGGAGAAACCGTCGGTATCGGCGGAGTCCGAAGCATTCGGATCGAGCAGGCCGTCGACGAGTTCGTCGACGCGGATCTCTTCGTTCGCGACGCGTTCGGCCATCGCGAGGATGTCGGCGATCGTCGTCGGGCACGCGGAGATGGCCATCACCATGTGGCGCAGGCCGTCCTCGATCCGCTTCGCGATCTCGATTTCGCCTTCGCGCGTGAGCAGCTCGACCGTGCCCATCTCGCGCATGTACATCCGGACCGGATCGGTCGTGCGGCCGAATTCCGAATCGACGGTGGACAGCGCGACTTCCGCTTCCTCTTCGACTTCATCGTCCGACGACGCGGCGGGCGCGTTGTCGTTCAGGAGCAGCGTTTCCGCGTCCGGCGCCTGCTCGTAGACCGCCACGCCCATGTCGTTGAACGTGCCGATGATGCCCTCGAGGGCTTCGGTCTCGGTGAAGTTGTCCGGCAGGTGGTCGTTGATTTCGGCGTACGTGAGGAAGCCGCGCTCCTTGCCGAGCTTGATCAGCGCGCGCAGTTTCACGCGGCGCTCTTCGAGCTCCTCGGCCGTACCCGGCGTGCTCGTCGCGAACGCTTCCTTCAGTAGCGCCTTTTCCTTGGCGCGACGATCGCGCACCTTGGATTTGCCCGGTGCAGCCGCTGCTGCTGCGGGCTGCTCGTCGCTCTGATTTGCGTCGTCTTCGACGGATACTTCGTTCAGCTTTTTGGTCATGGAGTTCGCCGTACCGGCTATATCGACTCGCGGCTGCTGGACGACAGCCGGTTGAACCGTGGGTGCATGAGTAGTACGTACTGCCGTTTCGTCCGCGGCGGCAGTCGTGTCCCTTGCGCTTTTCGCACTTGCCCGCTTCGCCGCCGGCTTGGCCGGCCCGGAGTCGGGTCTGGCGGCAGCCCGTGTTCTGGCTGCCGGCGCCGGCGCAGCCTGAGCAGTGCCGGCCGCGGTTTTCTTTCCTGCAGAAGCTGACGTGGCTGAAGACGTTGTCCTGGTGGAAGAAGCAGACTTGGCCGCTGTGACCTTTTTGGTCGGCTCCGTCGAGCCCTTGCCTGTTGCTTTCTTTCCGCCTGTCGTCTTTGCCATCGCGATTCTCGCCTTTGCTTGGAAAACAAACCGCTGGAAACCTTATATTATAGCACGCTGGGGAGCCCTCTCTAAGCTCCCCTGCCGCCTACAGCCCGAGCCGACGCTTCATGTCGGTTCGCTGCTGGTTCAATTCCGTCAATTCGGCCAATTCCTCGGGTGTGAAGGTGGATTGCCGCGCCAGCCTGTCAAGCCGGTCGCAGCAGGCGTCGTAACGCATCTTGAGCACCGCCGCCTGCAGTTCCTCCGCCGCGATCCGTTCCTGTTCACGCTGCCGCTCGGGCACCGTCTCGTCTTCCGGATTCTGTAACAGCAAATCACGGACGTTTTCATCATAGTCCAGAATTTCGCGGAAGATTTCCTCGTAAGTCGCTCCATTCGAGGACGTCCGCAGCACATCCGACAGCAGCCGGAACTCCGCGCCGTCGCCCAGCGCGCGCGCATGATCGACGACTTCCGCGAACAGTTCGCCGATGCGCGGCAACGCGCGCAGGGTCGCCAGTTGCTCATCGTCGAGCTGCGACGCGATGCGCGGATGCATCACCAGCGTGCGCAATGCGCGCTTTTCGCTGTCCGTCACGCGGCGCCGCTCGCTGCGCGCAGGCGCCTGGCGCGGCGGTGCCGCGATCCGCGTATCGACGTCGGACAGCCCCGCAACCTCTTCGAACGGAATGTCGAGGCGGTCGGCGAACATGTGCATGATCTGCGCGCGCAACGCGTTCGCGGGGAGCGCCTGCAATAACGGCTTCGCATCGAACAGCGCCTTCGCGCGGCCTTCCGGCTGATCGAGCGCCTTGCCGGAAATTGCTTCGTTCAGCAAAAATTGTGACAGCGGCATCGCGCGCTCGACCTGCTCGGAGAACGCGTCCGCGCCGAATTCGCGCACGTAGCTGTCCGGATCGTGCTCGGCCGGCAGAAAAAGGAACCGGATCGTGCGGTTGTCCCCCGCATGCGGCAGGCAAGCCTCGAGCGCGCGCCGGGCCGCTCGCCGCCCGGCCGAATCGCCGTCGAAACTGAAAATGACCGTGTCGGTCTGGCGCAGCAGCTTCTGCACGTGAATCGGCGTGCACGCGGTGCCGAGCGTCGCGACCGCGTTGGGGAACCCGAGCTGGGCGAGCGCGACGACGTCCATGTAGCCTTCGACGACCAGCACGTACTTGCGCTCGCGAATCGCGAGCCGCGCCTCGAACAGGCCGTACAGCTCGCTGCCCTTGTTGAACAGCGGGGTCTCGGGCGAGTTCAGGTACTTCGGCTCACCGCTGCCGAGCACGCGGCCGCCGAAGCCGATCACCTGCCCCTTCACGTTGCGGATCGGGAACATGATCCGCTCGCGGAACCGGTCGTAGCGGCGCGCGACGCCCTGCGCATCGGTCTTCTCGCTGACGATCACGAGCCCCGCCTCGACGAGCGACTCGTCGCGATAGTCGGGGAACGCGGCTTCGAGGTTCTGCCAGCCGTCCGGCGCATAGCCGAGCCCGAAGCGCGCGGCAATCTCGCCGGTCAGGCCCCGGTTCTTCAAGTACTGGATCGCGACGGTCGCGCCGCGCAACTGCTTGCGGTAGTAGTCGCACGCGGCGGTCATCGCATCGGACAGCGCGGTTGCGACCGATTTCGACACCGGCGCTGGATAGTCGCCGCCACCGCCTCCGCCGCCGCCACGCATCGACGGCTCGTGCGGCACGGTCAGCCCGACGGACTGCGCGAGATCCTGCACAGCCTCCGGGAACGTGAGCCCCGCGTGTTCCATCAGAAAGCCGATCGCCGTGCCGTGAGCCCCGCAACCGAAGCAGTGATAGAACTGCTTGGTTGGGCTGACGGTAAACGACGGGCTCTTCTCGTTATGGAACGGGCACAGTCCCATGAAATTGGCGCCGCCCTTCTTGAGCTGCACGTACTTGCCCACCACGTCGACGATATCGACGCGGTTCAGCAAATCCTGCAGGAACGAATGCGGAATCACCGTGGGATCGAGCGAAAAAAGACAATACGACACCCCGGCGCACGCACGGCGCGCCGGGGAAACAGGTGTTACTTCGTGAGCGCGGCCTTGACCAGCGCGGAAATCGCCGTCATGTCGGCGCGGCCTGCGAGCTTGCCCTTCAGCACGCCCATTACCTTGCCCATGTCCTGCGGGCCGGCGGCGCCCGTCTGCGCGACCGCTGCCTGGACTTCGGCAGCCACCTCGGCTTCCGACAGCTGCTCGGGCATGTAGCCGCTCAGCACGACCAGTTCGGCCTGCTCTTTCGCGACGAGGTCGTCACGGCTGGCTGCCTGGAACTGGCTGATCGAATCCTTGCGCTGCTTGATCATCTTGTCGATCACGGCCGTGATGCCCGCGTCGTCGAGGGTGATCTGATCGTCGACTTCGCGCTGCTTGATCGCGGCCATCAGCAGGCGAATCGTTGCCAGGCGCTCGCTTTCCTTCGCGCGCATCGCGGCCTTCATGTCTTCGCTGATCTGCTCTTTCAAACTCATCTTTCACCCGGGAAGGAAACGTGAATCCGACGCCCGCCATAAGGGCGTCAACACAAAAACCCGCTTGGGACAGTGTCTCAAGCGGGTTGCTCGAATCCGGCATCGGCGGCTCGCCTGATCGGTCGCATGATCATGCTCGATCTTTTCTCGATCACCTGATCGCACGGAGTCGCCGGTGCGCCGCTCAGCGAACCGCGCGGCGCCCAATCGTTCAGTACAGCTTCTTCGGCAGTGTCTGGCTGCGGATGCGCTTGTAATGACGCTTCACTGCAGCAGCCTTCTTGCGCTTGCGCTCCGCGGTCGGCTTCTCGTAAAACTCGCGCGCACGAAGCTCGGTCAACAGACCATTCTTCTCGATCGTGCGCTTGAAGCGACGCATTGCAACTTCGAACGGCTCGTTCTCTTTAACGCGAATGATCGTCATGATCCGACACGAATAAAGGTTTGCAGGGAAAGACTACCGAGTATAGCAGAGCGATTGCCTAAAGGCACGGGGACTGGTCCCGTCAAAACGGCGTCGGCCCGGTCTCGTCAGGCGCCGCGCGCATACTCGGCCGCCGCCTGTCCGGCCGCCGCGCCGGACGCCCATGCCCACTGGAAGTTGTAGCCGCCGAGCCAGCCCGTCACGTCCACCGCCTCGCCGACGAAGAACAGCCCCGGTACGCGCGCACTCATCATCGTCGCCGACGACAGGTCGCGCGTATCGACCCCGCCCTTCGTCACTTCGGCCTTCTTGTAGCCCTCGGTGCCGTTCGGCGTCAGCGTCCAGCCGGACAGCGCGTCGCCGATCTGGCGCAGCGTCTTGTCGGGCAGGTCCGCGAGCCGCGCGTCGGCCGCGACGCGGTGGGTGTCGAGCCACGCATGCGCGAGGCGCGACGGCACCCAGTCGGCGAGCAGCGAACCGATCTGGCGCTTTGACGTGCGCTTCGCGTCGAGCAGGTCGGCCACCGTGTCGCGCTGCGGCAGCAGATCGACGCGGATCGGGTCGCCGGGCTGCCAGTAGCTCGAGATCTGCAGGATCCCGGGCCCGGACAGGCCGCGATGGGTCAGCAGCAGGTCCTCGACGAATTCGCCGCCGCGCTTCTTGTCGCCGGTCGAGACGCGCACCTCGAGCGATACGCCGGACAACGCCGCGAACGGCTCCCAGTCCTGCTGCGCGAACGTCAACGGCACGAGCGCGGGCCGCGTATCGATGAGCTTGTGGCCGAACTGCTTGGCGATCCGGTAGCCGAAGTCCGTCGCGCCGATCTTCGGGATCGACAGGCCGCCGGTCGCGATGATCAGCGCGCGCGCACGGATCGGCCCGGCCTGCTGCGTGTCGAGCGTGAAGCCGTCGGACGGCGCGTGGCGCACCGCGTCGACGACGACGGGCCGGCGCCACGCGATACCGCCCGCGTCGCACTCGTGCTTCAGCACGTCGATGATCGCGTCGCTGCCGTGGTCGCAAAAGAGCTGGCCCTTGTGCTTTTCGTGCCAGGTCACGTGATGGCGCTTGAGCAGCCCGAGGAAGTCGCGCGGCGTATAGCGCGCCAGCGCCGAGCGCGCGAAATGCGGATTCGACGACAGATAGTTGTCGGGGCCGGCGTACAGGTTCGTGAAGTTGCAGCGGCCGCCGCCCGAGATGCGGATCTTCTCGGCGAGCCGCGGCGCGTGATCGATCAGCACGACGCGGCGGCCGAGCTGCCCGGCGACCGCGGCGCTCATCATTCCGGCAGCGCCCGCGCCGATCACGGCGATGTCATAAGTTTCCATGGCGCGGATTGTACCTGCCCGGCATCCGGCCCGGGCCGCTGCCAGCGGGGGCAGGCCCTCGCCTGCTATACTTTCCGGTTACGTTGACCTACCTGCGGCGCGCCCGATACGGCGTGCCCTGCCCGTACCCATGCTCGTTCTCGGCATCGAAAGCTCCTGTGACGAAACCGGCCTCGCGCTCTACGACACGCAGCGCGGCCTGCTCGCGCACGCGCTCCACTCGCAGATCGCCATGCACCGCGAATACGGCGGCGTCGTGCCCGAGCTCGCATCGCGCGACCACATCCGCCGCGCGCTGCCGCTGCTCGAGGAAGTGATGGCGCAAAGCGGCACGCGCCGCGACGACATCGACGCGATCGCGTTCACGCAGGGCCCCGGCCTCGCCGGTGCGCTGCTGGTTGGCGCGAGCATCGCGAATGCGCTCGCGCTCGCCTGGAACAAGCCGACGGTCGGCATTCACCACCTCGAAGGCCACCTGCTGTCGCCGCTGCTCGTCGACGAGCCGCCGCCGTTCCCGTTCGTCGCGCTGCTGGTATCCGGCGGCCACACGCAACTGATGCGTGTGACCGACGTCGGCGTGTACGAGACGCTCGGCGAAACGCTCGACGACGCGGCCGGCGAAGCATTCGACAAGACGGCCAAGCTGATCGGCCTCGGCTACCCGGGCGGCCCGGAAGTGTCGAAGCTCGCCGAAACCGGCACGCCGGGCGCGGTCGTGCTGCCGCGCCCGATGCTGCATTCGGGCGACCTCGACTTCAGCTTCAGCGGCCTGAAGACGGCCGTACTCACGCAGATGAAGAAGTTCGAAGCTGCCAAGCTCGAAGGTGAAGCCCTCGAACGCGCGAAGGCCGACCTCGCGCGCGGCTTCGTCGATGCGGCCGTCGACGTGCTCGTCGCCAAGTCGCTCGCCGCGTTGAAGAAGACGAAGCTCAAGCGCCTCGTGGTCGCGGGCGGTGTCGGCGCGAACCGCCAGTTGCGCGCTGCACTGTCGGCCGCCGCGGCCAAGCGCGGCTTCGACGTGCACTACCCCGATCTCGCGCTCTGCACCGACAACGGCGCAATGATCGCGCTCGCAGGCGCATTGCGGCTCGGCCGCTGGCCCGAGCAGGCGAATGCCGACTACGCATTCACGGTGAAGCCGCGCTGGGATCTCGCATCGCTCGCGCGCTGAGCCGCGCCACGCACGCGACGCAACGTCGCACCGGCAAACAGAAAGGCCGCTCGATACTGAGCGGCCTTTTTTCATCGACGCGACAAAACGCAGCGGCGTTATGCAGCCTGCCGCTTGTCGCGTTCGATCAGCGCATACGCGCTGTGATTGTGGATCGACTCGAAGTTCTCGGCTTCGAGCACGTATGCCACCACACGCTCGTCCGCATCGAGACGCTGCGCGACGTCACGCACGAGATCCTCGACGAACTTCGGGTTCTCGTACGCGCGCTCGGTCACGAACTTCTCGTCCGGACGCTTCAGCAGCCCCCACAGCTCGCACGACGCCTCTTCCTCGGCGATACGGATCAGCGCCTCGACCGGCAGGTCGGCCGCGAGCTCCGCGTCGATCGTCACGTGCGAACGCTGGTTGTGCGCGCCGTACTGCGAGATCTTCTTCGAGCATGGGCACAGGCTCGTCACCGGCACGAGCACCTTCAGGAACAGGCGCGTATCGCCGTTGCGGCTTTCGCCTGCGAGCGTCACTTCATAGTCGAGCAGGCTCTGCACGCCCGACACCGGCGCCGTCTTGTTCACGAAGTACGGGAACGTCACTTCGATGCGGCCGGCTTCGGCTTCCAGCTTCTCGAGCATCGATGCGAGCATCGCACGGAAACGCTCGACCGTCAGCGGTGCACGGTTCTCCTCGAGCAGCGCGACGAAACGCGACATGTGCGTGCCCTTCTGGTCGGCCGGCAGGCGGACATCGAGGTTCCAGACACCGACGGTCGGCTGCACGTCGCCGCTTTCGGTACACACCGTCAACGGATGCCGGACCGCCTTCACGCCCACACGCTGAATCGGAATCTGGCGGGTATCCACCGTGCTCTGCACGTCGGGCATCACGAAGGCGGGATTCATCTGGTTCATCTTGTTCAATCCTTGTAAGCCGCGCGTTCGACGACGCGCACGCCGCGTCATGCGGCAGCCGGAAAAGCAACATGGGCCCGCAGGCCCATGTTTTCCGCATCAATGAAGACCGGTTGCGCCAGTCGCGCCGGCACCGCCCGCAGGCGGCGCCAGCTTATGCGACGCGCTTCGCCTGACCGGCGACATCGGCCGCCGGATTCAGAAAGCGTTCGCGAATCGATTTCGCGATACCCGCGCCGTCGAGGCCGCATTGCGACAGCAGCTTCGCGGGGTCGCCGTGATCGATGAACAGGTCAGGGAGGCCCAATTGTAGTACGGGTCGGATAACCCCACTCTCCATCAGGGCTTCCACGCAGGCCGAGCCCGCACCGCCCATCACGCAGCCTTCCTCGACCGTGACGACGTAGTCGTGCGTCTCGGCGAGTTCACGCACGAGCGCCGCATCGATCGGCTTCACGAAGCGCATGTTCGCAACGGTCGCATCGAGTTCCTCGGCCGCGGCGAGCGACGGTGCAACCATCGTGCCGAACGCGAGGATTGCGACGCGCTTGCCTTCCGGCTGCGACGTCTGGCGACGCACTTCACCCTTGCCGAGCGGGATCTCGGTGAATTCCTTCACCGTCGGCACGCCCGTGCCCGCGCCGCGCGGATAGCGCACCGCGGTCGGGTTCGGCTGCTGCAGCGCCGTGTGCAGCATCTGGCGGCATTCGTTCTCGTCGGACGCAGCCATGATCGTCATGTTCGGGATGCAGCGCATGAACGCGAGATCGTACGCGCCCGCGTGCGTCGCGCCATCCGCGCCGACCAGGCCCGCGCGGTCGATCGCGAACACGACCGGCAGGTTCTGCAGCGCGACGTCGTGGATCAGCTGGTCGTATGCACGTTGCAGGAACGTCGAGTAAATCGCGACGACCGGCTTGAGGCCTTCGGTTGCCATGCCGCCCGCGAACGTCACCGCGTGCTGTTCGGCAATGCCGACGTCGTAGTAGCGATCCTTGAAGCGCTTCTCGAACTCGACCATGCCCGAGCCTTCGCGCATCGCGGGCGTGATGCCGACGACACGCGTATCGCGCTCGGCTTCGTCGCACAGCCACTCGCCGAACACCTGCGTGTACGTCTTCTTCGCGGGCGTGGCCGACGGCTTGATGCCTTCGGCCGGGTTGAACTTGCCGGGGCCGTGATAAAGCACGGGATCCGCTTCGGCGAGCTTGTAGCCCTGGCCTTTCTTCGTCACCACGTGCAGGAACTGCGGGCCGCGCAGTTCGCGGATGTTCTGCAGCGTCGGGATCAGCGAATCGAGATCGTGACCGTCGATCGGGCCGATGTAGTTGAAGCCGAACTCTTCGAACAGCGTAGCCGGCACGACCATGCCCTTCGCGTGCTCTTCGAGCTTGCGTGCGAGTTCGAGCACCGGCGGCGCAACGCTCAGCACGCGCTCGACGCCCGCGCGCGCAGCCGCATAGAAGCGGCCCGACATCAGGCGTGCGAGATGGCGATTCAGCGCGCCGACCGGCGGCGAGATCGACATGTCGTTGTCGTTCAGGATCACGAGCACTTTCGCATCTTCCGACACGCCCGCGTTGTTCATCGCCTCGAACGCCATGCCGGCCGTCATCGCGCCGTCGCCGATCACGGCGATCGAGAAGCGGTCGTCGCCGTTCAGCTGACTGCCGATCGCCATGCCGAGCGCGGCCGAGATCGACGTGCTCGAGTGCGCGGTGCCGAACGTGTCGTATTCGGATTCGCTGCGACGCGGGAAGCCCGAGATGCCATCCTGCTGGCGCAGCGAATGCATCTGGTCGCGGCGGCCCGTCAGGATCTTGTGCGGGTAGGTCTGGTGGCCCACGTCCCAGACGATGCGATCGTTCGGCGTGTTGAACACGTAGTGCAACGCGATCGTCAGCTCGACCGTCCCGAGGTTGGACGACAAATGGCCGCCCGTCTTCGACACACTGTCGAGCACGAACGCGCGCAGTTCATCCGCGAGCGGTTGAAGTTGGCGACGATCGAGGCGGCGCAAATCCGCCGGGTCGTCGATGGTTTTCAGCAAGTCGTACATCGTCGTTCCATTGTAGGAAATCAAACGCGCCCGCATTCTGTTGCACGCACCGTAGCATGTGCGCGGCGGCGGGCTTTCGCGTCAGCTGACCCGGTTCACTACCAGGTCGGCAAGTTCGGCCAGACGCTGAGCGCGTGCGCCGAACGGTTTCAGTGCGTCGTGCGCTTCGGCGCGCAGTTGCGCTGCGAGCTCGCGCGACGCCTCGAGACCGAGGATCGATACATAGGTCGGCTTGTCGTTTGCCGCGTCCTTGCCGGCCGTCTTGCCGAGCGTCGCCGAATCGGTCGTGACGTCGAGAATGTCGTCGACGACCTGGAAGGCCAGACCCACGGCCCCCGCGTACACATCGAGCGCAGCCATCGTTTCCGCGGACGGCGTTTCGCCGGCCAGCGCGCCCATCCGCACGGCCGCGCGCAGCAATGCGCCCGTCTTTTTCCGGTGCATCGTCTCGAGCTGCTCGAGCGTCAGCTTGAGGCCGACGCTCGCCAGGTCGATCGCCTGCCCGCCGGCCATGCCGATCGAGCCGCTTGCCAGCGCCAGCTCGCGCACGAGCGCAGCCTGCTGCACCGGCGACAGCGCAGCGGCGTCGGTCAGCGCAACGAATGCCTGCGACTGCAGCGCGTCGCCGACGAGCAGCGCCGTCGGCTCGTCATACTGCACGTGCACGGTCGGCTTGCCGCGACGCAGTGCGTCGTCGTCCATGCACGGCATGTCGTCGTGCACGAGCGAGTAGACGTGGATCATCTCCAGCGCCGCCGCCGCCGCGTTGCGCGCCCCTTCCGTCGCGCCGGTCAGTTCGCCTGCTGCATGGCACAGCAGCGGGCGAACGCGTTTGCCGCCGCCGAGGACCGCATAACGCATCGCCTCGTGGAGTTTCGCCGGCATCGTCGTTTCAGCGGGCAAATAGTGGCCGAGTGCGTCCTCGACACGGTCCAGCACGGACCGCATCCATTGTTCGAATGTCATAGATCGTCGTCTTCGCCGTCCGTGGCGGCCGTTCCGGACGAAAGCGGCTTCAGCGTCGCGCCGTCGAGCACGCGAACCTGCTGCTCCACTTTCTCGAGCTGCTGTTGGCAAAACGCAACGAGGGTCGCACCGCGGCGATACGCCGTCAGTGAATCCTCGAGGCTCAACGCGCCGCCTTCCATCCGTGCAACCAGCGTCTCGAGTTCCGCGAGCGCCGTTTCGTAATTGTCCGGCAACGGTTCGGTACCATTGCCGGGCGGCGTGGCGCCTGGGGATGCGGTTTTCGCCATGGACGAGGGTGTCAAATTTCAAAACAAGTCGGACATTCTACGGCAAAAGAGAATTTTCCGACCTGCCGTCGTGGGCACCCGGCACATATTCCGGCCCCATCTCCGGCACACATTGTGCGCCTTCCGATTGCCGCCCGACAAAAAATTGACACAAATCAGGCACTTAATCCTAGCCTTGGGAGGCGAACCGGGTATAATTCCCCGTTTCCCTAAATCGATTTTTCGATGGTTGGGTTGTTCACTGCTTTCACGCTAACACCGGGAGTGGGAATGTCCAATCTGAGCGACGCGCTTCAGTTGAAGTCGGCTCACAGCCAGCTTCCAGTCACTGCATACTTCGATGAGGCGCTACTCGAGCGCGAGATCGAAACCCTCTTCAAGAAAGGACCTCGTTACGTCGGGCACGAGTTGATGGTGCCCGAGGCGGGGGATTATTTTGCGCTGCCGTCCGAGAAGGAAGGCCGCGTGCTGGTCCGTAACCAGACGAACCAGATCGAACTGCTGTCGAACGTCTGCCGCCACCGGCAGGCGATCATGCTCAACGGGCGCGGCCGCACGCAGAACATCGTGTGCCCGCTGCACCGCTGGACGTACGACCTGGAAGGCGAGTTGCTCGGCGCACCGCACTTCCCCGACAAGCCGTGCCTGAACCTCGGCAAGAGCCCGCTGCAGAACTGGCAGGGGCTGCTGTTCGAGGCCGAGGGCCGGCATGTCGCGCGCGACCTCGCCAATCTCGGCACGAAGCATCACTTCGACTTCTCCGAGTACCTCTTCGATCACGTCGAAGTGCACGAGTGCGACTACAACTGGAAGACGTTCATCGAGGTCTACCTCGAGGATTACCACGTCGTCCCGTTCCACCCGGGCCTCGGCAGCTTCGTGTCGTGCGACGACCTCAAGTGGGAGTTCGGCGACTGGTACAGCGTGCAGACGGTCGGCGTGCACAACGCCCTCGCGAAACCGGGCAGCGCGACTTACCAGAAATGGCACGAGCAGGTGCTGAAGTTCCGAAACGGCGTGCCGCCGGAGTTCGGCGCGATCTGGATGGTCTACTACCCGGGCCTGATGATCGAGTGGTATCCGCACGTGCTCGTCGTGTCGTGGCTGATTCCGCAAGGCCCGCAGAAGACGACCAACATCGTCGAGTTCTATTACCCCGAGGAAATCGCGCTGTTCGAACGCGAATTCGTCGAGGCGGAACGCGCCGCCTATATGGAAACGGCCGTCGAGGACGACGAGATCGCGATGCGGATGGACGCAGGCCGCCGTGCGCTGATGGCCCGCGGCGAGTCGCAGGTCGGCCCGTACCAGAGCCCGATGGAAGACGGCATGCAGCACTTCCACGAGTTCCTGCGCCGCCACCTCGGCGACATTTGATACCGGTGCGGCGCTTTGACGCCGCACGGCATCCGGCAGACGAAAAGACGGGCTTCGGCCCGTCTTTTTTTGTTTAGACTTGGAGTGTCAGGCCATTCGCACTCCAGGGAGCCGTCATGCCACACACTCACTACACCACGCTCATCTCCGCCGCCAATCTCGCCGAGCGCCTGGCGGCGGCGCCCGGCAGCGTCGCGCTGTTCGACTGCCGCTTCGATCTCGTCGATCCCGCTGCCGGCGAAGCCGCGTACGCGGCCGGCCACATCCCCGGCGCCCAGTACCTCCACCTCGACCGCGACCTGTCGGGCCGCAAGACGGGCACCAACGGCCGCCATCCGCTACCGACCCGCGACGCACTCGCGACGCTGCTCGCGAGCCGCGGCCTCAAGCAGGGCCAGCAGGTCGTCGTGTACGACGCGCAAGGCGGCGCGTATGCGGCGCGCCTGTGGTGGCTGCTGCGCTGGCTCGGCCATGATTCGGTTGCCGTGCTCGACGGCGGCCTTCAGGCCTGGGAAGCAGCCGGCCAGCCGCTTGCAACCGACGTGCCGCACCCGGCCGCCGGCGATTTCCGCGCAGCCGCGCCGCTCGAATCGACGGTCGACGCGGCAGCCGTACTCGCCAACGTGAACGCACCCACGCGCGTCGTGATCGATGCACGCGCACCCGACCGCTACCGCGGTGAAAACGAAACGATCGATCGTGTGGGCGGCCACATCCCCGGCGCGCGCAATCGCTTCTTCAAGGACAACCTGACCGCCGACGGCCGCTTCAAGACCGGCCATGAACTGCGCGAGGCGTTTTCCGCCGTGCTGGCGGGCACCGAACCGAACCGCGCGATCCTGCAATGCGGCTCCGGCGTCACCGCATGCCACAACGCACTTGCGCTGGAGGTGGCGGGCCTGCATGGCGCGTCGCTGTATCCGGGCTCGTGGAGCGAATGGAGCGCCGATCCGTCGCGGCCGATCGCTACCGGCCCGACACCGTAAGCGCCGGCGCGGCGCAGTCGCAACGAAGCGGCGGCCCGTGCCGCCGCTTGCCGTTTACATCACGCCGTACTTGTGGAGCCACGCGATCGCGCGCTTCCAGCTCTCCTCCGCGTCGGCCTTCACATAGCTCGGCCGGTAATCGGCAAAGAACGCGTGACCGGCATCCGGATACACGACGATCTCCGATTCGCGCGCGAGCTTCGAGTCGCTCGCCTGGATCGCCTTGCGCATGTTCGCGAGCGACGCCTGCGTGATGTTCGTATCTTTCTCGCCATACAGCCCGAGCACGGGCACCTTCAGCAACGATGCATGATCGACCGGGTTGAACGGCGTCATCTCGTCCGTCTTGCCTTCGACGAACCCGTACCATGCAACGGCCGCACGCACGTGCGGGTTGTGCTCCGCATACAGCCAGCTCTGGCGGCCACCCCAGCAGAACCCGACCACGCCGAGACGCGACAGGTCGCCGCCGTTCTTGCCGGCCCACGCGACGGTCGCGTCGAGATCCTCGGTCACCTGCCGGTCCGGCACCTTGCTGACGATGTGATCGACCAGATCCTTGATCGTCGGATACTTCTCCGCATTGCCCTGCCGCGCGAAAAGGTCGGGGGCGATCGCAAGATAACCGAGCTTCGCGAAGCGGCGGCAGACATCGGCGATGTGCGCGTGCACGCCGAAGATCTCGTGGATCACGATGACGACCGGCAGGTTCGTCTTGTCCTTCGGCTGCGCGCGATACGCGGGCACGCTCGCGTCGCCCGAGCGGATCTCGACGGTGTCGACGTCCAGCCCGTCGCTGTCGGTCGTGACCGTCTGCGCCGACACGGGCAGTACGGCCGCCGCGAAGGCACCGCCCAGCGCGGCCTGCATGAACTTGCGACGCGAGAACGGAACGTGGGGAACCAGGCTGTCGACTTCGGGTTTCAACATGAATGCACTCCTCGATTGGGGGGCCGCCGCCACGATCACGGACACGGCATGACGGGGCATCGCGCCGGCGCGCGGCGCGGATGTCGCGGCGGTTGGCACCCCGCCGCGAACGGAAACCCGGACAAGATGCCCAATAATCCGTTGTCGCGTCAACTGTCGGATATGTAAGACTCGATTACGGCGTGTTGATCCGGCAGCACGGAAACCCGCGGGCGGGCCGTCGAATCGCAATGCAACGAGCCGCATGTCGACCCCGGTTGTGCGCCCGGATGCTTGCGAATTGAAACGCAATACATGCGGCCGATATTGCCCGTCAAGCGCACGCATGGCCGCCCCACTGCCCGCAAAAAGCAACGGACGGAGACCACGCACGACGTGCGCACTCCCCGCCCGCTTCCCGCGCGAACGCGCGCTCAGTGCAGCTTGACGCGCGGCAGTGTCGTGCGCCGCAGCCAGTGTGCAACCGTGTCGAGCATCATGCGCGGATAGCCGTGCAGCGCGGCGATGTGCATCCGGTACAGCGACATGTACATGAAGCGCGCGAACAGTCCTTCGATCAGCATGTTGCCGCCGATCAGCCCGCCCATCAGGTTGCCGACCGCGCTGAAATGGCCGAGCGACACGAGCGAGCCCAGGTCGCGATAGGTGAATTCGGGCAGCGGGCGCCCGTCGAGCCGGCAGCCGATTGCCTTCAGCAGGAAGCTCGCCTGCTGATGGGCAGCCTGCGCGCGCGGCGGCACGTTGCGCTCGTTGCCGGGCCATGCACAGGCCGCACAATCGCCGAGCGCGAATACGTTGTCGTCGGTAAAGGTCTGCAGCGTGCGGCGCACGTCGAGCTGGCCGAGCTTGTTGACCTGGAGGCCGTCGAGATTGGCGAGTACGGACGGCGCCTTGATGCCGGCGGCCCAGACCGTCAGGTCGGCACGCACCGTCTTGCCGCTCGCCGTATGGACTGCCCCGGGCGCCACCTCGGTCACGCGCTCGGCGAGCATCAGCCGCACGCCGATCTTCTCGAGCAGTTCGGCCGTCGCCGACGACACGCGCTCCGGCAACGCCGGGAGGATCCGCGGCCCCGATTCGATCAGCACGATGCCGACGTCGTGCCGCGGGTCGAGCTTGTGCAGCCCGTAGGCCGACAGCACCTGCGCGGTGTTGCGCAGCTCGGCGGACAGCTCGACGCCGGTCGCGCCGCCACCGACGATCGCGACCTGGATGCGCGGCTCGGCCGCTTCACCCGGTGCTGTAGGCGCAGGCGCCTGGTGCTCGGCGCGCATGCAAGCGGCGATCAGCCGCTTGCGGAAGCGCTCGGCCTCGCCCACCGTATCGAGCGCGATCGCGTTTTCCGCCGCGCCCTGTACGCCGAAGAAGTGAGTCGTACTGCCGATCGCGATCACGAGCGTGTCGTATTCCAGCTCGCGGGCAGGCAGCAGTTCCTCGCCGTCGCTGTCGTTGATGGGTGACAGCGTGATGCGCTTTGCCGCGCGATCGAGCCCGGTCAGCCCGCCCTGCTGGAATTCGAAGCCATGCCAGCGCGCCTGCGCCGCATATTCGAGCTCCTGCGTGAACGGGTCCATGCTGCCCGCCGCAACCTCGTGCAGCAGCGGTTTCCAGATGTGGGTCGGATTGCGGTCGACGAGCGTGACAAGCGCACGCGCGGGACGATTGCCGCGCGCGCCGTAGCGGTCGCCGAGCCGCGTCGCCAGTTCCAGGCCGCCCGCGCCGCCGCCTACGATGATGATCCGATGCATCTGTTCCCCCTTTGCGATTCGAAACTGCTGCCGCCGGACAAGGCAAACGCGATGCATTCGCGCCACCCGGTGGATTAACCGGTTCGGACATCATCAATGTGCAGTTCGAAGCACTTGATGTTTCCAATCCCGGAACGCGGGGCGCGCTGCCCCCGTGTCAATGACATGCATTGTCCGGGAGCTTGCGCGTTGACCACAAGCAAACCATCTCGATATTCAGCATCCCTGCAACAATATGCCGCAGGAATCGGGGGCCGCGCAACGGTGCGTCAGTGTGCCTCTTCCCAGTTCGCGCCGGCACCCACTTCGGCCACCAGCGGCACCTTCAGCTTCGCTACGCCGCACATCATTTCCGGCAGTTTCTCGCGCACCAGCGACAGCTCGCCGTCGGGTACCTCGAGCACCAGTTCATCGTGCACCTGCATGATCATCCGCGACGCAAGCTTGTCGCGCGTGAGCCAGTCGTCCACCGCGATCATCGACAGCTTGATCAGGTCGGCCGCCGTGCCCTGCATCGGCGCATTGATTGCCGCGCGCTCCGCCGCCTGGCGGCGCGGGCCGTTGCCGCCATTGATCTCGGGCAGCCACAGCCGGCGGCCGAAAACGGTTTCGACGTAACCCTTCTCCTTCGCAACCGAGCGCGTGTCTTCCATGTACTGCGCGACACCCGGGTAGCGGGCGAAATAGCGGTCGATATAGAGCTTCGCCGCATCGCGCGTGATGCCGAGGTTCGACGCGAGCCCGAACGCGCTCATCCCGTAGATGAGCCCGAAGTTGATCACCTTCGCAATGCGGCGCTGATCGGAATTGACCTCCAGCGGCGTCACGCCGAACACCTCGGCGGCCGTCGCGCGGTGGATGTCCTCGCCCTGCGAGAACGCGCGCAGCAGCGACGCGTCGCCCGAGATGTGCGCCATGATCCGCAGTTCGATCTGCGAATAATCGGCCGACACGATCCGGTGTCCCGGCGACGCGATGAACGCCTCGCGGATCCGCCGCCCCTCGGCCGTGCGCACCGGAATGTTCTGAAGATTCGGATCGTTCGATGCCAGGCGGCCCGTGACCGCGACGGCCTGCGCGTAGTTCGTGTGCACGCGCCCCGTTGAAGGGTTCACCATGCGCGGCAGCTTGTCGGTATAGGTCGACTTCAGCTTCGACAGCCCGCGATGCTCGAGCAGCAGCTTCGGCAGCGGGTAGTCCTCTGCCAGCTTCTGCAGCACTTCTTCGTCGGTCGACGGCGCGCCGCTCGGCGTCTTTTTCACGACCGGCAACTGCAGCTTTTCGAAGAAGATCTGCCCGATCTGCTTCGGCGAGCCGAGATTGAATTCGCCGCCCGCCAGTTCGTATGCCTGCGCTTCGAGCTCGATCAGGCGCGTCGCGATTTCGGTGCTCTGCGCCTGCAGGCGCGCATCGTCGATCAGCACACCCGTGCGCTCCATCTTGCGCAGCACGAGCGATACGGGCATCTCGATCTCGCGGTACACGTACAAGAGGCCCGGCTCGCGCGCGACTTGCGGGTACAGCGCGTGATGCAGCTGCAGTGTGATGTCCGCATCTTCGGCCGCGTATTCGGCGGCCTGCGTGAGCGCGACTTCATCGAAGCCGATCTGCTTCGCGCCCTTGCCGGCCACGTCTTCATACTTGATCGTCTTGACACCGAGATGACGCAGCGCAAGGCTGTCCATGTCGTGCGTGCGGTGCGATTCGGCCACGTACGACTCGAGCAGCGTGTCGTGCTCGATGCCGTTCAACGCGATGTCGTAGTTCGCGAGCACCTGTGCATCGTACTTCAGGTGCTGGCCGACCTTCTTGCGATCGGCCGATTCGAGCCACGGCTTCAGGCGCGCGAGCACTTCGTCGAGCGGAAGCTGTTCGGGCATGTCGGGGCCGCGATGCGCAACCGGCAGATACGCCGCCTTGCCCGGCTCGACCGAGAACGACAGGCCGACGAGCCGTGCGAGCATCGGGTCGAGCGCGGTCGTCTCGGTGTCGAAAGCGGTGAGCTCGGCCGCGTCGATCTTCGCGAACCACGCGTCGAATTGCTCCCAGGTCTGGATCGTGTCGTATTCGCGCACGATGTCGGCCGCCACCACCGGCGCCGGCTCGCCTTCCGGTGCGTCGGCGCCGCCGCCTTCCGCCGGCGCGCTGTCGACTTCGCGCAGCCAGGTCTTGAAGCCGTAGCGCGCGAAGATGTCGCGCAGCAGGTCGCGCGCTTCGCCGTCGGTCTTCAACGACGCCTCGATCGACTCGAGATGCGGCGCGAGATCGCAGGCCGTGTCGACGGTCACGAGCTTGCGGCCGAGCGGCAGGAAATCGAGCGCGCGGCGCAGGTTGTCGCCGACCACGCCCTTGATGTCGCCCGCATGTTCGATCACGCCGTCGAGGCTGTCGTATTGCGCCAGCCATTTCACGGCCGTCTTCGGCCCGCACTTCTCGACGCCCGGCACGTTGTCGACGGTGTCGCCGATCAGTGCGAGGTAGTCGATGATGCGCTCCGGCGGCACGCCGAACTTCGCGATCACGCCATCGCGGTCGAGCGTCTCGTTGGTCATCGTGTTGACGAGCGTGACGTGGTCGGTGACGAGCTGCGCGAGATCCTTGTCGCCGGTCGACACGATCACGTTCATCCCGTGCCGCTCGGCTTCGCGCGCGAGCGTGCCGATCACGTCGTCGGCCTCGACGCCTTCGACCATCAGCAGCGGCCAGCCGAGCGCACGCACCGCGCCGTGGATCGGTTCGACCTGCAATGCAAGATCGGGCGGCATCGATGGACGGTTTGCCTTATAGTCGGCATAAAGGTCGTCGCGGAACGTCTTGCCCTTTGCATCGAACACGCAAGCGCTATACTCTGCACTGACTTCCTTGCGCATACGGCGCAGCATGTTGATGATTCCGTAGAGCGCTCCGGTCGGCTCCCCGCCAGGGCCACGCAAATCAGGCATCGCATGGTAAGCCCGATACAGATAGCTCGAACCGTCAACCAATAGCAGGGTCTTACCTTCCAGATTTCGTTCTTCAGGCATTATGAACAAGAGAAAAGTGATTCCGAGTCTGCGTTCGCTCGCAGATCAAGAACGCGCGACAGCCAAGAAGGCCCGCGCATCGTGGCAGATGTTCACGATTATGGCAGAGTTTATCGAGGCGACCGAGTACCTGTCGGAGATCCGCCCGGCTGTCAGCATCTACGGTTCTGCCCGCCTCAAACCCGATACGCCGCACTACAAGCTCGCCGCGCAGATCGCGCGCAAGCTGTCCGACGCCGGCTTCGCCGTGATCTCCGGCGGCGGCCCCGGCATCATGGAAGCGGCAAACAAGGGCGCACACGCCGGTAAAGCACCGTCGGTCGGCCTGAACATCGAGTTGCCGCACGAACAGGCCGGCAACCACTACCAGGACATCTCGCTGCGCTTCCGCCACTTCTTCACGCGCAAGGTCACGTTCGTGAAGAATTCGGATGCGGTGATCGTGATGCCGGGCGGCTTCGGCACGCTCGACGAACTGTCGGAAGTGCTCACGCTGATCCAGACGAAGAAGTCGCGCCTCGTGCCGATCATTCTCGTCGGCAGCGAGTTCTGGAAGGGGCTGCTTCAGTGGTTCCGCGACCAGCTGATCCCGATGGGCCTCATCAATCCGGAAGACATGGACCTGATGCAGGTGATCGACGATCCCGACCAGGTGCTCGACGCGGTGCTCGCGTTCTACGAGGACAGCGGCGAGGAAGAAGGCTCGGACGATGAAGGCCATCCGCCGCGCCCCGAAGAAGACCGGATGTTCTACCTGTAATCCATCCATGACGACCGCCGGCCCAACGGCCGGCGCGCCCCACCCGCGCGGCAGACGTGGCGATTCCGTCACCTGCCGCGCGTCAATTTGTAACGCGCCATTAATCGCGCTTCGCGGCCTCGCGCCACCGAATGTCAAATCCGCGCAGCCGGTGCCGTGCGGCACGCGCCATCATCCGTGCACGCAGGCCGCCATTGTCAAATGACGCGGCCCGACGCCCGCATCCGGGGCCTGCCGACCGCCAATTCTCCGTAACAACCCCGCCTCGCGTTTTCCGTCGCGCACTATCACACTGCATGTGTCGGTGCGGCGTTCCCCCGGTGGAACGGCCCCCCTCGCTTCCATCGCGTCGCGCCGGCCTTTTATAACGACACCACGGAAAAGAACATGCAACGCTCGCTGATCGCCCTTGCCTTCGCCGGCCTCGGCCTTTCACTGTCCGGCCTCGCCCACGCCGTCAACGTCGACGTCAACATCGGCACGCCCGCACCGGTCGTCGTCGCGCCTGCGCCCGTCGTGGTTGCTCCGGCGCCCGCGGTGATCGTTGGCTGGCATGGCGATCGTTACTACGACGGCCGCCGCTACTGGGAACGCCGGGAGTGGGAGGATCACGAGCGTCATCACGGTCACGACGATCGCGGCTATCACTGCCCGCCGGGGCATGCGAAGAAGGGTGAATGCTGAGCCGATGACCGCCGGGCCATTCGGCCCGGGCACTGAAGGACCGGCAAAAAACAAAAGGCCGCACGCGAACCAACATTCGCGTGCGGCCTTTGCCGTTGTGGGCGCGGGTGGTGCCGTCGAGGTTACTGGAACGCCACTTCCGCGAAGCTCCGCAGCTTCCGGCTATGCAGCTTGTCGAGCCCGTTCGTGCGCAGGATCTCCATCGCCCTCACGCCGATCTGCAAATGCTGGTCGACCTGCCCGCGATAGAACGTATCGGCCATGCCCGGCAATTTCAGCTCGCCGTGCAGCGGCTTGTCCGACACGCACAGCAGCGTGCCGTACGGCACGCGGAAACGGAAGCCGTTCGCGGCGATCGTCGCGCTTTCCATGTCGAGCGCGATCGCGCGGCTCTGCGACAGCCGCTGCACCGGCTCGCGGTGGTCGCGCAGCTCCCAGTTGCGGTTGTCGACGCTCGCGACCGTGCCCGTACGCATCACGCGCTTCAGCTCGACGCCATCAAGTTGCGTGACGTCGGCCACCCCGCGCTCGAGCGCGAGCTGCACTTCGGCCAGCGCCGGAATCGGCACCCACAGCGGCAGGTCGGCATCGAGCACGTGATCCTCGCGCACGTAACCGTGTGCGAGCACGTAGTCGCCGAGACGCTGCGTGTTGCGCAACCCCGCGCAGTGACCGAGCATCACCCACGCATGCGGACGCAGCACCGCGATGTGGTCGGTGATCGTCTTCGCATTCGACGGGCCGACGCCGATGTTGACCATCGTGATCCCGCTGCCGTCCGCGCGCTTCAGGTGATACGCGGGCATCTGCGGCAGGCGCGGCGGCGCGGCGCCCTCGACCGGCTCGCTGCCGAGGTTCGCGTTGTAGGTGACGACATCGCCCGGCTCGACGAACGAGCTGTACTGGCTCCGGTATGCACGCACCTCGGGATCGTCGCTCTCCGTCATCACCGTGCGGCCGAGCTTCACGAACTCGTCGATGTAGAACTGGTAGTTCGTGTAGAGCACGTAGTTCTGGAAATGCGTGGGCGACGTCGCCGTGTAGTGGCGCAGCCGGTGCAGCGAGAAGTCGACGCGCGCGGCCGTGAACAGCGCGAGCGGATGCGGCTCGCCCGGCGCCGGCTCGAACGTGCCGTTGACGATGCGGTCGTCGAGATACGACAGGTCGGGCGTGTCGAAGATGTCGCGCATCGCGAGCAGGCGGTCGCGATCGAGCTCGCCCTCGAGATGAATGCCTTCCGGAAACGCAAAATGGATCGGAATCGGCTGCGACGACACGCCGATCTCGATCTTCACATGGTGGTTCTTCGCCAGCAGGCGCAGTTGCTCGCGATAGTAGTTCGCAAAGAGATCGGGGCGCGTGACCGTCGTCTCGAATACGCCGGGGCCCGCGACGAAACCATACGAGCGGCGTGAATCGACATGCGTGTTGACGTCGGTGCGGATCCGTACGAACGGGTAGCACGCGCGCACGTGCTCGGTAATCGATTCGTGGCGGCGATAGCGGGCGAACGCATCGCGCAGGAAGCCCGTGTTCGTGTCGTAAATGGCGGACAGCCGCGCGACGGCGGCGATCGGATCGTCGAAAGCCTCGACTGACGGGCTCTCGGGCGACAGCACTCGGTGCCGGCGGCTCAAATCGTTCTTCATTTTCATCACCTCGTCTGATCCGACGACATTACCACGGAACCCGGTCGCCCTTATGGCTGCCCCTACGCACGCGAGGGCCGGATGGGGCGCAGTATTTGCTAAAATCGGTGGGTTCACTGGAGACTCATCATGAAGCCGCTCATTCTCGTCGCCGCTGCCGCCGCGTTTGCCGCCGCCAGCGTCGCTTACGCCGCCGGCGGCACGCCTGACGCCGACGCGCAGGCTCGGGCCGAGGCCAACGAGGCCGCCGGCCTGCCCGATCTCCGCAAGATCAACCGGCCGGGCGCCGAAGTCACGTCGAAAGTCGACTTCGCCGACATCCGCCGCACGCCGAGCTTCCACGAAAAGAGCAAGAACGGCACCGAAGTCACCGAGTACCGTGATCGCGGCAAACCGGTCGAGATCGACGTGAAGTCGAACTTCGGCACGCGCTACCAGATGAGCTCGACGCCCGACACGTCGCCGAAGCCGCACGACGCGGGCATCCCGATCACGCGCCTGCCGTCGCTGAACCTGCGCTACTGATTCCGTGGCGCGCGGCACCGAACGCCGCGCGCCGCCTCCCTTCACCCGATGTCGCGACGCACGCCGCCCGCGTGCCGACACCCTGACCTGACGCATCCCGCATGGCCGTTTTCACTGCTGTTTCCGACTCCGATCTCGCGCAATGGATGCGCCACTACGAACTGGGCGACGTGCTCGCGTTTCGCGGCATTCCGTCCGGTATCGAAAACAGCAATTTCTTCCTGACGACGACGCGCGGCGAGTACGTCCTCACGATCTTCGAAAAGCTCACGGCGCAGCAACTGCCGTTCTATCTCGACCTGATGCGCCATCTGGCCGGCCACGGCGTGCCGGTGCCGGATCCGATCCCGCGTGACGACGGCGCGCTGTTCGGCGAGCTGCACGGCAAGCCGGCCGCGATCGTCACGAAGCTCGACGGCTCGGCCGAACTGGCGCCGGGGGTCGAACACTGCATCGAGGTCGGCCAGATGCTCGCGCGCCTGCACCTCGCCGGTCGCGACTATCCGCGCAACCAGCCGAACCTGCGCAGCCTGCCGTGGTGGCAGGAGAACGTGCCGGCGATCGTGCCGTTCATCACGGACGAGCAGCGCGCGCTGCTGGAAGGCGAACTCGCGCACCAAGCCAGCTTCTTCGCATCGGACGACTACGCGGCGCTGCCGGCCGGGCCGTGCCATTGCGACCTGTTCCGCGACAACGTGCTGTTCGCGCACGCGGCGCCCGACACCGGCCACGACGTGCGGCTCGGCGGCTTCTTCGACTTCTATTTCGCGGGCTGCGACAAGTGGCTGTTCGACGTCGCGGTCACGGTCAACGACTGGTGCGTCGACCTCGCGACCGGCGTGCTCGACGTCGCGCGCGCCGACGCGCTGCTGCGCGCGTACCAGACCGTGCGGCCGTTCACGGCCGAGGAGCGCCGCCACTGGAGCGACATGCTGCGCGCGGGCGCGTACCGCTTCTGGGTGTCGCGCCTGTACGACTTCTACCTGCCGCGCGCGGCCGAGATGCTCAAGCCGCACGACCCCGGCCATTTCGAACGCATCCTGCGCGAGCGTATCGCGCATACGCCCGCGCTTCACGAGATCCACACCGCATGCAACTGATCGAAGTGCCCGCCAAAACGGGCTATGTCTGGTTCCGTCAAGGCGTCTGGCTGTTCCGCCGGAATCCGCTCGCGTTCATCACCCTGTTCTTCACGTACCTGCTGGCGATCACGCTGATATCGATGGTGCCCGTGATCGGCTCCGCGCTGCCGCTGGTATTCATTCCCGGCGTCGCGGTCGGCTTCATGGCCGCGTGCCGCGACACGGTGGCCGGCAAGCCCGTGATGCCGACGATCCTCGTCGACGGCTTCCGTTCGTACGGCACCGTCGCGACCCAGCGGCTGCTCGTGCTCGGCGTGATCTACGTCGCGTCGATGGTGATCGTGTTCGCCGCTTCGTCGTTCGTGGATGGCGGCGCGCTGTTTCACGTGATGATGGGCGCGGCGGACGAAGCCGGCACGACGCCGGAAGCGCTCGCCGCGCAAGGCACGCTCGGCGCGCTGTTCTTCGCGACGCTGCTCTACCTGCCGGTCGCGATGCTGTTCTGGTTCGCACCGGTGCTGGTCGCGTGGCATGACGTCCCGCCCGCCAAGGCGCTGTTCTTCAGCGTCGTCAGCTGCTGGCGCAATCGCGGCGCGTTCGTCGTGTATGGCGTGCTGTGGTTCGCCGTCGCGCTCGGCACGTCGCTCGCGCTGTCGCTGCTGCTGCAGGCGCTCGGCGCCGGCGCCTACGCGCTGACGATCATGATGCCGGTGACGATCATCATCGTCACGATGCTGTACTGCTCGTTCTACGCGACCTATCGCGGCTGTTTCGGCGTACAGGAACCCGGCGCGACGCCCCCCACGTCGGGCCGCTGAAGCCCCTCCGGCCGGCGCGCGTCGCCGGCCCGCCGCTCTCCGCACCGGGCCAAAACCCGGTGCACCCGCCCTTCCCCTTGCCTCCGTCGACCACGGCCCTTCGTCGGCCGCCCCTGTTCATCCCGATCTTTTGCGCGCAAAATGATTTGCGTACAAATTGTTCGCGCGTTCTCCGCGCCGCCCGAATCATGGACCGCCTGCCTCCGCTGCCCCAGACGCTCGACGAGCAACTCTGCTTCGCGCTCTACTCGACTTCGCACGCAATGACGAAGGCGTACAAGCCGCTGCTCGACAAGCTGTCGCTGACCTATCCCCAATATCTCGCGATGCTCGTGCTGTGGGAGCGCGACGACATCGCCGTGAAAGACATCGCCGCGCGGCTCGACCTCGACCCGGCCACGGTCACGCCCCTTTTGAAGCGGCTGGAGGCGCTCGGCTACGTCGAGCGCGTGCGCAGCGCAACCGACGAACGCATCGTGAACGTCCTTGTGACGCCGGAAGGCCGTGCACTGAAGGAGCGCGCGCGGTCAGTACCGGCCGATCTCTTTTGCGCGATGCAGCAATCCCCCGATTTCCTGGTCAGGCTGCGCGCCGATCTCCAGCAGTTGCGCGACGCCCTGTCGGCCGCGAACGAGCGCTGACAGGCGGGCCTCGATGAACCGGCCCGGCACTCCCGGGCCTTTTCTTCAAAAATTCATTTGCACACAAATGATTTGTGTTCTATTGTTTGTGGGTGGCCGGCGATACCCCGTTCGACCGGACCGCTTTTCCTCCCTTTTCCAGACAGGAGCTGCACGATGAACATTCTGTACAAGACCAGCGCCACGAGCACGGGTGGCCGCGACGGCCGCGCGGTATCCGCTGACAACAAGCTGGAAGTCAAGCTGGCCGCGCCGCGCGAACTCGGCGGCACGGGCGCGGAAGGCACGAATCCGGAGCAGCTGTTTGCCGCAGGTTACTCGGCCTGTTTCCTGAGCGCGATGAAATTCGTCGCCGGTCAGGACAAGAAGGCATTGCCGGCCGATACGCAGGTTACCGCTGAAGTGGGCATCGGCCCGAACGACGCAGGCGGCTTCGGGCTCGACATCGAACTGCGCGTGTCGCTGCCGGGGCTCGACAAGGCCGACGCTCAAGCGTTGGTCGAAAAGGCACACCACGTGTGCCCGTATTCGAACGCGACGCGTAACAACGTGCCGGTGCGCCTGACGGTCGTCTGACGCGACACAAGGCCTGGAATGCAAAAAGGGCGCGTGCGGCATGGTGCCGCACGCGCCCTTTTCTGCTGCGTGACTCGCCGGAGCGGCGGACCTGGCTGCCCGCCCTGCGCTTCTTAGCGCGAACCGAACGTGTACGGGCGGTTCATCGCCGCTTCGCGGTCGATCTTGCGCATGCGGAATTCGAGATCATAGATGTCGGTGGCTTCGGCCAGATACGCGTCGGCGCGCTCTTTCGAGGCCTTTTCAGCGTTCTTGGTCAGCATCAGGAAGAGGTGGCTCAGCAGGTACATGGTTGATCTCGCAATCCAAAGGTTCTTTGACTAGGGTTTTCCCGAATTATAGGGAAAACCCTAGTCTTTGGCCAGCGTCGATCAGACGGTGCGTCGTCAAGTCGCCACAGTGCGGCGCTGGGTTTCGAAAAAGGCCCAGATCATCGCGCTCGCATCGGGGCCGACCGCCGCGTGGAACGGCACGGCTTCGTCGCCGCCGGCCCATGCGTGGTCGAGCCCTTTCACATGGCAGAGCCGCACGACAGGCTCGCCGTCACGGCAGACGTCGGTGATCTGCGCGCCGGCGTCGCGCGTCTCCACTCGCTCGCCGCCGCGCAGCGCGCCGCGGCTATCGGCAAGCCCGTTCAGGCGCATGAACTGCACCGTCAGCTGGTCCGCATTCTTCGGCGCGACCACGTGGTCGCCGTCGCCCTGGACGACCAGCGCCGGCATGCCCGGATACGCGGCGGCATCGACCAGCGCATCGACCGCCGCCGCCGGGTTCTGGCGCACGCCGCGCCGCATCACGTCCATCGCGGTAATGCCCGAAGTCGCCTCCCCGAGCGCAGGGCCCGAATGCAGGGCCACCGCCGCGAAACGGTCCGGATGGTGCAGCGCAAGAAGCGACGCGAGACCCGCGCCGGCCGACAGCCCCGCGACATAGACACGCGACGCGTCGAAACCATGTTCATCGACGAGCGCGTCGACGAGCGACGCCACCGCGTTCGCCTCGCCGCGGCCTGCGCGGTCGGTGTCTTCATACCAGTGCCAGCAGCCGTGCGCGTGCGCGCGCAGCGACTGTTCCGGATACAGCACCGCGAAGCCGTGCTTGTCGGCCAGCAGGTTCATCCGCGTGCCCTGCACGAATTCATCGACGGACTGTTGGCAGCCGTGCAGCATCACCACGAGCGGCATCGCACCACGCCGGCGGCCGGGCGGCACGTAGAGGCCGTACGCGAGATTCTGGACGAGGCGCCCGAGCGCGGGGGCCATCGGATGTTCGCCGCGCGTCCACTCGCCGGCCGCCCATGCGGCCGCGCGCGGTCGCACGCGCGATTCGCGCGGCGGGGACAGATCGGATACGGCGGGAGAAGCCGCGGCCTCGAGTGCGTCACGTGTGATGCGCTGCGCATCGCGCGCCGCGCGCTTGGCGGCCGGAGACAGCATGCGTTTCATGCCGCCCAGCCACACCTTGGTCAGACTTTTGGTCATCGATCGGGCTCGCAGTCAGGAAAAATAAGGGCACCACAACGGATGCATCGTTCGTCTTTGTGCAATGCACCATAACATTGTTTATGGGATTTTTCCTGCGCGCGGATAGTTCCCGCCCGCGCAAAAAACGGGGCTCGTGCGCACGCGGCGCTATACTGGGGCTTCGCCGCTTGTATCCGTTGTAGTCGTTCTTCCCGGCTCGCGCGTTGATTTAAGCATCTTCCCCGCCTTCGTTCGTCCCCTTCCCGATGTTCGACCTGTCGTCTCACCTGTGGATCATGATCACCGCGTTCGGCGGCGCCGGCCTGACCTTGCCGCTCGCGATCACGATCGCCGTCTGGCTCACGCTCGGCTACTCGTGGCAACGCGCGGCGGCGTGGCTCGGCGTGCTCGCAGCCGCGATCGGCGTGGTCGCGCTCACGAAGATCGCGTTCCTCGGCTGGGGGATCGGCATCCGCAAGTGGGATTTCACGGGGTTCAGCGGCCATGCGATGCTGTCGACGTCGGTCTATCCGGTCGCGATTTTCCTGGCGCTGATCCGCACCCGCGCGCCAGTGCGACTCGCCGGCATCGCGCTCGGGCTCGCGGCCGGCGTCGCGGTCGGCGTGTCGCGCGTCGCACTCGACGCCCATTCGCCGTCCGAATCGATCACCGGCTGCATCGTCGGCGCGATCGCCGCGCTCGCGTTCATCGCCGGTTCGTGGCGCGCGGTGCCGCACCGCTGGTCGGTGCCCGCGGTCGTCGCAAGCCTCGCGCTCGTCACGGTGGCGCTGCACGGCATCACAGTGCCGTCGCACCGCTGGGTCACCAAGGTGGCGCTGCAACTGTCGGGCCACGAGCGCCCGTTCGTCCGTGCGCGCTGGAAGGCCAACCCGAACTACCGCCCCGCATCGCAGCCGTCGTCGCTGCAGCGCACCCGGTCGTCGCCGCAAACGCTCCGTACGTGACCGGCCGCCCGGCCGTTACGCCCGCCCCTTTTCAGGTCTGACCATTCCATGCGCGCGGCCGCATGAGCACTATGTCGAGCGTTATAACCCGCCCTATATTACGATTACGGTTTCCACCCGTTCGAAACGACTCCACCATGCGCTCAACCGTCCGTCCGCTTCGCCGCACCCTGCTTCGCCTGCTGCCGATCGCCACGCTTGCCGCTGCCGGCATCGCGTTCAGCGCGCCCGCTTCCGCAGCAGACGAACTGGTCGTGTCGGCCGCCGCCAGCCTGACGAACGCGTTCAAGGCCGTCGGCGATGCGTACGAGAAGCAGCATCCGGATACCAGGGTGCTGTTCAACTTCGGCGCGTCGGACGTGCTGATGCAGCAGATCGCCAAGGGCGCGCCGGCCGACGTGTTCGCGTCGGCCGACCAGAAGGCGATGGATCGCGCGGCCGACGAAAAGGTGATCGTGCCCGGCACGCGTCGCGATTTCGCGGCGAATTCGCTCGTGCTGATCGTGCCGGCGGACAGCAAGGCCACCGCACCGAAGTCGTTGAACGACCTGACCGCGCCCGGCGTGAAGCGCATCGCGTATGGCGACCCGGCATCGGTGCCGGTCGGTCGCTACACGGAAGGCGCGCTGCGCGCGGCCGGCCTGTGGGACGCCGTCAGCGCGAAGGGCGTGCTGGCCGCCAACGTGCGCCAGAGCCTCGACTATGTCGCGCGCGGCGAGGTCGATGCGGGCTTCGTGTTCGGTACCGACGCCGCGATCATGCCGGGCCGCGTGAAAGTCGCGCTGACCGTGCCGACGAAGACGGCCATCACCTATCCGATCGCCGTGGTCAAGGACAGCCGCCACGCCGCGCAGGCGCAGTCGTTCATCGACTTCGTCGCGTCGCCGCAGGGCCAGGCCGTGCTCTCGACGTTCGGCTTCAAGCCCGCGGGCAAGTGAGCGTAGCGCGATGCAAGACGCCTGGGTACCGCTGCTGCTGTCGTTGAAGGTTGCCGGCTGGGCAACCGCGCTCGACATCGTGCTCGGCGTCGCGGCCGCGTTCATGCTCGCGCGCTGGCGCTCGCCGCTGCGGGACGTCGTCGATTCCGTGCTGACGCTGCCGCTCGTGCTGCCGCCGACGGTACTCGGCTATTACCTGCTCGTGCTGCTCGGCCGGCGCGGCGTGTTCGGCGCATGGCTCGACAAGCTCGGGATCGAGCTCGTCTTCACGTGGCAAGGCGCGGTGATCGCATCGATGGTCGTCGCGTTTCCATTGATCCTGAAGTCGGCACGGGCGGCGTTCGAAGGCGTCGATCCGCACCTCGAACGCGCCGCGCGCACGCTCGGGCTCGGCGAAGTCGCGGTGTTTTTCCGCGTGACCCTGCCGCTCGCCACGCGCGGCATTCTCGCGGGCGCGCTGCTCGCGTTCGCACGCGCGCTCGGCGAGTTCGGCGCGACGCTGATGATCGCGGGCAACCTGCCCGGCCGCACGCAGACGCTGTCGGTCGCGATCTACGCGGCCGTGCAGGCCGGCGACGACAGCACCGCCAACTTCCTCGTGCTGGTGACGTCGATCACCTGCGTGCTCGTACTGCTCGCGACCGGCTGGCTCGTGCCGTCGCGCGCCCGGCGGAGCCAGCTGACATGAAGCGCTCGCCTCGTTCATCGTCTTTCGCGGTCGAGCGGCTTCGGCGGAGGCGCGCATGAGCCTCGTCGTCGATATCCGCAAGACCTACGCAAACGCCGAGCGACGCTTCACGCTCGACGTGTCGTTCACGGCAACGACGCAGCGCGTCGTGCTGTTCGGGCCGTCCGGTGCGGGCAAGAGCATGACGCTGCAGGCAATCGCCGGCCTGCTGTCGCCCGACGAAGGTACGATCACGCTGAACGACGAACCGCTGTTCGACGCCGCGCGCCGCATCGACGTGCCGACCCGCGAGCGGCGCGTCGCGTACCTGTTCCAGGATTACGCGCTGTTTCCGCATCTGAACGTGCGCCAGAACATTGCATTCGGGCTCACGTCGGGGCTGCGCAACCCGCGCGCGAAAGCGGTGCCGCCGGAAGTCGCGTACTGGCTGCAGGCGTTCGATCTCGAAGCGCTCGCGGGGCAGTATCCATCGCAATTGTCGGGCGGGCAGAAACAGCGCGTCGCGCTGGCGCGCGCACTGGTCGCGCAACCGCGGATTTTGCTGCTCGACGAACCGTTCGCGGCGCTAGACGGTGCCATGCGCCAGCGCATGCGTCACGAACTCGCGGAGCTGCAGGCGCGGCTCGATATCCCGATGGTGCTGATCTCGCACGATCCCGACGATGTCGCCGCGTTCGGCGACCAGGTCGTGCAGTTGAGCGAAGGACGCGTGCAGGCGACTCCGCCGCACGCCGAGTGGCCGACGCGCGTCATGTGAGCGCGCGAGGCCGTGGTCGTGGCAGGCAGGTTGGATCCTGAGAGAAGCCGCGTGTAGCGGCATAGGCTGAAAGCGGAAACGAAGCCGGAGCCGTGCAGGCGCTGTGCGATGCCGGCTTCGCCCCGCCCGTCACATGATCGTCGACGCGCGCCGCCCGGCCTGCTTCGTCAGCCCGTCACCGCAAGAATCACGCTCGACGCCTTGAACAGCGCGATCGCCGGCCTGCCGGCGTCGAGCTGCAGTGCAGCGACGCTCTCGTTGGTCACGACGGCCGTCAGCGTCCCGCCGCCGTCGAGCGCCAGCGTCACCTCGCTGTTCACCGCGCCCGCCGCGACGGTCTCCACACTGCCGCGCAACTGGTTCCGTGCGGACACCTTCAACTCGTGCTCGCCATCGTCGACCGCAAGCACGACCCACGACGCCTTCACCAGCGCGCAGGCGTCCGCGCCGACCTGCAGGCCGAGCGCATCGGCGCTTTCGTGCGTCAGCACGGCCACGATCGGCTGTCCGCCGGGCAACGCGAGCGTGACCTCGTCGTTGACGGTGCCGCGCACGATCGATGCGACCTTGCCGAACAACTGGTTGCGCGCGCTGGTCTTCATCCCGATCCGGCCGATCAGCGCCCAGTCGACGTCGAACCCGGCCACGGCCGCGCTCGCGGCCTCGATGAACCGGCGATGCTCGCGCTCGATCGTACGGAACGCGGCGATCAGCGACGTGGCGCGCGGCGTCAGCGTCGTGCCGCCTCCGCCCTTGCCGCCCGTCGAACGCGCGACGAGCGGTTCGCCGGCAAGGTTGTTCATCGTGTCGACCGCATCCCACGCAGCCTTGTAGCTGAGGCCGACGGCCTTCGCCGCGCGCGTGATCGAACCGGTGTCGCCGATCGCCGCGAGCAACGCGATGCGCGTGGTGCCGCCGAGCGTCTGCTCGCCGGCGCGCAGCCACAGCTCACCGCCCAGTTCGAGCGGTTCGGCAGACGGGGAAGAATGCGGTGCGTCGGTCATCGGGATGCGTGCGGGAATCGGGCGGCCATTAT
This sequence comes from Burkholderia contaminans, assembly GCF_029633825.1. Lineage (NCBI taxonomy): Bacteria > Pseudomonadati > Pseudomonadota > Betaproteobacteria > Burkholderiales > Burkholderiaceae > Burkholderia > Burkholderia contaminans. The sequence goes on along the minus strand of NZ_CP090641.1, from coordinate 2,706,599 downwards.
AGTCAGCGCGGGCCAGTCAACCGGGCTTGCCGTCGAGCTTCGGCGGCCGCAGGCTGGCCAGCAGCGTTTCGGCGTCGCGCGCCGCGCGCTGTTCGAGCGCCGCGCCGTAGCCACGCACGAAACCGAGCTGGTACGGCGGCGCAGCCAATTTTTCGAGGTGCTGCAGCGCGACCATCGTGTCGTTCGCTTCGCCGAGCACGCTCTGCACGCGCGTGAGCGTCTTGACCGTCTCGGTGCGCGTGCGGCGCGACGCCAGCGACGCGAAGAATTCGAGCGCATAGCGCAGCCGCTTCGCATCGATCCGCACCTGATGGCGCGCGGCCGTATCGAGCGACGTCAGCGACGGCGACGCGTACAGATGACCGAACAGCCGCCGCACGCGCTTCGTCGCGTGGCGCCGCAGCGAGGGCGCGTCGCCGTCTTCGGCGGCCGGCAGCGCAAGCGAGCTCAGCCACTCGAGCCAGCCGAGCGTGAGCCGCGCATAGCGAGCCGAATGCAGCGCCTGCCGCAACTCGACCCGCGCGGCCGCGCACTGCGCGCGCGCGGCGTCGAGCGTACCGTTCCACTCGCCGTCGCCGCCGTCGGCCGCGATCAGTGCGGGCAGGCTTTCGGTCGCGAACACGTCCCAGTCACGCACCGTGCCGAGCAGCGACGCAAGCCAGCGCAGGTCGACACCGAGCGTGTCGCGCCACTGGCGATCGGCAAAGCGCGGGAAGAAGCGCATCAGCGTGCGCAGGCGGCGCAGCGCGACACGCATCTGGTGCACGAATTCGGGATCGTCGTGCTCGAGCACCCCGCCCTCGTTGCCGAGCCATTGCGCGGTGATGTCGCCGGACAGCGCGAACAGCGCGGCGCGCTGCGTGCGCACGCCGGTCAGGTCGACGAGCCTGGCCTTGACGGCCCCGTCGGCGGCCGGCTCGGCCGCGCATGCGCGATCGATCACGCTCGTGAGCTGCACGAATGCGGGCCACGCGCCGCTCAATTCGCGCGCCGCGGCAAACAGCGCATGCAGCGCGGCGGTACGCGCGGGCAAGGTTTCCCAGTCGGGCGCGGCAAGGCGCAGCTCGACGTAGCGGCGCGGCGGCTCGCTGCCGCGATGCAGCGTGACGTCGTCAAGCGTCATCTCGACCACGACGCCGCTGTCGTCGGCCCAGCGCCCGCGCCGCCGTTCGCTGACGAGGCGCAGCGCCGACGATTCCGGCTGCACGCCTGAGGCCGGGGGCACTGCGGCGTCGGGCGCGACGCCATCCGCTTCGTCGGCAGGTGCATCGGCCTCGGCCGCGGCAGCCGCCTCGGGCACGGGCAGCGGCATCGCGACGGCGATGCCCTCATGCTCCGCGTCGAACAGTTCGCGCGCAGTCACGCCTGGCGCAAACGCCTTCGTGCGCGACGCGACCACACGCCTTCCATGTGCGTTCGACTCGACCCACGTCCACCAGTTCGCGCCTGGGCTCGACTCGGCCTCCTCGATCTGGCACGGCTCGATCGTCACGCGCTCGTGGCCGCGGCGCATCCGGACCTGCGGGCAGATCCGCCACGCGCGCACGAGTTCAGCGCCGAAATCACGCTGCGCCCCGCGGGCGCGACTCGCGGCCTTGACCGGCCACCCTTCCAGCGACAGCGACAACACGATTTCCAGCACACGCGACATGGAGGCTCCTGCACATGAAGAACTGCCGGCGCATCGATCGCGCCGGCGTCACCCGTGAAGCTGCTTCCATAGTACACGTCGCGAAAACTCGCAGGCGACGATCTGGCCCTGTCGCGCTGTCGCAGGTCAAACGGCGTATTGCGCGAGGCCGTTGCCGAACGACCAGTCCTCCTTCAGCACCTCGACAAGACTGATGAATACGTCCTGCTGCCGCACGCCCGGCTGCTGCGCGAGGTTGTCCGCGATCGCCCGGTACAGCGCCCGCTTCTGCTCGAGCGTGCGCGTGTTGTTCGCGGTGATCTGGATCATCACGAGATCGTCGCTGCGTTCGATATCGAGGTAGTGACGACCGAACACGAAATTCTCGGCCGCGTGCTCGGTGACGACCATGAAGATGTCGTCCTCGGGCACGTTGAACGTGTGCATCAGCGCGCGATGCACGCCGTCGACGAGCGCCGCACGGTAGGCGGCCGGCTTGCCTTCGCGAACTGCAATACGGGTAAAGGGCATGGTCCTGCTCCTGTCGGTGAAGGTGACGTTGAAGAACGGAAACTCAGCGTCAGGTTAGGCTCGCCAAACTATAATGAACAGTCATTGATGAATATTTCATCCATTTACATCGAAAATGAAAGTCCTTGATCTCGATGCTGTCCGTGCGTTCGTGCTGGTCGCCGATCTCGCCAGCTTCACGCGCGCCGCCGATGCGCTCGGCACCACGCAATCGGCCGTCAGCCTGAAGCTGAAGCGGCTCGAGGCCCACCTCGGCAAGCCGCTGCTCGCGCGTACGCCACGCGTCGTCAAGCTGGCCGCCGACGGCGAGAATTTCCTGCCGGCCGCCCGCGCCCTGCTCGATGCGCACGATCATGCGCTCGGTGCGATCTCGGCCGGCACGCATCGGCTGTCGCTCGGCGTCAGCGAGCACGTCGCCGTGCCCGACCTGCCGGCCGTGCTCACGAGCCTGCATCGGCAGGATCCGGGGTTGTCGCTCGAAATGCATCTCGGCACGTCGACGAACCTGCTCGCGCAATACGACGAACGCCGGTTCGATGCGGTGATCGTGCGGCACGAGCCAGGCGAAGACCCGCCGCGCGAGGACGGCACGCTGCTGTTTTCCGAACCGCTGGCCTGGCTCGCCGCGCCGGACTGGGTACCGCGCGCGGGCGAACCGCTGCCGCTCGCGGTGCTGGCCGGCCCGTGCGGCGTGCGGGCCGCCGCGCTGCGCGCGCTCGACCATGCGGGACGGCCGTGGCGCGAGCGCTTCACGGGCGGCGGCGTGGCGGCGGTCACGGCCGCCGCCGCCGCGGGGCTCGCGGTCTGCCCGCTGGCGCGGCGGGTTGCGCCGCGCACACTGGTCGACGTCGGCGCGAAATTCGGGCTGCCGCCGCTGCCGCTGTCGCAGGTCGTGCTGTATTCGCGCGTGCGCGATGCACGTGCCGGCGCCGCGTTGCGCAGGTTTGCCGACAGCCTTGCAATCTCGGCGTAAACTAACGGGTTCCGCCGCCCGCAATCTCCAGAAGAATTCCAATGAAGCCCGAAGCCCGCAAGCACCTCCGAGCCAACCTGCTGATGCTCGCCGCCGCCGCGATCTGGGGTTCCGCGTTCGTCGCCCAGCGCCTGAGCCTCGACGTGATCGGGCCGTTCCTGTTCACGGGGCTCCGTTTCCTGCTCGGCGCGCTGGTGCTGGTGCCGCTGCTGATGCTGAACACGGCGTCGCGCACGCAGCTCGCGGCGATCCGCCGTGAGCCGACGCTGCTGCTGCCGGGCCTCGCACTCGGCGGGTTGCTGGCGGTATCGATTTCGCTGCAGCAGATCGGCCTGCAGTACACGCGCATCGCCAACGCGGGCTTCATCAGCTCGCTGTACGTCGTGATCGTGCCGCTGATGGGTGTGTTCGCCCGTCACCGGATCGGCCCGGGCACGTGGTTCGGCGCGCTGCTCGCGGCGATCGGCCTGTATTTCCTCAGCATCAACGAGCAATTCTCGGTGCTGTACGGCGACTGGTTCCAGCTCGCCGGCGCCGTGATCATCGCCGCGCACGTGATGGCCGTCGGCCATTTCGCGAAGCGCCACAATCCGCTCGTGCTCGCGTTCATGCAATTCGTCGTGTGCGGCGCGGCGTGCCTCGCGGTCGGCCTCGTCATCGAGCCGGTCAGCGGCACGATGCTGCGCAACGCGCTGCCGACGCTGCTGTACGGCGGCCTGCTGTCGGTCGGGGTCGGCTATACGATGCAGGTCGTCGCGCAACGCGACGCGGCGCCCGCGCACGCAGCCGTGATCTTCAGCATGGAAGGCGTATTCGCGGCAGTCGCCGGCTGGGCCGCGCTCGGCGAAACGCTGACGCTGCGCGCGCTCGTCGGCTGCGCGCTGATGCTGGCCGGCCTGCTCGCGTGCCAGTTGCTGCCGAACGGCGACGCCCGGAAAAAGGACGAAGACGCACTGCCGGCGTGACACGCACCGTCCCTATAATGACGGATCGCGTGACTTCCACGCCAACCGCTTCCGACAGGCCAGCTCCGTGACGTCCACTACAGTCGATCCCGCCGGCGACCTGCTGCGCGAACGCGCAGCGCATTACGCCACCCAGGCGGCGCTGTTCCTGCGCGACCAGGCGCTCTCCACCGCGTCGCACGACCTGCGCAGCCCGCTGAACGCCATGCACAGCTGGGCGTACGTGCTCGAGCGCCAGCTCGCCAACGCCGATCCGAACCTGCAGCGTGCGCTCGCGGGCATCCGCACGGGCATCGACCAGCAGGTCGGGCTGATCGACGACGTGCTCGACGCGCCGCGCGCGGAAACGCGCACGCTCGCCGTCAAGCCGCAGCCGTTCGCGCTGCGCGCGCTGCTCGACGACACGATCGCGCTTGCCCGTTTCGCGCTCGCCGACGCACGACAGGTCGCCCTCGACGCGACGCTGCCGGACGGCGAACCGTCGCTGACCGCCGACCGCGAACGCATCGCGCAGGCGCTCTGGACGATGCTGACGACCGCGGTCGAAGCGAGCGCCGCCGGCAGCCGCGTGACGTTTGCGTGCGCTCGCGACGGCATGCAGTTCACCGCGCGCGCCACGTGTACCGTCAACGCGGACGCGCTCGTCGATCCCACGCAACCACACGCGTTCGAATCGTTCGCACGACGCGAGATGCTGCGCGAGCGCGACGCCAAGCGGATCGCCTGGACGCTCGCGCTTTGCCAGCGCGTCGCACTCGCACACGGCGGCACGTTCGCGCACGACACGTTCGCCGATGGCGCCCCGGCCACCATCACGTTCTCCGTGCCCGGTGAGGCGCCGGTGTAAGCAATCGGTCGCCCGTCACATTACAAATTCCTTTCTGGCTCTATACTGATGGGCCTGTCATAACCGGAGTGTTTCTTTGTTACAGATCTTCGCGCTCATCGGCGCGTTGTTCCTGGTGGCCCTGAACGGGTTCTTCGTTGCGGCCGAATTCGGCCTCGTCAAACTGCGCGCCACGCGCGTCAAGACACTGGCCCGCAAGCACGGCCTGCGCGGCCGCATCCTCGGCATCGTGCACGGCCGTCTCGACGCGTATCTTTCCGCGTGCCAGCTCGGCATCACGCTTGCGTCGCTCGGCCTCGGCTGGGTCGGCGAGCCGGCCTTCGCGCAACTGCTCGGCCCGCTGCTCGACCTGATCGGCGTGGAATCCGAACGCGTCGTGCACCTGATCTCGCTGGTGTTCGCGTTCTCGCTGATCTCGTTCCTGCACATCGTCGTCGGTGAGCTCGCACCGAAATCGATGGCGATCCGCCAGTCGGAGAAGGTCGGCCTGTGGGTCGCATTGCCGCTCTATGCGTTCTACTGGGCGATGTATCCGGCGATCTGGGTGCTCAACAACAGCGCCAACGCGGTACTGCGGCTCGCGGGGCTCTCCGCCGACCACGGCAGCGACGCCCACTACTCGACCGACGAGCTGAAGCTGATCCTGCGCAGCCGCCGCAGCACGGCCGGCAACCCGGCCCAGCCGGCGCGCGGCACGTACAGCAACGACGAGTGGAACACGCTCGCGCATTCGCTCGATTTTTCGTCGATGACGGTGTCGGACCTGATGCGGCCGGCCCATGAAATGATCGGCCTGCGCCGCGACCTCCCGCTGCCCGACAACATGGAGATCGTCGCGCGGCACCGCTTCAGCCGCTATCCGCTGTTCGAGGATGCGTCGCGCGAACAGGTGAGCGGGCTGATCCACCTGAAGGACCTGCTGCTCGCGCGTCACGCGGGCGCGGCGCTGGAAGACCTGTCTGACTATGTCCGCCCCGTGCAGTACGTGAGGCCCGACACGCCGGCGCTCGACCTGTTCCGCCGCTTCCGCAAGGGCGCACCGCACTTCGCGCTGGTCGGCAACAAGGGCGAGAAGCCGATCGGCTTCCTGACGCTCGACAACCTGCTCGGCGCGCTGGTCGGCCAGATCCACGACGAGTTCCGCCAGGGCGACGCCGACTGGAGCCGCCTCGACGACGGCACGCTGATGGGCAAGGGCAGCCTGCCCGTCGTGTCGCTCGAACAGGCGCTCGGCATCGACATCGACGAAGGCCGCGCGGAATCGGTCGGCGGCCTCGTGATCCAGGCGCTCAGCGACCTGCCGACCGAAGGGCAGCGCGTGTCGTTCGACCGCTTCGACGTCGTCGTGAAGAAGATGAACGGGCCGCGCATCGTGCTCGTGCGCGTCTACCCGAAGATCTCGAAAGAGGCCGACGAATGACGGCCGCGCTTCGCCGCACGCGATGAACGCCACGCTGCCGCGCTGCTGCGTGATCACGCCGGAGCCGGCATCCGCGTCGGCGGCCGATCGCGCGGCGTTCCTCGACCGGCTGTCGGCCGTGCTCGCGCGCGGCGAGACGCTCGTGCAACTGCGCGTGAAATCGCTCGATGCAGCCGCGTTCGCGCAACTCGCCGCCGACGCGCTCGCGCGCTGCGACGCGGCCGGCGCGCACCTGATGCTGAACGGACCGATCGATGCGGCCAGCGTGATGCGGCTCGACGGCGCCGGCTGGCATCTCGACGGCACCGCGTTGCGCGCCGCTGCGCAACGACCGTTGCCTGCCGGACGCCGGGTGTCTGCCGCCTGCCACACACGTGACGACCTGCTGCTGGCCGCGCGCGCCGGCGCGGATTTCGTCACGCTGTCGCCCGTGTTGCCGACACTCAGCCACCCCGGTGCGCCGACGCTCGGCTGGACGCAGTTCAACGCGCTGGCCACCGAGGCCGCGATGCCCGTCTTCGCGCTCGGCGGCATGACGCGCGCGCACCTCGACGAGGCGCGCCGCCACGGCGCCTACGGCATCGCGGGCATTCGCGGGTTCTGGTAGCTCGGGGATTTCCTGCGGTACGGCCGGACGCAGATGCGCCCGGCCTCTCAAACGCTTACCCGCTCACAGCGTCATGCGTTCAGGTTCGGACGCCATCCGCGCGATGCACCATCGTCGATTCGACGTGCATCGTGCGTGAGCGCATACCGGTTGACGTCACCCGTCAGCCACGCGACGAGCGCATACGGCGGCAACACCCCTTCATCGACCCGGTCGCGCGCACGCGCCGGCGTCTCGAACACGACCCGCCCTCTCGGTGCATCGAACGGCACCGCGTCGGGCGACAGGTTCAACGCGATCGTCAGCGTCTCGTCGTCGGCGAGCTTCCATGATGCAAGCAGCGCGTCGGCATCGCCGTCGCCGTCCGACTTCAGCGCACGCGCTTCCTGCGGCCGGCAATCGGACAATCGCGGTGCGATCAGCTTCGCGCGCACCGCGAGCGCCGACTGCACGAAATGCGCTCGATCGGCGTCGCGCGCGGTTTCGTCGAAGATCAACGGAATCTGCGGTGTGAGCAGCGACAGCGCAAGGGCAGCCAGACCGGCCTCCTGCCCGTGGTCGCCTTGTCCGCTGTCGCGCCACGCGCCATCGGACAGCACCAGCGACGTCAACGACAGCCCGCTGTCGGCAGCCATGCCTTCGCCCACCCCGGCCGGCTGGAATGCGGCCCCGGCCGCGGTCAGTGCGCGGGCGAGCGTGTGGATCGACTGGTGCGTGGAAATGCCTTCGTGGGCCGACGTATCGCGCCCCGTCAGCCGGTGCAGCGCGCGTTCGCCGCATCCGTTCCACTGCGCATCGAAATGCGTATCGGCAAGATGCGCGGGATGGCGCTCGCTGCCGAGTACGAGATGGATCAGCCGGTCGGCCGGCACGGCCGCGCGCACGCGGTCGGCGATCTCGCGCAGCCACGACACGCCGATCCGGTCGGCTTCGCGCAGGCGCAGCCCGTCGCAACGGTACTCGTCGATCCAGTACAGCGCGTTGTCGCAGAAGAAATCGCAGACTTCCGGATGATCGAGCGCGAGCGGCGGCGCCTGGAGCGGATCGTCGCGCGTATGGAAGAACGGCGCCGCGTAGTGGCGCAGCGCGTCGGTGCCGCTGCCGAAGCGCGCGTAATCGAGTTCCAGCAGCACCGCGAGGCCGTAGCCGTGCGCGTCGTCGATCAGTGCCTTCAGCGCGTCGGGACCGCCTTCGGCGGCGAGCGGCGCGAACGGCAGGCTGTCGTGCGGCGACGCGAGCAGTTCCAGCGCGGTCACGCCGAGGCGCGCGAGTTGCGGCAGGCGTCGGCGCACGCCGTCGAAGCCGCCCACCGCGTGTGGACGAATCGCATAGAGCGCGATGTCTTCCCATGCGCGCCCGTGCCAGAACGTGTTGCGCCACGTGAATGCGCGCGGATCGATGACCTCGCTCGGACCGTTGAGCCCTTCGGGTTGCGAACGCGACGCTGGATCGGGAATCGACACCGCATCGTCGAGGCGATAGCGATAAAGCGCACCCGCGCCGCAATCGGCAAAGACCTCGAACCAGTTCGTGCCGGCGGCAGCCATCGGGACGAGCAACGGGCCGAAGCCGGTATCGAGTTCGAGCTGGACCTGCGTGCTGCCCGGCGCCCACACGCGAAAATGCGTGCGCGGCGTCGCACAGAGCGCGCCACAGGGCTGGGCGCCGAACGGCAAGCAGTGAATGTGGTGCTGCGCATACGGATCGTGCGGACAATCGGACATCATGCGCTCCTCGTGCGTACCGAGCGGCATGGCCGCGCCCGCGGGGCGCGGCGCATCGGGGCCCGGCATGCGACGGCCAGGCGGGGGGAGAGAAACGAGTATGCGCCGGATTCGCTACCGCGATGCATCGTGCCCGGACATTTTTAAATACGAATCGACCCCGGGAAAACCCGCAATCCGACACGCCCCGACGAGTCGGGTAGCCCGCATACCGGGATGACCACTCGCCTTGTTGCACCGGCCGCGCACGCTTACGCTCTGCGCCAGGCTCGCGGACACGTCGTCCGCCCCCAACCGAGGAATCCGCCATGTCGCTTCCCGCCAGCGCCGCCAAATTCGATCCGGCACGCGCGCACGAATACGCCGAGCAATCCCGCATCGCGCTCGCCGGCTACGATGCCTGCCACGAACTCACCGCGTGCATGCTCGCGTCGGCCATCGACGCGCCCGAGGCGCGGATCCTCGTCGCGGGTGCGGGCGGCACGGGGCAGGAGATCTGCGTGGCGGCCGCGCTCGAGCCGGGCTGGCAATTCACGGCCATCGACCCGTCCGCGCCGATGCTCGCGCTTGCGCGTTCGAATGTCGAGGCCGCGGGCTTCGGCGCGCGCACGGCGTTCGTCGAGGACGGTGTCGACGCGTTGCCCGATGCATCCGCGTTCGACGGCGCGACACTGATCGGCGTGCTGCATCACGTGCCCGGCGACGAAGCGAAGGCGGCGCTGCTGCGTGCGATCGCGCGGCGCCTGAAGCCCGGCGCACCGCTCGTGCTCGCCGGCAACCACCGCCGCTACGCGGACCACCCTCGCCTGCTCGACGCATGGCAGCAGCGCTGGCGCATGAAAGGCGCGACGCCCGACGCGGTGCGCGCGCAATTCGCGAAGATCCTGCAGGGCGCCGATCCGCCCGCGTCCGAGGAAGCCGTGTTCGGCCTGCTGCGCGACGCGGGCTTCGATGCGCCGCTGCGCTTTTTCTCGAGCCTGTTCTGGGGCGCGTGGGTCGCGGTGCGGCGCGCGTGATGGAGAGGGCGGTCGGCCAGACGCGGCCGGCCAGGCGCGGCTCGTCACGAAGCGCGATGCGTTTCGCGTACACGCGACGCGCGACGCGCGCTGGGTATGATGTCGTTCCCGTCCCCACCTCCGGCGTCGACATGCTCACCGTCCATCACCTGAACAACTCGCGCTCGCAGCGCGTGCTCTGGCTGCTCGAAGAACTGGATGTGCCGTACGAGATCGTGCGCTACGCGCGTGATCCGAAGACGATGCTCGCGCCGCCCGAGTTACGCGCGATTCATCCGCTCGGCAAGTCACCCGTCGTTACCGACGAAGGCCGCACGTACGCCGAATCGGGCGCGATCATCGAATACCTGGTCGAACGCTATGGCAATGGGCGCCTGGCGCCGCCGCCCGGCGCGCCCGAGCGGCACGATTACACGTACTGGCTGCACTACGCGGAAGGGTCGGCAATGCCGCCGCTGCTGCTCAAGCTCGTCGCGCTGCGGATCGCCCATGCGCCGATGCCGTTCTTCGCACGGCCGATCGCGCGCAAGATCGCCGACACGCTGCAATCGAGCTTCGTCGATCCGCAGATCGCGCTGCATCTCGGCTATGTCAACGACACGTTGAGCCGCACCGGCTGGTTCGTCGGCGACGGTTTCAGCGCCGCCGACATCCAGATGAGCTTTCCGCTCGAAGCCGCGACCGCGCGCGGGGGCGGCAGCCGGTATCCCGCGATCGCGCGCTTTCTCGATGCGATCCACGCGCGGCCCGCGTACCAGCGGGCGCTGGAGCGCGGCGGCCCTTACGACCTGCTCAAGTAACGCTGCGGATGACCCGGGCCTGCATCAGCTCAGCAGGCCCGCCGCGACGTTGATCGACAGCCCGAGCACGGCCATGTTGAAGTAGAACGACAGGATCGACTGCGCGAGTACCGAGCGCCGCGCGGAGCGGTTCGTCATCGACACGTCGGCCGTCTGCGACGCGACCGCGATCGTGAACGCGAAATACAGGAAATCCCAGTAATCGGGCTCCGGGCTCCGGTCCGGGAAACGAAGCGCGCGGTCGTTGCCGGGCGAGCCGTAATAGAGGCGCGCATAGTGCAGCGTGAAGATCGTCGGAATCATGAACCACGCGCCGAACAGCGTCGCGCCGGTGATCGCGTAGTGGCTGAGCCCCGCGCGAAAGCCGACGCTTTTGACGGTCGCGAGCTCGATCGCGATCGCGGCCACGCTCGCGACGGTCGCAAGGGACACGATGGTCAGCACGGTCGTCGCGTTTTCGTCCTCGCGAATCGCGATGTCGCGCACCTGGTCATGATGCGCGGTGACCATGCGCACCCACATCAGCGCGAGATACAGCCAGACCGCGCAATCCCAGCCGATCAGCGCCCGTACGGTCGGACGCAGCGGAAACGGCAGCAGTACCGCGCACAGCAAGCCGGCGACGAACGCCGCGACCATGCGCGGCCGGTTGCGTAATACCTGCGGATAAATCGTCATCGTGTGGTTCCGAAAGCGGATGGAAAGGGTTCGACCGGTGCGCCGCGTCGGCGCGTACCGTGCCCCGATTATCGCCATTCCATCGTGACGTGGCGATGGGGGCGCGAGCGCCTAAGATATTGGGATGACTGCCACCGCCCCCCTCTGCCGCCATCCGGCGAACACGGCCGGCCGCGACTTCGTCGTCGGCGACCTGCACGGCTGCGTGGATGTGCTGCGCGCGCTGCTGCACGACATCCGTTTCGACCCGGCCCGCGACCGCCTGTTCTCGGTCGGCGACCTCGTCGACCGCGGCCCGGCCTCCGAAACCACGCTCGACCTGCTCGACCGCCCGTGGTGCCACGTCGTGCGCGGCAATCACGAGGAAGTGCTGAGCCTCGTGGCGCGCGGCAAGCTGTCGCCCGACGCGTGGCGCGGAATCGGCGGCGACTGGGGGGCCGACCTGCCGCCGGAACGACTGCACGCGCATGCGGCACGCGTCGACGCGCTGCCGCTGGTGCGCGTGATCGGCGACGGCCCCGGGCGCTTCAACGTGCTGCATGCGGAATTCTTCGGCTCGGATGCCGATCTCGACACGGGCAGCTATGCGCACGACGTGCGCGAGCGGCTGATCTGGGGCCGCGATCTCGTCCAGGGGCTCGCCGATCCGGCGCGGCAGGCCGGGCTGTCGCTGACCTGCACCGGGCACACGCCGGTGCGCGCGCCGCAGCGGATCGGCGCGCAGTGGTTCATCGACACGGGCGCGTTCGCACCGGCCGGGCGGCTCACGCTCGCCGAGCCGCGCACCGGGCGCACCTGGTCGATGACGCAGGCCGAGGCGCGCGAACGCCGCGCGGGCGACTGGCCGCTGCCCTGAGGCGGCTGATAGGCGCCGATATGCGCTGATGCCGCGAGCGCGGGCCCTAGCCGACCTGGTTCAGTTCGAACACCGCATCGACGGCCGAGCCGTTCCAGTTGTATTCGAGGTAGGCCGCGTGATGGCAGTCGCGCAGCAGCGCGGTGCGGAACGCCGCCAGGCACTCGCCGCGCGGGTCGCGCACCGACGGATAGACGATCCCCGCGCCGCCCGCATTGCGCACCGCGCGCCCGAGCGCCTGCCCGGCGCTGTAATCGAGCGGGTGCAGCCACGCCGGATCGCGTTTCGGCCACGTGCGGATGTCGGCCACTTCGCCTTGCGCGATCACCGTATAGAGCCGCATCTGCTGGCGCATCGGCGGCTCCTTCGTCGCCTCCAGGAACAGCGCGCTGTGATACCGCGTTTCGGCGATCGCCGTATCGCGCGAACGCGCGCAGTAGAACACGCCGTAGCTGCCGTCGGAAAAGCGGCTGCCCTGCGGATTCAGGTGCGTGAACGCGGCCATGATCGGCCCCCAGCCCTGCCCGTAGCGGCGCTCGGCGGGCGGCACGAGGTCGAGTGTGCCGACTTCGTTGCGGATGCGGTCGTTGGTCAGGGATTCGAGTGCGTAAAGCGCGTCGAAATCGTCCGCCGAGGCCACGCGGTCGAACAGGTTGATTGCCGGGAAGCGGGTGGGAATCACGCGATAGGCTGGCGCCCAGTCGACCGCGGTCGTGGGCCATTGTTGTGCTTGGATCGGCATCGTCACGCCCAGCCACCTCGCATCGCGTCGAGATATTGCCGGACCGCGACCAGATCGCCGACGTTGCCGGCGAGCATCCGGTCGAGTGCGCGCTTGCCGCCGAACGGCGCCGCGTCGTTGGGCCGCTTGACCCACGCATCGGCCGCGGCCGGCTGCGGCAGCAGGATCTGCAGCGCCTTGTAGATGCCGAGCAACAGCGAGAGCCGTTCGAGCGTATCGCGCGGCAGCCGCGCCGATTCCGGCGTGGCCTTCCACTTGAAGAACGTCGAACGGCCGGGCGACCCGAGCAGCACGATCTGCTCGTCGATCGTCAGTTCCCAGTCGCGTGCGATGTTGAAAAACGCGCGCAGGCCGGCCGCCGACATCTGCGCGACCGAGGCCTGCGGCGGGGCGGAGTGCGATTCATAGGCGGGCTGTGACATGATCGTTAGTCTCGAAACGAATTTACTAACAAGATTAGTCCATTTTCGTATTTTTGCAAGGGTCGAGACCCGCCGGCCGACTCGCTCATCCGACAAAACGATATTTTTTGTCCATTCTGGACTCTGATTTTATTTTCTGCGTTAATGGCCGTGCGGACACCGCGCGCAGACGCGGTTTGTGTCCGTGAAACCGTGTCGCACAGAACCCGGAAGCACCCCGCCAAGGAACGCACCATGAAGAGACTGATTGCCGCTGTTTCGATCGCCCTGCTCGCAGTATCCGCAGGCCCCGCCGCCGCGAAGGACTGGACCACGATCCGCTTCGGCACCGATGCCAGCTACGCACCGTTCGAGTCGAAAGCGCCCGATGGCAAGCTCGTCGGCTTCGACATCGACCTCGGCAACGAGATCTGCGCGCGCCTGAAGGCGAAGTGCGTGTGGCTCGAGAACGATTTCGACGGGATGATTCCGGCGCTGAAGGCGAAGAAGTTCGACGCGGTGCTGTCGTCGATGTCGATCACGCCGCAACGCGCGCAGCAGATCGGCTTCACGACGAAGATCTACAACCAGCCGACGCGGCTCGTCGTGAAGAAGGGCTCGCCGCTGCTGCCGACGGCCGAATCGCTGAAGGGCAAATCGATCGGCGTCGAACAGGGCACGACGCAGGAAACGTATGCAAAGGCGTACTGGGGCAAGCAAGGCGCGAACGTCGTGTCGTACCAGAACCAGGACGGCGTGTACGCGGACCTGACCTCGGGCCGCCTCGACGCGGCACTGCAGGATGAAGTGCAGGCAGCCATCGGGTTCCTGAAATCGCCGCGCGGCGCGAACTACACGTTCGTCGGCCCCGAGCTCGTCGACGAGAAGGTGCTCGGCATCGGCGCCGGCATCGGGCTGCGCAAGGAGGACACCGACCTGAAGGCGAAGATCGACAGCGCCATCCTCGATATGGTCAAGGACGGCACCTACAAGCGGCTCGCGTCGAAGTACTTCGACTTCGACATCTACGGCGGCTGAAACGGCGTCGCGCGCGTACGGGCGCCACTCCCGTCGCGCGCGTCCGACCGCCCCTCCCCTCACCACCGGACGGCACCGGCGTCACGCCGCTTGCCGTCGCATCGTATGCTTCATCCGTCGCACACGTGGCACGACGCTTCGCACTTCATTCGGATTGCAGATTGATCGTTCACGGGAACGATGCGCCGCGTGAACGGATATCGTGCGGCTTCGGTCAGTACGCGAAGACCGGGCGTCGAGGTACCGGCGCCCGTGTGCACATGCCCTTGCGAATCGGGTTCGCGTGCAGGAAAGTGCCGACCCGGCGTGGATGACCGGCAATCAGCCGGATCCGCCTCGCACCGGGCGCGGAGAGATGGCCTGTCGATGCATGCCGGCCGGCAGCAAGAACGACGTTCGACCGGCGATGCTCCGAATCACTGCGATCGCGGCCTGCCGGCCGCGGCGTGTGGCGATCGATCATTTTTCTTCCCCGTTTCAATCTGATGGTTGTTCCGGCAACCGGACGAGACCGGCGCCCCGACGATCAGGCGACGACACTCCGTGCTCGCCGGAACGCAGCTGTCGTGCCGCGCTCCGCCGCCGCATCCCCGCGGACCGTGTCCTGGCCGGTACTGACAGGGTTCGCTGCCGAACCGGACGGACCGTGCATCGTCGACTTTCGCAAGCCCACTGTCGCAAGGAGCGGGCCAGCGTCGCGCGAGCCCGTCCGGACAAGGGGTTGACCGGGCAGCGTGGTGGCCGGAACGGGTGCCGATGGCGGGAAGTTACGAAACTGAAACACGCGGCGCGCGGCATGCGCTGGCCGCGTCGCGGCCCTGCCTTGCCGAATAAGGCTGAACAATGCAGCGCGACATTCTTACCGACGGGGAACCGGCCGTTCCCGTCGATTTGCCGCGCAAATTTGCGGGGCGGCCGAAGCGAAATGTTTCATGCGCGTTACATGGCGCAGGCGGCACGGGAGCCGCAGGTTGTCCGCGCATCCGTCGGCCGGCAGCATCGCTATACTGCGAAACCGGTGCGCGCCATGTTTGCGTCGGCGCCCTTCACCGGCGCATGACGCACCGCACGACACCGCTCCACACGCCGCCCCGTCACCCGAACGACCGCACCCGTTGATCCGCCCCCCTCTATACCGCCGAACGAGCCAGGCTGATTCGCTTCGGGGTGTCGGGCGTCGGTTCGACCGCGCTGCATGCGCTGATCGCGGCCGCGATGTTCGCGCTGTTCGACGCGACGCCGGTGAGCGCGAACTCGGTCGCGTTCGCGTGCTCGACCGCGTTCTCGTATCTCGCCAACACGCTGTGGAGTTTTTCGTCGCCGGTGACGTGGGGCAACTTCGTGCGCTTTCTCGCCGTCGCGATGGCCGGCCTCGGCATGACGATGCTGCTGGCGCACGGCACCGAGACGCTTGGCCTCGCCCGCGCGTGGAGCATCGTCGCGGTCGTGCTGTGCGTGCCGCCGGTCACGTTCGTGCTGCACCGGCTCCGGACCTGTCGCTGAACCGGCTCACGCGTCACGCGTGCGCCGCTCAGCCGACCCGCTGATGCCCCGCGTCGCCGGACGGCGCGCCGTCGTGCCCGCCGTTGTCGCCGTTCCCGCCGTTGTTGTCGTGATCGTTCAACCCGTGCTCGATCATCATCCGGTAGAGCGTCACGCGTGAAATACCGAGTTCAGCCGCGGCCTTGTTGATGCGGTGATCGTTGCGCAGCAGCGCATTCTCGATCGCGGTGCGCTCGGCGAGCGCACGCGCCTGTTCGAGGGTCACGGGTTCGGTTTCGCCCGGCGCCTCGAGCCCGAGATCGTGCGGCGTCAGCAGCCGGCTCTCGGCCATCACGATCGCACGCCGCACGCGGTTGATCAGCTCGCGCACGTTGCCCGGCCATTCGTAGCGGCGCATCGCATCGAGCGCGGCCGACGTGAAGCCGCTGATCTTGCGGCCGCTGTCGGACTTGAATTTCTGCAGCACGTAGTGCGCGAGGATGTCGATATCCTTGCCGCGCGCGCGCAGCGGCGGCTCGTGGATACGCAGCACGCACAGGCGGTGATACAGGTCCGCGCGGAAGCGCCCGGCCTCGACCGCACCGTCGAGATCGACGTGGGTGGCCGAGATGATCCGTACGTCGACCGGAATCGATTCCTGCCCGCCGAGCCGCTCGATCTTCCCTTCCTGCAGGAAGCGCAGCAGGCTCGCCTGGCTTTCGACCGGCATGTCACCGATTTCGTCGAGAAACAGCGTGCCGCCGTTCGCCGATTCGATCCGGCCCGCGCGCCGCTGGTTCGCGCCGGTGAACGCGCCGCGCTCGTAGCCGAACAGTTCCGATTGCAGCAGATGATGCGGAATCGCGCCGCAATTGATCGCGACGAACGGCCCCTTGCCTCGGCCGGAACGCTCGTGAATCGCGAGCGCCGTCAGCTCCTTGCCGGTGCCCGACTCGCCCGAGATGAACACGCTCGCGTCGGTCTTCGCGACCTTGCGGATCGTGCTGAACAACTGCTGCATCGCCTCGCAGTTGCCGATCATCCCGTGTTCGCCGATCGACGCCGCATAGGCCGCGCCATCGACGCGATCGAGCGCGGCCATCCCGCGCGCATGGCCGAGCACGTGCGAAATCCATTCGTAGGGCAACGGGAGGGTCACGTAATCGAAGCAATAGCTGCGGATCAGTTCACGCACCGCGGGGCTGATCGTGACACCGGCCTGCGCGATGGAAATCCAGCCGATCGACGGCTGGCTCAGGCACGCCTTCAGCGCGGGATAGTCGCGCGACGTGAACCCGCTGAAATCGACCAGACCGGCGGCGACGCTCACGCCGGAGGTCATGTTCTGCGCGGCGCCGGCCGTCTTTGCGACGGTGATTTCCCAGCCGAGCCCGCGCAGTTGCGCAAGCAACGGCTCATCGGGCGAGCGCATGATCACGAACAGCTTGCGTCCGTCCTCGGGCGCGGTGACGGACACATGCGACATCTCGGGCACCGCATGCCCGTTTGCGTCAGGTGACCTAGCAACCATCGTTGTTCCCCGCTTGGCGTTGGTATCGCGCCGGCTCGCCGTCACACGCGACGGACCTTGGTCGAACCGACATATTGGCCGCATTTCCGTCCGAATAAAATCCCCCCGTGCAGGAATCGCGCGTGAGGTGGACATTGTCATGAACGGTATATCGATGCGGCCGGCCCGCGGCTAGATGGGTGTTATCCCGGTGGCGTGCGCGGCGCCCCCCCTGAACGGGGGGCTGCGCGGCGCGCAAAGCCGCGCCGGTGCTGGCGCATGGCGCTCCCGGGCGATGCCGCGCACGCGGGATCGGCTCGCCGGCGCGTGCGTGCACAACCGGTCGACGGGCCCGCAGGGCAGCTGTGCCGCCGGTTCGAATTGATTTAGGTCAATCGTCAGAGGAAGGCGGCTGATGCACGAACGCAACATGCGCGGCCCGATGCCGCGCATGCCGGTACAGCGGCGGTCCCGGCGGCGGTCCCGGCTGCGGTCCCGGCGGCGGTCTCAGCGGCGGTCTCAGCGGCGGTCTCAGCGGTGGTCTCAGCGGTGGTCTCAGCGGTGGTCTCAGCGGCGGTCTCAGCGGCCCGATGCGAGCGGCGCCGGCGCGTTCGCGCGGCCACGGCCGGCCGGCGTGCCGCCGTGTTCGCCGTAGGTGGCGGCAAGCTCGTCGACCCGCGCGAGATGGTGATGATTGTCGTGATCCCACGGATGGAAGCCCGGCCGGAAGAAGCTCAGCCATTCGCCGGCGATGCGCGGGAACAGCCCGCGACGCGGCCCGTACAGGAACGCGATCATCCGCAGCATGCCGCGCACGTGATGGCCGGCGCCACGATCGCGCCACAGCAGCGTCGCATGCATCAGGAACACGGTTGGCCAGAACGTCAGCGTCGTCAGCAGATACACGCCGATGCGGATCAGGTAACGGCGCAGCCCCGGCTCCATCGCGGCATTCCATACGTCAAACGACACGGCCTTGTGCTCGGTTTCCTCGAGCGCGTGCCAGATCCACATCTGGCGGTAGCCGTCGACCGAACCTTCGAGACGCGTCCGGTCGCGCAGCAGCCAGTCGGCGAGCATCGCCGTGTAGTGCTCCGCCGCGACCGTATGCGCAAGTTGCACCGAATGCGGCAGCTTGCGCTTCATGTAGCCGAGCACCGTCCAGACGCGCTTGTCGAGCTTGCGCGCGGGCAGGCGGTTCGCCTGCATCAACTCGTTGTACTCGACGTGCTCGCGCGTGTGCATCGCCTCCTGGCCGATGAAACCGAGCACCTGCTGCTTCAGCACGGGATCGTCGATCCGGTCACGATAGTTGCGCACGGAATCCATGAAGAAACGCTCGCCGGCCGGAAACAGCAGCGACAGCGCGTTGAAGAAATGGGTCACGTGCGACCCGAGGCCATGCCAGTCCTTCGCGCGTTCGACCGGCAGGTCGAAGCGCAGGTCGCGACGCACCGGCATGATCCCGGCTGCGGTGGCGGAAGCGGCTGACTTCATGTTCATCGTTCTCCTGGTTCCGGAGCGGCCCGGCGCGTCGTCCGACGCAGCCGGCGCAGGCCCGGGCGGCACGTCATGCACCGCCAAAATCTTGACATCGACAGCTGTAAAGATAGGCCGCCCGCAGCAGCGCGCGCAAGCCGCGCGGTAGATGCGCGCTTCCAAACAGGGCACGGTCGGAAAGGCGGAAAAAGCGGCGCTCGAACAGCGTCCGGGCGGGGCGCGATTCGAACGCGCGCGGGGGCCCGCGAGCGACATGCGCCGCTTCGTGCCGTGTAATGTCGATGGTCCGAAAGCCCCGCGTGGCGGGCGTTTCGCGGACTCGGACGAAGCCGCGCGGCAAGCGGCCGAGCGCCCCGGTAACACCGATTCATACACGCGTCGCACTCGCGCGGTGCAACCGCGGTCGCGGGGCGTGCGAAAAATTCAAACGCGCGTTCCATTTGCGTTTCGGACCATCGCGGCCACGGCGGCGCGCCGCCGCCCGCGACACGCGTGCAAGCAGCCGACAGCCACGCGCGGCGGCCCGCTGCGCGCTCGCCTACAATAGCGGTTTTACCCATCCTTTTTCAGGAGAAGTCATGTCTGTCATCACGACCGAATCGGGCCTCAAATACGAAGACCTGACCGAAGGCACCGGCGACGTAGCGCAAGCCGGCCAGACCGTCAGCGTCCACTACACGGGCTGGCTGACCGACGGTCAGAAATTCGACTCGAGCAAGGATCGCAACGACCCGTTCGCGTTCGTGCTCGGTGGCGGCATGGTCATCAAGGGTTGGGACGAAGGCGTGCAGGGCATGAAAGTCGGCGGCGTGCGTCGCCTGACGATCCCGCCGCAACTCGGCTACGGCCCGCGCGGCGCAGGCGGCGTGATTCCGCCGAATGCCACGCTCGTGTTCGAAGTCGAACTGCTCGACATCTGACACAGCACGCGAGCCGCCGCCTGACACCCTGCCTCATGGCACACCTTTCGTCCCCCACCATCGCACTGCAACGCTACGACACGCTCGAAGCGTCGGACGTGCACGACTTCCATCAGATCGTGCTCGGCATCGACGGTGCGATGGTGATGGCGGTGGACGGCGTCAGCCAGCGGCTCGACCGGCACGGCGCGTGGCTGGTTCCGGCCGGCGCGCGCCACGATTACGCGGGCCTGGGCGAGAACCGCCAGCTCGTGCTCAATCTTCCCCTCGCCTCGCTCGCGGTGCCGCAGCGGCTGTTCGACAGTGCGCGCGCCGTGGCGATCGATCCGGCACTGACGTCGCTGGTCGCGCAGATCGCGGCCGCCGCCGCGCAACTCGAAGCCCCCGCCGACGACGCGCGGCAAGCGGCCGCGCACCGTTTCCAGTGGCAGGCCGCCGCGCGGCTGTGCGGCGCGCTGCTCGACGAACGCGCCATCGCCGCGCCCGCCTCGGGCCTCGATTTCGCGGGCATCGACCGCTGGCTGCGCGCACGGCTCGACGAGCCGCTGCGCATCGCCGATCTCGCCGCGCACTGCGGCTACGGGATGCGCCGCTTTCATCAACTGTTCGTCGACGCGTTCGGTGAAACGCCGCATCGCTACCTGCAGCGGTTGAGGCTCGACGCCGCCGTGATCCTGCTCGCGGACGGCCGGTATCCGCTCGTCGATATCGCCGGGATGGTCGGCTTCGCGGATCAAAGCACGTTCACCCATGCGTTCACGAAACGCTTCGGCGTGGCGCCGGGACGCTGGCGCGGCGAGCGGCATTGAACGCAGCCGCCGGCCCGCGCCGAGCGCGCACACCTGCACGTAGTGGCACGATTCTTCGATAAATCGCGGTCGCGCCGGCCCGGCCGCAGCCTGTTCCGTTCCCGCTTCGCGCCCCCTGCTTCGCATCCTGCGTTTCGACGCTTCACGTCCCGCTGAAACATCGCGTGCCGGTCGCGTCCTACGATTGACGCATGGATACGACCGCCCCCACGACAACCTTCCCGTCCGCGCTCGCCCGCGTCGTCGCGACCGTCAGCACCGGTTTCGTCGTGACGCAGCTCGACGTGACGATCGTCAACATCGCGCTCGCGCATCTCGCCGGCGACCTGCACTTGCCGGTCGCCGGCCTGCAATGGGTCGTCGATGCGTACACGCTTGCGTTCGCGGTACTGATGCTGTCGGGCGGCGCGCTCGGCGACCGCTTCGGCGCGCGGCGCCTGTACATCTCCGGCCTCGTGCTGTTCGCACTGGCGTCGCTCGCGTGCGGCGCCGCGAGCGCGCCCGCGATGCTGATCGCGGCGCGCGCGCTGCAGGGCGTCGGCGCCGCGGCGATGCTGCCCAATTCGCTCGCACTGCTCAACGACGCGTGCCGGCACGACCCGCACCTGCGGGCGCGCGCCGTGGGCTGGTGGACGGCGGCCGGGTCGATTTCGATCGCGGCAGGCCCGGTGGTCGGCGGCGTGCTGATCGCGGCGTGGGGCTGGCGCGGCATCTTCCTCGTGAACCTGCCGCTGTGTGCGGCCGGGCTGGCGGCGGCGTTCGCATGGATCCCCGCGCGTGGTACGGCGGCGCCGGCCGCAGCGTCCCGTTCCATCCGCGCACTCGACCTGCGCGGCCAGTTCATCGCGATCGCAATGCTGGCCGCACTGACCGGCGCCGTGATCGAATGGCGGCCGCTCGGCTTCACGCATCCGGTCGTCGCCGGCGGCTTCGTGCTGGCCGCCCTCGCCGCGCTCGCGTTCGTCGCCGTGGAAGCGCGCACGGCCACGCCGATGCTGCCGCTCTCGCTGTTCCGCCATCGCACCTTCAGCGCGGCCGTGCTGTTCGGGATCTGCGTGAACCTCACGTACTACGGCACCGTGTTCGTGCTCGCGCTGTACCTGCAGCGCGCACGCGGCGAATCGGCGCTGCAGGCGGGCCTTGCATTCCTGCCGCTGACCGGCGGCTTCCTGCTGTCGAACCTCGCCAGCGGGCGCGTCGTGGCGCGTCACGGCCCGCGTGCGCCGATGCTGGCGGGTGCGCTCGTCGCCGCGCTCGGCTACGGGTCGCTGCATTTCGTCGACGCGTCGACGCCGCTGGCCGCCCTGCTCGTGCCGTTCCTGCTGATTCCGACCGGCATGGGCTTCGCGGTGCCGGCGATGACGACCGCCGTGCTCGCATCGGTCGCGCCCGAACGGGCAGGCATCGCGTCGGCCGTGCTGAATACCGCGCGGCAGGCCGGCGGCGCGATGGGTGTGGCGGCGTTCGGCGCGCTCGCCGGCGGCGGCGGCGCGGCGCAGGTCGTGAGCGGATTGCGGATCGAAACGGCCGTGTCGGTCGCGCTGCTCGTCACCGCCGCGCTGCTCGCGACGCGGGTGCGGCCCGATGCGCATCGCGGCGCGTCGTCCGCGCGTCAGGCCGTGGCGGCGGCCGATTGAACCACGCGTGCGGTCACGCGTCGCCGGGGTCGCGCTGGATCAGGTGACGCGACGGAAACACGTTGTCCTTGAAATGACTCACGTAACCACCGGTGCCGGCCTGGATCACCATCAACGACAAGCGCGGATGCAGGGCCTGCAGCGCGTCGAGCGCTTCTCGATCGAGACAGGTATTTCTCAGTGTCAGCCTGTGGAGCCGCTGGCCAGCGGGGCTCTTCAGCAAGCGCTCGTAGGCGTCGAACGACGTCACGCTGCCGGCGTCGCGCTCGCGCTTCCACGTCGAATGCAACGCGGTCGATTCCGAGAAATCGAGCCAGCCGAGCGACGACAGGTTGTCGCTGCCGGCCAGATGCTCGATGAACTGCTGCGTGTCATCTCCGCCACCGATGCGCAGCCGCTCGAGATGCGCAAGCGGTACGTCGAAGAAATGCGCGTCGGGCGCATTCGGCACCGTCAGCTCGGTGAGAAACGGCGCCTTCGCAGCAAAGCGGGCAATCTCGCCGCCCTCCTGCATGATCAGGCCGCGGCGCACGATCATCGACTGGTTGTGATCGGCCGGCTCGGTCGGCCGCACATACAGCGAGCGCAGCATCGGGAAACGCCCATCCGAATCGAGCAGCGGACCGAAATCCCATTCGCGCGAGCCGTTGGCGCCTTCGTCCAGACCGCTGAACGCGAGGTCGGTGACGAGATCCGCGACGTCCCGCTCTGCAAGGCATTGCAGCGTCCAGTCGAACGGTTCGTCCCAAGCGCCGCCGAAGTACCGGACATGCAGCCCGGCCCGCATCGGCGCGACGGTGACGTGGTTGAAATCGGTCGGCCACAACGGCTCGGCCGGATCGGAATGATCGCGCCCGTCCTCGGCGCCCTCGCGCTCGCAGTAGTCGTGGATGCGACGCTGCAGGTCGAGCAATCGCCGATAGCCGGCGGAATCCAGCGGGTGGGACATGGCAATGCGGCTCCGGTCAACGACGATCGCGACAGTCTATCCGACGGTGCGGCCATCGCACATGACGCTCACTGACGCGTCTTGCCGGCGTCGTCACCGACCTTCCTCACGACCGTCTCCGCCGCCTTCAAAGGCCGGCCGTCGTCATGCCGCAGCGCGAGCTTGCGGACCGCGCGCCCCGTGCTGCGGTCGACCAGCACCGAATGCGGCTCGCCGCGCGCGAACAGGTGCGCCTCGCCCCACTGCCTCAGCATCACGATCACCGGAAACAGCCCTTCGCCCTTTTTGGTCAGCGCGTATTCCTGATACGCGGTGCCGTCGGATGCCGGCACGACGTCGAACACGCCGGCGTCCACCAGCATCTTCAGCCGGTCGGACAGGATGTTGCTCGCGACACCGAGGCTCGCGCGGAAATCGCCGAACCGGCGCAGGCCGTCGAACGCATCGCGCACGATCAGCAACGCCCAGCGATCGCCGACGATATCGGTCGCCCGCGCCACCGGGCACGGCGAATCCGCAAGACTTTTCTGCCTGGCCATGTTCCTCTCCGCAATCTTGCCGGCCACCTTCGCAGCAGCGCCGGCCATCCGTGCGCGGACATCTCGCCCGCCGCACAGCAGGTTGCATTTTAAAACTACTTTTCCTACACTCCACATCAGTTTCAATTTGCAACTACATTGCACGAGGAAACCCATGGAGTCTTCCTGTCATTCCGGCACCGTCGCATCGAACGTACCGACACATGCCGCGCATCCGGCCGACGGCGGCCGCCTGTCCGCGGCGCGCGTCGCGTTGCTGGCCATCTGCTGCGCGGCCAGTGTCGCGAACGTCTACTACGCGCAGCCGCTGCTCGATTCGATCGCGCGGGATTTCGGCGTATCGCAGGCAGCCGTCGGCGGCGTGATCACGGCGACGCAGCTCGGCTGTGCACTCGCGCTGCTGTTCGTCGTGCCGCTCGGCGACCTGCTGAGCCGCAAGCGCCTGATCACCGTGCAGCTTCTGCTGCTGACGGCGGCCTGCATCGGCGTCGCCGCGTCGTCGACGCGTATCGCGCTGCTGGCCGGGATGGTCGCGGTGGGGCTGCTCGGGACCGCGATGACGCAAGGGCTGATCGCGTGCTCCGCGGCGCTCGCGGGCGCCGGCGAACGCGGGCGCGTGGTGGGCGCCGCACAGGGCGGCGTCGTGGTCGGGTTGCTGGCCGCGCGCTCGCTGGCGGGCGTCGTCACCGACATCGCGGGCTGGCGGGCCGTCTACCGGTGTCGGGCGCGCTCGCGATCGCGATGCTCGTCGTGCTGTCGCGGCTGCTGCCGGACGAGAACGGCCCGCACGAGCGCATCGGCTACGCGGCGCTGCTGCGATCGATGGTGTCGCTGCTGCGCGATGAACGCGTGCTGCGCGTGCGTGGCGCGATCGCGCTGCTGATGTTCGCGGCGTTCAGCATCTTCTGGAGCGCGCTGGTGCTGCCGCTGAGCGCACCGCCGCACGCGATGTCGCATACGCAGATCGGCGCGTTCGGGCTCGTCGGCGCACTGGGTGCGGCGGCGGCCGCCCACGCGGGCCGGCTCGCGGACCGCGGGCGCGGCGAAGCGACGACCGGTGTCGCGCTCGCGCTGCTTGCGTGCTCATGGCTGCCGCTCGCGTTCGGCGATACGTCGATTGCATGGCTGATCGTCGGCATCGTGCTGCTCGATGTCGGCGGGCAGGCCGTCCACGTCGTCAACCAGAGCATGATTCTCGGCGCGCGGCCCGATGCGCATGCGCGCCTCGTCGGCTGCTACATGCTGTTCTATTCGGCCGGCAGCGGGCTCGGCGCGATTGCGTCGACGATGATGTATGCGCGCGCCGGATGGACCGGCGTCTGCGTGCTCGGCGCGGTCGTGAGCGTGGCCGCGCTCGGCGTGTGGGCCGCCACGCTCAGGCGCGCGTGACACGTGCCGGCACCGTGTATCGGAGGGAGAAGTGGCCGGCCCGCCCTCTGCGGGCGGGCCGGCATGCGAACCGGCCATGCACGCACGCGCCGCCGGTTCGGCTTTCGGTTCGGCACGCAGGTAGCGCGCCGCGTCGCGCTCAACCTGCGGCCTGGATCGCCTCTTCGTACACGCCGGCAACGCGCCGCGCGATCACCGCGTTGTCGAAATGATCCCGTGCATAGCGCTTGCACGCGGCTTCGTCGGGCAGCCTGATCGCCCCCGACAGCGCGGCGCCGAGCCCTTCCGCGATCGCGTCCGCGCCCGTGGAGGGCAGCACGAGATCGTTGGACAGCCCGGCCACCGCCTCCGGCAGCCCGCCGACCGGCGTGACCAGCACGGGCGTGCCGGACGCGAGCGATTCGACGGTGATCAGCCCGAAGCCTTCGAGCGCGACCGTCGGCACGACGCTGACCGTCGCCGCGCGGTACAGCGCCGCGAGATGGTTGTCGGGCACGAAGCCGAGCAGCTTCACGTTATCCTGGAGCCCCGCCGCATCGATGCGCTGCTGCAGTTCCTCGCCGATCTTGCCCTTGCCGGCGATCAGCAGCAGCACGTCCGGGTGACGGTGCTTGAGGAGACCGATCGCATCGATCAGGTCCTCCAGCCCCATGCGCCGCACGAGCCGGCGCACGGCCAGCACGATCGGCCGGTCCTGCGGCAACTGCAGCTTGTGCCGCGCCTCGGCCGGCGTGAGCGGCGTATCGAACTGCGCGGTATCGACGCAGCCCGGAATCACGCGCACGCGTGACGGATCGATCCCGTAGCGGTTCGTCAGGATCTGGCCGAACGCCTGCGACAGCACGATCAACCGCGACGAACGCGTATAGACGGCCTGTTCGAGATAGCGCTTCGCGCGCTGGCCGAGCGACGCAGCGCCCTCGACCTGGCTTTCGTCGGCCCACGGCCCCTGGAAATGCGACACCTGCGGAATCCCGCGCGTGACGTCGAGACCCGGGAACGTGTACAGCGCGAAGTGCGACGAGATCACGTCAGGCCGCTCGCTGCGGATCTCCTCGCGCAACGCGCGGCGCGCGGCGAGCATCCGGCGTGCAAGCGACTCCGATGCGGGGCCGAAGCCCTGGATCGCACCGTCGGTGTCGTCGGCGACTTTCGGGGAGCCGGCGACGAGCCCGCGCACCTCGACGCCCGCGCCCGGCAGCGCGCCGACGAGCGAGTAGTACATCCGGTCGAGGCCGCCCGCACGTTCGGGGAACCAGTGCATGCCGATTTGCAACGATTTGATCGGCCGGGAAGATTGGGACATCACGTTTGCTCCTGCGTGACTGCATGCTCGGCCCGCTCGAATGCGGACGGCTGCGTGGGTTGGCCGATGCGCCGGTAGAGCGCGACATACTGGGCGCCCATGTGCGCCCAGCCGAAACGGGTCATCAGTTCGCGGGCGGCGTCACCCATCGCGCGACAGGTGTCGCGCGACACCGCGAGCGAGCCGATCGCCTGCGCGAGCGCCGCCGGATCGTCCGGATCCTCCAGCACGATCCCGCATTCGCGCGTGATGATTTCCGCACCGCCCGCCGTGCGCGCGGTGACGACCGGCAGCCCGGCCGCCATCGCCTCGAGCAGCGACAGGCTCATCGCTTCGTAGCGCGACGGGAACACGTACGCGTCGACCGAGCGCATCAGCGTCGGCATGTTCTTCACGAGACCGAGGAAATGCACGCGCGAATCGATGCCGAGCGCCCGTGCCTCGTCCGGATACGGGCTGCCGGGCAAGTAGCCCGCCACCGCCAGGTGCACGTTCGCCGGCAGCTTCGTCAGCGCCTTCAGCACGGTGCCGAGGTTCTTGCGCGGCGTGC
The DNA here is from genome assembly GCF_029633825.1 of Burkholderia contaminans. NCBI lineage: Bacteria > Pseudomonadati > Pseudomonadota > Betaproteobacteria > Burkholderiales > Burkholderiaceae > Burkholderia > Burkholderia contaminans. The sequence goes on along the minus strand of NZ_CP090641.1, from coordinate 2,679,780 downwards.
GCAGGTCGCCGACGAACAGCAGCAGGAATGCATCGTCCGGCAGCTTGAACGCCGCGCGGTCGGCCTGTGCCCCCGCGAACGCGCCGGCGTCGACACCGTTGTAGATCACGCTGATCTTGCGGCTGTCGATGCCGAGCCCGGCGATCTCGTCGGCCACCTTCTGCGACACGGCCGTGATCGCGCGCGAACGCCGGTACGCCCAGCGCTCAAGCGTGGTGTTCACGCGCGTATAGACGTACTGGTAGGCCGACCACAGCCCCTTCGTCGGCCCGAACGGATAGTACGGACTCTTGAACCAGCCGCCGTGCACGAAGTGCGCGGTATTCACGTCGGCCTTGATCCACGAAATGAAGCCGTTCACGTGCAGCACGTCGTATTCGCTGCGGTGCGCGCGTAGCCAGGCCGCGCTCTTCAGCGCGAACACCTGCTGCTTGACCAGATTCGACGGCCAGAAGCCGCCGACCTTCACGGGCACCCAGCGCACGCGCGGGTCGGCCAGCAGTTCGGGCGCGACATGCGACGCGACCAGCGTGACCTCGTAGTTCTCGGCCAGCGCCGCGCGCGCGATTTCGTAATTGACGCGGCCCTGCCCGTCGTTATGTCGCACGACGTGCGTGACGATCGCGATTCTCAATGGTCGCCTCCCCGTAAACGCGCGGCGGCCAGCAGGCGTTGTGCCTTTTGCCAGTGCGCCGCGGAAAGAATCGAAAAAATGGCTGTGAACATCAGCAGGCCGCCCGTGCCGATCAGCGAGTTCGTGAACACGAGCATCGCGAAGGTCGACAGGCACAGGCTCAGGCACGCGCCGACGAACTTGTCCTTGCGCAGCTTGAAAGCCGCGCGCAGCGTGCGGCCGAACAGCATCACGACGCCCGAGAGGTACAGCAGCGTGCCGGGCCAGCCGAGCACGAACGGCACGTTCATCACGCCGCTGTCGAAGCTGCCGTACTTGCCGAGCTCGCCGCTGTCGCTCGACAGCTTCGTGGATGCACCCGTCGCGCCCATCCCTTCGCCGGCGACGTCGGTGAACGCCGTCTGCGCGAAGGTGGCGTAGAACTTGTTGCGGTCGTCGTAGCTGCGGTCGTCCTTCAGGTTCGTGATCGACTGCAGACGCGCGCCGAGACGGTCGGCCACCGGCCCGACGGTCAGCAGCGGCACGCACAGGCCGACCAGCACGACGCCGCTGATCAGGATCCGCATCCGCACGCGGTTGTTCGACTGCGCGAGCTGGATCGCGAGCGCGATCACCCAGCCGCCCCACGTCGAGCGCACGAGACACAGCGCGAACGACACGAAACCGGCTGCCCCGGCGAACCAGCGGATCTTCTGCGGCGCCGCGAGCACGAACACCAGCGCGCCCATCATCGCGAACGCGAACGGCCCGGACGAATTCATCGTGCTGAACACGCGCACGCCGTACGGCACCGGCTCGCCCTGCGAGCCCATGTCGGAACCGATCATCCACAGCACGTCCCACTGTGGCATCACGAAGTACTGCACGATGCCGTACAGGCCCATCACGAGCATGCCCCACATGAACGTGGACAGCAGCACGTCGCGGTACTCGGGGTAGTCGCGCGCGTTGACCATGATGTGAAAGCCGATCAGCACCGGATACACCCAGTTCGCGAGGTCGTAGGTCGCGGCCATCACGCCGCTCGACACGATCCCGACGAGGTACGCATACGTGAGCCCGAACAGCATCAGCAGGATCGGGATCCCGCGCCGCTGCGCGAGCACGCGGTAATGCCGGATCAGCCCGAGGCCGGCGATCATCGTCACCGCGAGCGGCGCGACCTGGATCAGGCTCGTCGGCGTGAACGCGCCCTTCGACCAGTCGGCGAGACGCCGCACTTCCGGGCTCAGGAACCACACCCACCACATGAAGCCGACGTAGCGCGCCGGGCTCTTGAAATACAGCCAGATGCCGACCGCGATGGCCAGCACCGGAAACGCGAGCGTCAGCACCTTGCCCTGGTGAATGGCGATCAACGCGGCCGTGAACGTCCACAGTCCGGCCTGCCCGACCCAGTGCTTCGGCTCGGGAAGCCAGTTGCGTTTGCGCGACGGTGCGCGTTCGGCGGCAATCGTACTCATCGATCCGCTCTCACCGCGACGACGGGCGCGAATCCGCGAGCGGCATCGCCAGGCCCGCGGCAGCCGGCGTGCGGCGCCGGCGCAGCATGTCGCGCGTGATCCGCACGTGCTGCTCGGCGAACGCCTGCGTGGTCAGGTCGCGATCGCGCAGGCACGCCGCGGCGGCCTGCGCGCACGCAAGCGCCGCGACCGGATCGGCCACGAAGCGATCGGCGGCCTGGCGCATCGCCTGCGCGTCGAACGCAGGCACATAAGCGGCCGTATCGTGCGGGAAGTAGTCGCTGAGCCCGCCGACATCCGACACGATCATCGGCTTGCCGACGGCGGCCGCCTCGAGCATCACCGTGATGCCCGACGCATGGAAGTTCGGCCGCAGCGGCACGACGATCACGTCGGCCCACGCGTACAGCTCGTGCTGTTTCGCGAGCCCCGATGCCGAGCCGATCTTCACGTTCGGCGCATGCCACTCGCGCGGCACGCGGCGGCGCGTCGCGAGCCGCACGTCGTAGCGCTCGTCACCGCCGAACGCGGCGAGGAACGTGCGCCAGTCGCGGTCGCGGTCGTTGCCGATCGCCGCGATCCGCAGCGGCCGGTTCGGTTGCCATTGCCGCGGCTCGGTGATCGGGAAATCCTGCGTGTTCAGCCCGTAGTAGACGAACTCGGCATCGCGGCCGAGATAGCGGCGGCACAGCTCGGCGTTGTCGCGGGCCAGCGTGGTCAGCGCGTCGGCGCGCGCGATCAGCTTGCGGTACAGCCAGCGGCGCGGGCCGCCGAAGCTGTTCCACTTGTCGAACAGCCATACGCTCTGCGCGAGCAGCAGCGGGCGCTTGCCCTGCTCGCCGGCCAGCTTCAGGATCAGCGAAGCGGCCAGATGCTCCTGTTCCGTGTGCGTCCAGATCACGTCGGTGTTCAGCAGCGCGGCGCGGTTGCGCCACGCATGCACGACGTCGAAGCCGAGCGCCGCCTTCAGCGCGCGGCGCGCGAGGCTGGCGACGCGGCTCTCGCCGCCGTCCTGCGAATAGGTCAGCCGGAATTCGTCGGATTCGGCATGGTGATAGCCGTACAGGCAGCCGATGTTCTCGCCTTTCCGGTAGGTACGCGGATCGGCGCCGTAAAACAGGTGAACGTGGACGTTGGTTGCAGCTTTCGTTGCAGTCATGCGAGCCCTCCGTGGGTGGCCGCGCGCGGGGCGCGCAAGCCGTTCAAGACGTCACCGGCGGCATCGCCGCACGATGGGGGGCAAGGTTCGCGCGGCGGGCATCGCGCGCACCGCGGCGCACCGCGCGCCAGTGCTCGCGGATCCGCTCGCGCTGCGCCGTATGCAGCGACAGCAGCACGTGCGCGAGGCCCGGGTAGACGCGCGTGCCGACCAGCGTCCACCACCACCACGCGATCTCGCGCCGGACCGGCGGCAGATGCTCGCGCAGGATCAGGTGCATGTTGTACGCGCCGTTGCTGATCGCATTCAGCGACGCGGCATCGCGCCGATCGTCGTCGAAGCGCTCGGCCGGGAAATGATCGACCGCGATCGCCGGGTCGTAGACGAGCTTCCAGCCGTCGCGCTGCACGCGCATGCTGAAACCCATGTCGTTGTGCACCTGCGCGCCGGCGCCGCGCAGCCGCGTGTCGAAGCGCAGCCGCTCGATCGCGGCGCGGCGGTAGCTCATGTTCGCGCCTTTCAGCATGTCGACTTCGCGCAGGCCGCCCACGCCGAGATGATGGTTGCCGACGATCTTGCCGGACAGCGTGAGCTGGCCGACGCGTTCGCGCGATTCGTCGAGCACGCGGCCCTTCTCGTGCACCCAGTCGCGCCCGCCGACCGCGCCCACGCGCGGATCGGCTTCGAACACCGACTCGACGCGCGCGAGCCAGTCGGGATGCGGCGCCGCGTCGTCGTCGGTGATCGCGACGATGTCGCCGTTCGCCGAGTCGAGCCCCTTGTTCAGCGCGGCGACCTGGCCCGGCACGTCGACTGGCACGATGCGCAGCGGCAGCGCGCCGCCGACCGCCGGATCGGCGAGCCGTTCGTGCGTGGCGTCATCCTCCGGGCGCGCGACGACGATCACCTCGTCGGGCAGCCGATGCTGCCGCTGCAGCGCCAGCAGGCAGCGCGCGAGGTCGGCAGGACGCCGAAAAGTCGGAACGAGCACGGAAATTTTCATCGTTGATTCTCCTGTCGGCCGGGCGGGCAACACATGCTGCCCGCCCGGTTACGTGCGATGCGGATCAGGCGCTCAGGTATTCGTGCACGGCTGCATAGCCGCGGCCGTAGCCGCGCGCCTTCGGCGGCACGCCGTTGAAGATCCCGCCTTCCAGGTCGACGCCGGCGGTGCGCAGGCGCTTGATCGCGTCGGCGATCTCGCCTTCGGTATGCATGCCCGAGCGCAGCACGAGGAACGTCGAGCCGGCCATGCGGCCGATGATGGTCGCGTCGGTCACCGCCAGCACCGGCGGCGAATCGATCAGCACGACGTCGTAGCGCTTGCCGAGCCCCTCCAGGTATTGCGGCAGGCGCGACGACATCAGCAGCTCCGACGGGTTCGGCGGGCGCGTGCCGGCCGAAATGAACGACAGGCCCTGCACCGGCGTCTCGCGCACGGCATCCTCGAGCGCCGACTGGTCGCTCAGCAGCTCGGACAGGCCCGGCTGCGACGTGAGGCCGAAGTAGCGGTCGAGCAAGCCGCGGCGCATGTCGGCGTCGATCAGCAGCACGCGCTTGCCCGAATGCGCGAGCAGCACCGCGAGGTTGACCGTCAGGAAGCTCTTGCCGATACCCGGCGTCGGGCCCGTCAGCACGATCACACGGTTCTTCGCATCCATCATCGCGAACTGCATCGCGGTGCGCAGGCTGCGCAGGCTCTCGACGCTGAGATCCTTCGGACGCAGGCTCGCGAGGATCGGACGGGTACGGCTGCCGCTCTTCTCGGCCTGCGCGTCGAGCTTCACCTGCTCGGCGCTTTGCGGCACCAGCCCGTACAGCGGCAGGTTGAACGCGCGCTCGATGCGGTCGGGATCCTCGATGCCCTGGAACATGTTGCGGCGCAGGAACACGATGCCCGTGCCGAGAATCAGCCCGAGGAACACGGCGGCCGACAGGATCAGCACCTTCTTCGGCTTGACCGGATCGCCCGGACGCAGCGCCGAATCGACGAGGTGGATGTTGCCGCCCGTGCCGGCCTTCTGCACCGACAGCTCCTGCACGCGGTTCAGCAGCAGCACGTAGATGTCCTCGGCGACCTTCGCGTCACGCTGCAGCTGGACGGCCTTCACTTCGGTGGCCGGCAGGCTGCGGAAGCGGTTGCTGAACTTGTCCTTCTCGCCCTGCAGCTCCGCGAGCTGCTGCTTCGCGGCGATCACCATCGGATGCGAATCGGTGAAACGCTGCGCGAGCGACGCGAGCTGCAGGCGCTGCGCGGCGATCTGCTGCTCGTACTGCACGCTGCCCTCGAGGTAGACCTTCGCCTCGTCGCTCGCGTTGATCGAGCCCGACGTGCGCTGGTACTGCGTCAGCGCGGCTTCCGCGCGTTCGAGGTCGGCCTTCAGGCGCGGCTCCTCGCCCTTCAGGAAGTCGAGCATCTTGGTCGCTTCGGCCTGCTTCGCGACCACGTGCTGGTTCAGGTACGACTGCGCGAGCGCGTTCGCGATCGCGGCGGTCTGGTCCGGGTCCTTGCCTTCGAGCGAGATCTGCACGACGCCCGTCTGCTTGCCCTGCTCGGTCACCTGGATGCCGGTCTGGAAGCCGCTGATCGCATCGAGATCGTTGTAGCGGACCACCGTGAACTGCGTACCGGGGCGCGCGACGAGCTTCGACACGAGCAGCGTCACGCCGCCGCCCTGCGCCGCTTCGCCGACCTGGCCCGACAGCAGCCGCATGCCGTTCTGGTCGACGACCGAATAGGTCCCGTTCGGGCCGGCCGTCAGCGTCAGCTTCTTGCCCTCGAGCGCGGGCACGACGCTGATCGAATCGACGTCGGCCACTTCACCGCCCCATGCGTACGACTTCAGGCCGAGCCACGGCTTCGCCGGCACACCGGGCGTCGCGATGCGCGCGGCGACACCGCCGATCACCGGCAGCGTCTTCGGCACGACCGAGAAATTCAGCTTGAACTGCTCGACCACCGGCGCGACCACGCCGCGGCTCTTGATGATCTCGATTTCCGCGTCGGTCGGCGCCTGCTGCGGGCCGCTGTTGATCATCGCGCCCGTCTGCGTCTGCGTGAGCGCCTGCGACGTGTTGTCGTTGCCCTCGACCCGCACGTGCACGTCGGCCTGGTAGACCGGCTTCGCGATGTAGCAGTAGAGGCCGGCGAGCGCGACGACCGTGACCGCGATGCCGAGCAGCAGCCAGATGTCGTCCATGATCACCTGGAGCAACTGGCCGAGGACGACGTCCTCTTCCTCGGTTTTCGCGGACAGATCCGCGTAGGAGTGTTTCGCTTGCGTGTTCACCATTCGTTCCCGCTTGAGTGGTGCCGGGGGGCGGGCGCCGCCCCGGCGGGCTATCAGCGCGTGATTTGCCGCATGTAGAAGATCGTCTGGATCGTCGGCAGCACCTGCTGCAGCACACGGTTGAACTGCACCGAGCTGGCCGTGCTGACGTAGACGACGTCGAGCGGTTGAAGCGGGAAGCGGCTCGACAGCATCAGCGCATCCGGCTGCGTCATGTCGAGGCGGAACACTTCAGGCTTCGTCGGGTTGTCGCGCATCCCGCGCATCACGTAGATCTTGCGCGGGTTCGCATCGGTGTCGAGGATGCCGCCGCCCGCGGTCAGCGCGTCGGCGATGCTCAGGCGGCCCTTGAGCATCGGCACCGTGACCGGCGTCTTGACCTCGCCCATGATGAACACGCGGCTGTCGCTGCGGTCCGGCACGTTGATGATGTCGCCCGGCTGCAGCATCACGTTCTGCTTCACCTCGCCGCGATCGAGCACGCCGTTCGCGTCGAGCGTGTAGAGCTTGCCGTCACGCGTCAGGCGCACGCGCTGCAGGTCGGCCTCGTTGGTCGAGCCGCCCGAGCGCGAGATCGCGTCGACGAGCGTCAGCGGCACGTCGCTCACCGCGAGCGGGCCCGGCTGCTTCACCTCGCCCGTCACCTGCACCTTCTGGCTGCGGAACGAGAGCACGCGCACGTCGAGCTGCGGATTCTTCACGTAGCGCGACAGCGTGGTGGCCATCTGCTCGCGGATCTGCGCGACCGTCTTGCCGGCCACCTTGATGCGGCCGACGAACGGGAAGAAGATCGTGCCGTCGGCGGCGACCGTCTGGCCGTACGGATCGGCCTGGCCCGGCAGCGCGGTCGTATACGGCTGCTGCAGCGCACCCGCGACCGTCTGCGTCGTGTTGCCGCCGCTCGAGAACGACTGGCCCTGCGGCGTCGTCAGCTCGGGGTGGTCCCACACGGTGACGCCGAGGATATCCTGCGGGCCGACGCGGTACACGTACTCCGACGGATCGGTGTAACGTCCGGGCGGCAGCGGATGGTCGACCTGCGCCTTCTGCAGCTGGTCCATCACCACTTTGGCGTCGATGTAATGAACCGGATAGGTTTCGGCCGCTTGCTGCCGGCCTTCGTCCTTCAGGTTCGACGAGTCGAGGTAGTTGCCGGGCGCGGTTGCACAGGCTGACAGGAAAGTCGTCAGCGCGACGGCAAGCGCCACCGGGCGCATCGGGCGTTTCAGCATAGTTTCTGTAGCCATCCTTGAACCAGACGTTCGATCAGTGAGTAGCTCTCGCGGTAATCGGCCTCGGGGCCGCCGTGCGGATCGGCAATCTCGGCCCCTTCCCACTTGCCGAGCAGGTGGACCTTGCCGCGCGCGAACGGATCGACCGATTCAACGGCCGCAATCTGTCCGCGCTCGCTGACGAGAATCAGGTCGGCGTCGCGCACGATCCGGCGCGACAGCCGCCGCGAGCGGTGGGTCGTCGCATCGACGCCCCGCTCGGCGAGCAGCTGACGCATCACCGGATCGATGCCGTCGCCGTCGTTCGCATGCACGCCCGCCGAGTGGAACGTCGGGCGCGGGCCGCCGCGCGACGCGGCGTGCGACTTGAACAGCAGTTCCGCTGCCGGGCTGCGGCAGACGTTCGCGTGGCAGACGATCAGGATGTTCCGGAACATGGCGCCTCGTAACGAGTGACGGGAATCGGGTTACGCGCTCGCGGGCGCGGTGCCCGGCACACGGGCGGCGACGGCCTGGCGCGAGCCCGGCCGGCCGATCGGGTGGTATTCGATGCCCTGCTCGCTCATCGTCTCCGGCTCGTACAGGTTGCGGCCGTCGAAGATCACGGGCGTCTTCCACAGACGGCCGAGCGCGACGAAATCGGGGCTCTTGAAGATCTTCCATTCGGTGACGATCACGAGCGCGTCGGCATCGCGCGCGGCCTGCGCCTCGTCGTCGACGAAGGAGAGGCGCTCGAGCCAGCTCGGGTGATCGGCGAGATCGAGCGCGATCACGCGGCGCGCTTCCTCCTGCGCGACCGGGTCGTACGCGGCGATGCGCGCCCCGCGCGACAGCAGCTCGGCGATCAGCTCGCGGCTCGGTGCTTCGCGCATGTCGTCGGTATTCGGCTTGAACGCGAGGCCCCAGATGGCGAACGTGCGGCCGCTCAGGTCCTCGCCGAAGCGCGCGACGATCTTCTCGGCGAGCACGCGCTTTTGCGTGGCGTTGACCGACGACACCGCCTTCAGGATCTGCAGTGCCTGCCCGTGCTCGTCGGCCGTGCGGATCAACGCTTCGACATCCTTCGGGAAACACGAGCCACCATAACCGCAGCCGGCGTACAGGAAGTGATAGCCGATGCGCGGATCGGAGCCGATCCCGCGGCGCACGGCCTCGATGTCCGCGCCGAAGCGGTCGGCGAGGTTCGCCAGCTCGTTCATGAACGAGATGCGGGTCGCGAGCATCGCGTTCGCCGCGTATTTCGTGAACTCGGCCGAGCGCACGTCCATGTACAGCGTGCGTTCGTGGTTGCGGTTGAACGGCGCGTAGAGCTTCTTCATCAGCTCGCGGGCGCGCTCGCCCGGCACGTCGTCGTCGCAGCCGATCACGATGCGGTCCGGCCGCGTGAAATCGTCCACCGCCGCGCCTTCCTTCAGGAATTCCGGATTCGACACGACCGAGAACATCTGGTCGCCGCCGCGCTTCGCGAGCTCTTCCGCCACCGCCGCGCGCACGCGCTCGGCCGTGCCGACCGGCACCGTCGACTTGTCGACGATCACCTTGAAGCCCGTCATGTAGCGGCCGATGTTGCGCGCTGCCGCCAGCACGTATTGCAGGTCGGCCGAACCGTCCTCGTCGGGCGGCGTGCCGACCGCGATGAACTGCACGTCGCCGTGCGCGACCGCGGCCTCGATATCGGTCGAGAAGCGCAGGCGGCCCGCCGAGCGGTTGCGCGCGATCACTTCCTTGAGGCCCGGCTCGTGGATCGGCACGCCGCCGTTGTTCAGGATGTCGATCTTTGCCTGGTCGACGTCGAGACAGAACACGTCGTGCCCGATGTCGGCGAGACATGCGCCGGTGACAAGACCTACGTAACCGCTGCCGATGATAGTCAGATTCATGATGTGTCGGACCTCTTGACCAATGATTCGAAATTCGTAAAACCGGAATGCCTGCGTGGCGCGATCTCGGTGCTCAGTACGCGTTGCTGCCGGTGAAGCCTTTCCAGAGCGTCAGCACGACGATCTTGATGTCGAGCCAGAACGACCAGTTCTGCATGTAGTACAGATCGAGCTTCACGCGTCCCATCATCTTCTCGATCTGGTCGGTCTCGCCGCGAAAGCCGTTGATCTGCGCCCACCCGGTGATGCCCGGCTTGATCCGGTAGCGGAACATGTAGCCCTTGACCAGATCCTTGTAGATGTCGTCGTGGGCGAGCGCATGCGGGCGCGGGCCGACGACCGACATCTCGCCCTTCAGCACGTTGATGAACTGCGGCAGCTCGTCGAGGCTCGTGCGGCGCAGGAACCGGCCGACCGGCGTCACGCGCGAATCGTTCTTCTTCGCCTGCGTGACCTGCCCCGCCACTTCCTCGTGCACCTTCATCGAGCGGAACTTGTAGATCTCGAACTCGTGCCCGTCGATGCCCTTGCGCTTCTGGCGGAAGAACACCGGCCCGCGCGACGTCAGCTTGATCAGGCACGCGATCACCAGCATCACCGGCGCCAGACCCGTGAGCGCCACCAGCGCGAACGCCCGGTCGAACACGAACTTCGGCAGGATCCGCACGTCGGTGATCGGCGACGCCGCGAGGTTGATCGCCGGCACGCCGAGCACCTCGACCACTTCCTGGTTGAAGAACGACAGCGTGCGCACGTCCGGGATGAAGCGGATATTCACGAAGTCGTGGCGGAACACCGTCACGATCTGGTGAATCCGGCGCTCTTCCGTGATCGGCAGCGTGAGCCACAGCTCGCTGATCGCGCGGCTGCGCACCAGCCACACCAGCGATTCGAACTGCCGCTCGATGCGCACGTCGTCGAGCGCGACTTCGCCCGGCGCTTCGCTTTCGTCGTACACGCACACCGGGTTGAAACCGGCTTCCGGCCGCGCCCGCATCTGGGCGATCAGCCGCCGCGCCGCCGGCGTCCCGCCGACGATCGCGACCGCCTTCAGGTTGTAGCCGCCGCGGCGCAGTTGCCGCAGCACGACGTGCACGCAGGCCTTCGAGCCGGCGAGCAGCGCCATCGTCACGAGCGCCCAGTAACCCAGCCACAGCCGCGACAGTTCGCCCGACTGATGAAAGCTGAAGCTCAGCAGGATGCCCGCCAGCTCGACCACCAGCCACGCGAATGCGACCCGCCCCACCAGCCCGACGAGACGCTTGCCGCGCCACGACTGGTAAATGCCGAACGCGGGAAAGCACACGACGACGAGCAGGCAATCGAACAGCATCATCGTGCGCTGCAGGTCGTTGAGCCAGATGCTGCCACCGTGCAGCGCGGCGGCGAGCAGCGCCCCCGTCACGACCATCGCGATATCGATGACTCTCGCCAGCACGCTCAACATGTCTGCTTCCTCTTTGAACAGGCGTTTGCCGAACAGCTCCTTGCGCGACCCGTGCCGCGCATTCGATTCAAACGTTGCATGACGCTATTGAAGCGGTAAGAAATTGTCGCCTCAAGCGTACAAGTATTTCGAAAAATAATCGGAAATTATTGCCGCGATGTTTTTGAATTAATTCGGCATGTTTTCCCGAAATTCACAGGAATCGGGAATATTTCGGAAGCTTTACGATTTCCGCTAACCCTTTGCTGGTGGTCAAGACAGGCCGATTTACCGATTTATTTTTTATTTTTTTATTTGCATCGGATGCTGGCGCGGAAAATTCTTCCCGACGAATGCGTGGCGAATATCCGGCAATGGATCCGGTTTTATTGTCGATTTACTTCATGCTACAACGACAGGCACTGACTTCAACCGTGGAGAGTGTCCTCATGAATGCTCCGGCCGTGGCTGCCGAAACGCGCCATTCTTCTTCCACCGCGCCCGCCGTCGGCACGCGTGTCGCCGTGCAACCGGTGATTCTCGCCGGCGGGTCCGGCACGCGCCTGTGGCCGATGTCCCGCGAACGTTTTCCGAAACAGCTGATCGGCCTGCTCGGCGAACATTCGCTGCTGCAGTCGACCGCGCTGCGCCTCGACGGCCTCGCGGCCGACCATCCGCTGAACGACGACGTGCTGATCGTATGCGGCGAGGATCACCGCTTCACCACCGCCGAACAGCTGCGCCTGACCGGCAAATCGGCGTCGATCATGCTCGAGCCGATCGGCCGCGACACCGCGCCCGCGCTGACGCTCGCCGCGTTTCGACTGGTCGCCGGCGGCAACGACGCGGTGATGACCGTGATGCCGGCCGACCATGCGGTCGCCGACCTGCCGCGCTTCCACGCGGCCGTCGCGGCCGGCGTGCATTGCGCGATGCAAGGCAAGATCGCGACGATGGGCATCGTGCCGAAGCACGCGGAAACCGGCTTCGGCTACATCCGTGTCGGCGCGCCGCTCGGCGACGCCGCCACGGGCAAACTCGACGTGCGCCGCCTCGACCGCTTCGTCGAGAAACCGCATCTCGAACTCGCTCAGCAGTACGTCGCATCGGGCGAATACTGGTGGAACAGCGGCATCTTCATCGTTCGCGCGTCGGTCTGGCTGAAGGCGATCCGCGAGCTCGAACCGGCAATCTACGCGGCCTGCGAACAGGCCGTCGCCCAGGGCAAGGCCGATGGCGATTTCTTCCGCATCGATCGCGAAGCGTTCGCCGCGTCGCCGTCGAACTCGATCGACTACGCGGTGATGGAGCCGCTCGCGAGCCTGCCGCAACTGTGCGAGAGCGTCGTCGTGCCGCTCGACGCGGGCTGGTCGGACGTCGGCTCGTGGGACGCGATCTGGCAGATCTCGCCGAAGGACGAGGCCGAAAACGTCGGCCGCGGCCACGTGCTGTTCGAAGGCGCGGAATCGACGTTCGCGCATTCGGAAAGCCGGCTCGTCGCCTGCGTGGGCACGCAGAACCTCGTCGTCGTCGAAACGCCGGACGCCGTGCTCGTCGCGGACAAGTCGCGCGTGCAGGACGTGAAGAAAATCGTCGGGCGCATCAAGGCGCAACGCGGCGCGGAAGCAACCGATCACCGCAAGGTGCATCGCCCGTGGGGCCACTACGACTCGGTCGACATGGGCGAGCGCTTCCAGGTGAAACGCATCGTCGTGAAGCCCGGCGCGCAACTGTCGCTGCAGATGCACCACCATCGCGCCGAACACTGGATCGTCGTCTGCGGCACCGCGCGCATCACGCGCGGCGACGAAACGTTCCTGCTGTCCGAAAACGAATCGACGTACATCCCGCTCGGCGTGTCGCACCGCCTGGAGAACCCGGGCAAGATGCCGCTCGAGCTGATCGAAGTGCAGTCGGGCGCGTATCTCGGCGAGGACGACATCGTCCGCTTCGACGATACCTACGGCCGGCAGTAACGCACGTGCACGGGGGGCGCCGCTTCGACGGCGGCGCCCCGGCAACGCAGGCATGAAAGGACGGGACTTCCGCGCGGGCGTCGTGGCACACGACGGCCCGCGCGTCTCGGCGGGTCGGCGATCAGCCGACGCGATACACGTACTCGCGGCGCTCCGGTTGCACCGGATCGTTGCGGCTTTCGGACAGCGCACCCGCGTGGCGCTCGGCGATGAAGCGGTGGATGTCCGACTCGGTACGCGCAAGCGCGGACAAGCCGGCCAGCACCTCGCCTTGCGGCTCGCGCGCCGGTTCGTCGCTCGCGCCATGGCGATCGATCCACTGGCGCGCCCAGTCGAGCGCGAACTGCTCGGCTTCCTCGGCATCGGTGAAGCGCGGACCGATCAGGCCCGAGCGTTCGACGCGTCGGTCGTCCTGCGTAATCTCGGCCCACGCGCGATACATCAGGTTCTGCACGGGCTGCGCGATGCCGCAGATCGTATAGCCGCGATAGTTGTCGACTTGCGGTTCGGCCGCGGCGAAGCTCGCCGACGACGCATGCGCATGGCGCAGCTCCGTCGACGGCGCACCCGGCACCGCGAACGACGCGGCCGACGGATCGACGACTTCGTCGACCGGCCTCGCGCTCATCGACGCGCCCTCGCCCTCCCAAACGTTTGCCTGAGCGACCGGCAATTGCCACGACTCGGGGTTTTGCCAGAACACGCCGCGCAAGCGGTCGTTGTCGGGCGCCGGCTCGGCACGGCGTGCGGGCACGACCGGCTCCGGCGGCGGCGGGATATACGCGAACGTGCGCCCGCTGAACTGGGTCAGCACGTCGATCATCTGCAGCAGCGTGCCGGACGCGAGCCACTCCTCGTAGCGGCGGCGGCACGTCGGCCCGGACGGATAGCGACCGGGCAGCTTCGACCACGCTTCACCGGTCGTCAGGATCCAGAGCACCGCGTTGGCAACGACGCGCGGTTCGGCTCGCGGACGCCCGCGGCGGTTCAGCCGGATGGGTTCATCGGCGATCAGCGTTGAAAGACGAAACCACTCTTCATCGGTAAGCTCATCGAAGAACATAGTAGATCTCTCCACGCAGCCAGGCCGGGGCTGCGATTGGCGGCGCCGTCACGACACATCGCGTCGCGGGGCGGCCAGGTTGCACATTATGGTTATCCGGAGTTGTGCATGCGGGTGCGGCACCGCACTTTCACGGTGCCGACATTCCCGGCAATGACGCACAAATCACGGTCTCACTCCAATGTGGGAATTTTTGTGCACGAAGCATACCATCCCTAGGGTTTATCTCAATATGACAATGACTTAATGTTACGCACTGAAACAACCTGCCACGGGTGCGCAATGTATTTACGCTTGAATTTTTTTGCGCGATCTTTATGCCCGTTTCTGCAAAGGCCCGCCTGGCGGGGCTCCGCAGCGTATGAGGAATGCCTTTTCATTGGCATTTTCGGGGTGCCCCGCCCCCTGCCGGCAACAATCCCGCGCATTGCTGCCCGACATCGGTAAATCAGGGAAAAAAGCGTAACAAGATATTCACGAATCGGTAAATCATTCAAATTCGACCGATTTTAATTATCTCCGTGCACAATCTTTTTATTGTTTCTCTGCGAGTGATGAAAGCGCGGTGACGTGCGATGCAAATTTTTCGCCACGCGCAAACCGGTGACGTCTGTTACATCTTCGGGACGGCGGACGAGCGAACGCGCCGCATCGGAGGCGGGAGTGCCGTTTTCGGGTCGGAACGAAAGAGGAAAACCGGTGGGTGGGCGATGCCGGACGTTGCAGCGGACGCGTCAGCGCAGATCGACGGCCAGCGCTGCGGCCACGTCCGCGTCCACGCGCTGCGGCGGCATCGTGTACGCCGGGTGATCGCAGCCGATCGACAGCGCCGCCCCGCCCCTGAGCGCCGCGCGCATCGGCGCGTCGAGCTCGAAGCGCACGAAGTGCACGGCCGACGTCTTCTCGGCGGTGTCGCGGTCGAGATCCTCGTCTGCGATCGCGTAGACGCGCGCATGCCCGTCGACCTGCAGGTACACGCGATCCTCGACGCCGATCAGCCGGGCGAGCGCCGCGCGCCGTTCGATCTCGTGCTCGTACTCGATCTGCATCGTCGCCTTCAGGTTCGTGCCGTCGGGCACGAGCGGCAGATACGCGTCCAGTTCGCCTTCGATGCCGGCCTGGTCGAAGATCTTCTCGATGTGCAGCATCTCCTGGATCTGATAGCGGATCGTCGTTTCGTCCTCGAACAGGAGGCGCAGGTGGTTGCCCAGCGCCACCGCACGGCGGCGCTTGTACGCGACGAGCCGCGCGTGTTCGGCCTTGCGGATCTTCGCGTACGCTTCGAGCGTCAGCAGGGAGTCGCGGGTCAACGTCATGGGAGGTCCTCGTGGGTCGGCCGGCGGCGGCTCAGATGCCGTACGCGCGGCGCAGCAGCGTAAGCGGATGCGCGAGCGGCGCGGACGGCAGCCCCTTGTCCTCGATGCCCTGCACGATGTGATGACCGGCCAGCGCGCAGTCCGACGACACGACATCCGGCTGCGGCTCGGCCATCGCCTTGAACACGGGGCCGCCGATCCGCATCGCATCCGCGTGAAACCCCTTCTTCACACCGAACGTGCCCGCGTGGCCCGAACAGCGCTCGACGACATTCACGCGCGTGTCGGGCACGAGCGACAGCGCGTCGGCCGTCTTGCGGCCGATGTTCTGCACGCGCGCATGGCACGGCACGTGATACGACACGGTGCCGAGGCCCGTCTTGAAATCGGTCTTCAGCAGTCCGTCGCGATGCCGCGCGATCACGTATTCGAACGGATCCCAGAACGCGTCGGCCACCGCGCGCACCGCTTCGTCGCCGGGGAACATCAGCGGCAGCTCGCTCTTGTACATCAGCACGCAGCTCGGGATCGCGCCGATCAGCGCATAGCCTTCGCGCGCATAGCGTTCGAGCACGGGCAGGTTCACGTCCTTCTTCGCGGCCACGCCGGCGAGATTGCCCTGCTCGAGCAGCGGCATCCCGCAGCAGGCTTCGCGCGCGACGAGCTCGTACGGAATGTCGTTGTGCGCGAGGATCGCGAGCAGGTCGTGGCCGATGCCGGGCTCGTTGAAATTCACGTAGCACGTCGCGTAGATCGCGACCTTGCCGGGCGTGCGTTCGCCGTCGCGCACCGGCAAGCCGTCCGACGGCTTCGCCGTGCGCCGGAACTTGCGCGGCGCGAATTCCGGCAGCCAAGCATCGCGATCGACGCCGAGCGTCGCCTCGAGCGCATGGCGCGCAGGCGGCGTGCGGTTCACCGCGTTCACCGCCTGCGTGACGATCGGAATGCCGGCGAAGTGGCCGAGCGCGTCGGTGTTCGACAGCACCTTGTCGCGCAACGTCGCTTCGCCGCGCTTGTAGCGCGCGGCCTTGCCGCGCAGCATCAGGTGCGGGAAATCGACGTTCCATGCATGCGGCGGCACGTACGGGCATTTCGTCATGTAGCAGAGGTCGCACAGGTAGCACTGGTCGACGACCTTGCCGAACGCGGCCTTCGGCACCTCCTCGATATCGCCCATCGGCGTGTCGTCGACCAGATCGAACAGCGTCGGAAACGCGCCGCACAACGACACGCAGCGCCGGCACCCGGCGCAGATGTCGAACACGCGCGTCATTTCCGCATCGATCGCGGCCTGGTCGTAGAACGCATCGGACTGCCAGTCGAGCGGATGCCGGGTCGGGGCTTCGAGACTGCCTTCCTTGTGGGGCATGGGGCGCTCCATCCAGCGTGGCGCGCATGCGCGCCAGCGCCGCCCGCCCGATGCGGGCAGCGATGAACGAACAGCCGGCCGCTCGCCGGTCGCACGGCCTGCCGTGCGGCCCGCGGCGGCCCGTCAGTCGACGAGACTGTCCAGCGCCTTCGTGTAGCGGTTCGCGTGGCTGCGTTCGGCCTTCGCGAGCGTCTCGAACCAGTTCGCGATTTCGTCGAAACCTTCGTCGCGCGCCGTCTTCGCCATGCCCGGATACATGTCGGTGTACTCGTGCGTTTCGCCGGCGATCGCCGATTCGAGATTCTGCCGCGATGAACCGAACGGCAAGCCCGTTGCCGGATCGCCGACGGCCTCCAGGTATTCGAGGTGGCCGTGCGCATGGCCGGTTTCGCCTTCGGCGGTCGAGCGGAACAGCGCGGCGACGTCGTTCTGGCCTTCGACGTCGGCCTTCGAAGCGAAATACAGATAACGCCGGTTCGCCTGCGATTCGCCCGCGAATGCGGCCTTCAGGTTCTCTTCGGTTTTGCTGCCCTTGAGTTGAGCCATTTGCGCCTCCGTTCGAGTCGGCGCGGCCGCGTGCGAAGCCGGGCCGATCAGGTATGTGGGGAACGATGCGGGTGCCGGGCGCACGCATCGTGCTCTTCAATCTAGGCGCTCGCGTTCGCATCCCCCAATAGGCTTTTTCAATCCGGACGATAGTGCTTGGCGGGGGAGCGGCGAGCGGTGCGGGGACGCGGAGTGGCAAGCGCCGCAGGGCGGGGCTGGTGCACGGTGTGCCGGGTTCGCTCGTGGCATGTGGTCGTGGTATGTGGCTCGTGGCTCGTGGCTCGTGGCTCGTGGCTCGCGGGTCGCGGGTCGCGGGTCGCGGGTCGTGGCTCATGGCATGTGGCTCTCGGCGTGCGCCGCATGCCGCGCGCGTCAAGCGTCCGTCGCGCGCCTCAGCAGCAATTCGCGCTCGCGCTCGTTGCGCGTCAGTTCCGCCGCGCGGCGGAATTCGGCCTTCGCCTCGTCGGCACGGCCCAGCTTCGCCAGCAGGTCGCCGCGCACGCTCGGCAGCCAGTGATAGCGCGCGAGCGCGGGATCGTCGCGCAGCGCGTCGACGAGTTCGAGCGCCGCAGCAGGCCCGAACGCCATCCCGACGGCCACCGCGCGATTCAGCTCGACGACGGGCGACGGTGCGACTTCGGCGAGCGCGTCATACAGCGCGACGATCTGCGCCCAGTCCGTATCCGACGCTTGCCGCGCACGCGCATGGCAGGCGGCCAGCGCGGCCTGCAGCGCATACGGCCCGCGTACGCCGCCGAGCTTCGTCGCACGTTCGAGCGCCGCGATGCCGCGCCGGATCAGCAGCGGATCCCAGCGGCTGCGATCCTGGTCGAGTAGCAGCACGGGCCGGCCCTGCGCATCGGTGCGCGCATGCATGCGCGACGCCTGCAGCTCCATCAGCGCGACGAGCCCGAGCACCTCGCTCTCGTCCGGCGCCAGCCCGGCCAGCACCCGGCCGAGCCGCAACGCCTCGTCGCACAGCGCCGGGCGCGTCCAGTCGTCGCCCGAGGTCGCCGCATGGCCTTCGTTGAACACGAGATAGATCACTTCGAGCACCGACGCGAGCCGCGCGGGCCGCGCATCGGCCGCCGGCACCTCGAACGGCACGTGCGCCGCCGCGAGCGTGCGCTTGCGCGCACGATCCGCTGCGCGATCGTGGGCTCGGGCGTGAGGAAGGCGCGCGCGATCTCGCCCGTCGTCAGCCCGCCGAGCAGCCGCAGCGTGAGTGCCACGCGCGCATCGGTCGACAGCACCGGATGGCACGACGTGAAGATCAGCCGCAAAAGGTCGTCGCCGATGTCGTCGTCGCTCGCGTCGGCAAGCGCGTCCGCGATGTCGGGGACGACGTGCGCTTCGAGCGCGTCCATCTCGTGGCCGAGCTGGTCGCGCTTCGCCGCGTGAAGCGACTCCTGCCGGACACGATCGAGTGCGCGACGCTTCACGGCCGTCATCAGCCATGCGGCCGGGTTGTCGGGCACGCCGTCGACGGGCCAGTGCTCGAGCGCCGCGACGAGCGTGTCCTGCGCCAGTTCCTCGGCCACGCCGACGTCGCGCACCACGCGCGCGGCGCGCGCGATGATCTTGGGCGCCTCGATTCGCCAGACCGCTTCGATCGCACGGTGAGTCGCCTCACGCGTCACGACGCCTGCCCCTCGGTGGAAGCGCCCAGCGGCATGGCCATCAGCTCCCATGCATGGCCGTCCGGATCGTCGAACCCGTGGCCGTACATGTTCGGGTACTCGCGCGGCGCCTGCGGCGCGGACCCGCCGGCCGCCAGCGCCTTCGCGACGATCGCGTCGACCTCGGCCCGGCTGTCGCACGACAGGCACGACAGGACCTGCACCTGCGTTGCCGGATCGATGATGGTTTTGCCGGTGAACGTCTGGAAGAACGGCCGCACGAGCAGCATCGCGAAGATCGTGTCGCTGATCTTGATGCAGGCGGCCTGGTCGTTGGTATAGGCCGGTACGACCTCGAAGCCGAGCGCCTGGTAGAACGCCTTCGAGCGCGGCAGGTCGGCCACGGGCAGGTTGATGAAGACCATCTTGTGCATGTCGGGTGCTCCCGGTGAGGTTGGATTCAGGCGGGCAATCAGTCAGGCGCCGGTACGGCCGACGTGGAGTTCGCGGAACCGCTCGACCGCGTCGCTCGGCGTGAGGTCGTCGAGCTCGAACAGCGGCCGCACCTCGATCTCGCAATCCATCTCGGCACCGAACGGCGCGGGGAACCGGCGTGTCCATTCGAGCGCTTCATCGCGCGACCGCACCTGGATCAGCGTATAGCCGGCAATCAGTTCCTTCGTTTCGGCGAACGGGCCGTCGATCACGGTGCCCTTGCCGCCCGTGTAGTGCACGCGCCACCCACGCGCGCTTGGCCGCAGCCCGTTCGCGTCGAGCAGCACGCCGGCCCTGGCCAGTTCCTCGTGATAGACGGTCATGGCCTCGACCAGCCGGTTGTCCGGCAACGCGTCGGATTCGCTGACGGCGTTCGCCCGGATCATGATCATGAATCGCATCGTTCACTCCTTGTCGTCGGTGGAAGGCAGCGCCGATTCAACGGCGCCTTATCCGGACGACGGCCGGAAGACGGCCGGATCGACACATTCCGCGACATATCAGGGTAAATACCGAGTCGCAACCTTCACAGGAAGCACGGGCCGACCGCCCGCACCTCGACCGTGCACCATTGCGCCGCCGGGCACTGGCGCGCGATCTCGATCGCTTCCTCGCGCGTGTCGACGTCGACGATGAAGAAGCCGCCGACCATCTCCTTCGCCTCCGCGAACGGACCGTCGATCAGGCGCGTCTCGCCGTTGCGCACCTGCACGCGCGTGCCGCGCTCCGAGCGCTCCAGCGACTCGACGCCGCGCAGCACGCCGCGCGCCTTCAGCGTCTCGGCGAAATCGACCATCCGCGCATACAACGCCTGACCTTCGTCGAGCGTGCGTTCGGCGCGCTGGTCGGTCGGCTCGACAATCAACAGCATGTAAGACATGGATTTCTCCTGTGGGAACGGGGCGCGGCGGCGTTCGCTGCGCGATCGGGATGCGCCGGCCGATGCAAAAGCGTAGCAGCCGCCGTGCGGCTTGCCTCGTCGGCCGATCGGCTATGGCCGGACGGCCATTTCGGCCGCTTCCTGACATTTTGCCGTCAAGATGCCTTCCCGAACCGTCGGATTTTCTTCCTGTGGACCGCCCCATGTCACGCCTGCTTGTACCGCTTGCCGTTGCACCGTTCATCGCCCTCACCGCGCTCGCCGCTCCCCCTGCCCGGCCGGCCGTGGCCGCGCCGCCGGTCAGCGCCGGCTGCGGCGGCGCAACCATGCCGATTGCCGACCTTCGCGGCGCCGGGGGCCCGTCGCCGCTGGCTGGGCAAACGACGTCGATCGAAGCGGTCGTCACGGCTGCGTTCGGCGGCGCCCACGGCCTCGGCGGCTTCTTCGTCCAGCAGGCCGACGCGCAGCGCCGGCACCGGCCGGGCGTCCCCGAAGGCATGTTCGTGTACGCGCCCAATGCCAGCGCGAAAGCCGGCGATCTCGTGCATCTCACGGGCCGCGTCGACGAGCGCTACGGCCGGACGCAATTCACGTTGTCGGGCGGCGTGACCGTCTGCGCCCGCGGGCAAAAGGTCACGCCTGCAACGCTCACGCTGCCCGTCGCCACCGACGCGGTGCTGGCCGCGCTTGAAGGCATGCGGGTGCGCCTGCCGCAAACCCTGACGGTCACCGACACCCACGAACTCGGCCGCTACGGCAGCATCGTCCTCAGCCACGGCCGGCTGCGCATCCCGACCCACGTCGCCCCGCCGGCCGAGGCCGCCGCGATCGCGACCGCCAACGCACGCAACCGCATCGTGCTCGACGACGGCTCGAGCCGCCGCGATCCCTCAATCGTGCGCTATCCGCCGCCGTCGCTGAGCGCCGCCAACACGCTGCGCGCGGGCTACACGGTACGCGGCGTCGAAGGCGTGCTCGAACTGCGCTACGGCGCATGGCGGCTGCAACCGGTTGCCGGCGCGGCGCCGGTGTTCGATGCCGCCCCGAACCCGCGTACCGAGGCGCCGGCCCGGCACCCGGATGCCGACGTGCGCATCGTGTCGTTCAACGTATTCAACTATTTCAACGGCGACGGGAGCGGCGGCGGATTCGATGCCCCGGCCAGCCGCGGCGCGAAAACGCCCGCCGCGTTCGCGCGGCAGGAGGCGAAAATCGTCGCGGCGTTGCGCGCGCTGCGTGCCGACGTGATCGGGCTGATGGAGATCGCGAACAACGGCCACGGCAACGCGAGCGCCGTCCAGCGTCTCGCCGCGCAACTCGGCGACGGCTGGCGCGCGGTCGAACCCGGCACCGCGCGCCTCGGCCGCGATGCGATCGCAGTCGCGCTGCTGTACGACAGCCGCACGGTCGAGCCGGCCGGGCGGGCCGCGACCGTCGCCCTCGGCGGCCGGCACCGCCCGCCGCTCGCGCAGACGTTCCGGCGCATCGGCGGCACGCGCACCGTCACGGTCGCGGTCAATCACCTGAAATCGAAGAACTGCCCGAACGCGACCGGCGCCGATCGTGACCAGTCGGACGGCCAGGGCTGCTGGAATGCGGCGCGCACGCGAGCCGCCGCGCGCGTCGCCGACTGGCTCGCCACATCGCCGACCGGCACCATGGCCGATGGCGTGCTGCTGATCGGCGACCTGAACAGCTACGCGAAGGAAGACCCGGTGCGCGCGCTCGAGTCGCGCGGCTACGAGAACCTGGTGACGCGCTTCGTCGGCGATGCTGCGTACAGCTACGTATTTCGCGGCGAAGCGGGCAGCCTCGACCACACGCTGGCCACGCCGGCGCTCGCCGCGCGCGTGAGGGCCGTACACGTCTGGCACATCAACGCCGACGAGCCTGCCGCCCTCCAACCCGTGCCTGATTACAAAACGTCCGCACATCGGTCGATTTATTACGCACCCGACGCGTACCGGTCATCGGATCACGATCCCGTCGTGATCGACGTCGCGCTTGGCGATGGCGGCACGTCAGCAGCCCCGGGCACGAACCGTGCTACTCCAGCAGGCGTCGATTAGTGCATTTGCATCAGCACAAGGCTTGCAACGGCACTATTTACCTGATGGCCCTGGCGACGCGATATTTACCGGACCTTCACCGTGTACCGCAGCCCGATACACCGCTTCGCCCGAAATACGAATTTTTTTCAATCGCCGCGCCGCCCCGTGTGGCGGGGCTGTGCGGCAATCCTGCCGACGAATTGAAAATTTGTCTCGAAACAAAATCGGGCCAAGTGAATCACACAGGTTGCTGGGATTCGTCTTATCTTCAAATTTGCCTTGTAATCGAAGGAGGATAAACACCATGGCGCTCACCGACTCGATCGAACACAAGCTGGACCGCGGCCTCTCCGACATTCGTCGCACGGGCCGGCGCGTGGGGCGCACGACGCGCTCGGCCGCCCGCGACCTGCATGCCGACGTCACCGACGATCTGCGCGGGCTGGTCGACGAACTGGAAGATCTGCTGAAAAACGATGGCGACGGCGATATCGCCGCGCTGCGCAAGCGCGTGCAATCCAGGCTCGATGAAGCGCGCGGCGCGCTCGACCATGCGTCGGGCAGCGCGGCCGCCCGGCTGCGCGATTCGGCCGAACGCGTGTCGCAGGTCGTGCAGGACAACCCGTGGCAAACCGCCGGCGTCGTCGCCGGCCTCGCGTTCGTTGCGGGCCTGCTCCTTGCCCGCCGTTGAGCGGAGCCGGCCGCCACGCGCCCGCCCCGTCCGTCCTCAATCAGACAAACGAAGGAGTAACGCCATGCAAAAGACCTTTGCCATGAAAGCCGCCGCCGCCGTCCTGCTCGGCAGCCTCGCGCTCGCCGGCTGCACGACCACCCCGGACAAACCGGACGGCGCCGCGGCCAGCGCGTCGAAGCGCCAGTCGATCGACGCCAGCGTCAACGCGACGCTGTCGCGCCTCTATTCGACGGTGCCGGGTTCGCGTGAGCTCGTCGCGAAATCGCGCGGCGTGCTCGTGTTCCCGAACGTGCTGCAAGCCGGCTTCATCGTCGGCGGCCAGTCCGGCAACGGCGCGCTGCGCGTAGGCGGCAGCACGGTCGGCTACTACAACACGTCGTCGCTGTCGGTCGGCCTGCAGGCCGGCGCACAGTCGAAGGCGATCGTGTTCCTGTTCATGACGCAGGATGCGCTCGACTCGTTCCGCAAGTCCGAAGGCTGGGCCGCGGGCGCAGACGCCTCGGTCGCGGTCGTGAAGGTCGGCGCGAACGGCGCGGTAGACTCCAACACCGCCACCGCCCCGGTCGAGGTGCTGATCCTGACCAACGCGGGCCTGATGGGCGACCTGTCGGTGAACGGCACCAAGGTCACGAAGCTCAACATCTGACGATGCGGCACGCGGCGTCGCGCCGCGTTTGCTTCCCGGCAGCGCCGCGGCCCCGGCCGCGGCGTTTTCGCATGGGCCGCGCGCAGCGGCTATGATGGCGGCGCCTTTGCGGGCATACTCCGCTTCGGGCCGCCCTGCGTCGCATTTCGCCGCGAACCCGTGACGATCGGGAACCGATCGGGCGCGGGGCAACGAGATTCAATCAAACCACGCATCAATCTGCGCGAACGTCATCCATGGAAAGCGGACACGACCACCAAAAATTCTTCTATTTCCTGCTGGCCGCGGTCACCGTCGGACTCTGCTGGATCCTCGCGCCGTTTTCCGGAGCCGTGTTCTGGGGCACCATTCTCGCGATCCTGTTCCAGCCCGTGCAGCGCTGGCTCGCCGCACGCTTCGGCAAGCGGCGCAACCTGGCCGCGCTCGTGACGCTGTCGCTGATCGTCCTGATCGTGATCCTGCCGCTCGTGTTCGTCGCCGCGACGCTCGTGCAGGAAATCGCGTACGTGTACCAGGAGCTCAAGGACGCCCAGCCGAACTATTCGCAGTATTTCCACGACATCATTCACGCGCTGCCGACGTCGATCCAGAACCTGCTGCAGAAGTACGGGCTGACCAACATCCCGGGCATCCAGAAGAAGCTGACCGACGGCGCCGCGCAAATCAGCCAGTTCGCGGCCACCCAGGCGCTCAGCATCGGCCAGAACACGTTCCAGTTCGTCGTGAGCTTCGGCGTGATGCTGTACATGGTGTTCTTCCTGCTGCGAGACGGCGGCGAGATCGGCCGCCGCGTGCGCCGCGCGCTGCCGCTCGACGAGGAGCACAAGAACCTGCTGCTCGCGAAGTTCACGACCGTCGTGCGCGCAACGGTGAAGGGCAACATCGCGGTCGCGCTCGTGCAGGGCGCGCTCGGCGGCCTGATCTTCTGGATCCTCGGGATCGAGGGCGTGGTGCTGTGGGGCGCGCTGATGGCGTTCCTGTCGCTGCTGCCCGCGATCGGCGCGAGCCTCGTATGGGTGCCGGCCGCGCTCTACTTCCTGATGATCGGCGCGGTCTGGAAGTGCGTGATCCTCGTCGCGTTCTGCGTGGGCGTGATCGGCCTCGTCGACAACCTGCTGCGCCCGATTCTCGTCGGCAAGGACACGAAGATGCCCGACTGGGTCGTGCTGATTTCGACGCTCGGCGGGATGGCGCTGTTCGGCATCAACGGCTTCGTGATCGGGCCGCTCGTCGCCGCGCTGTTCATGGCGAGCTGGGACATCTACGCGCGCGCCGAACAGGGCGAATGACGCATCGCGTGGCCGCATGCCACGCACCTGCCAGCACGCGCCGTCATGGATGGCGAATGCGGATCACGACGGGCGCCTCGGCGCCCGTTTCTTCATCCGCTGCGAGCGTCATCACGCCGCCATACGGGCCCACGCGATACGTGCGGCCCGATGCCAGCGGCACGCTTCGATCGTCGTGCGCATCGCGCCACGTTGCACGCACACGCGCGGCGACGTCGGGCGAGAACGGCGCACCGTCGGGCCCGAGCAGCGCCACATGGGCGCCCGGCAAACGCCGGCCATGTGCATCGAATCGCAGCGTTGCGGCCGCCCCGCCGTTCGCCACCTCTCGTCCTTCGACCGCCACGCCCGACGGTGCGTCGAGCGTCACGTCGTAGAGATCGACGAGCGCACCGGTGAACCGTACGATGCCGTCCGACGCGGCGTGCCCGGCCGCCACCGCATTCGACATCGCGAACGCCACGCCAAGCCCGATTGCGACCTGCCGCACGGCACCGGCATACCGCACCGTTCGATTGCGCATCGCCACCGATGCCGCCCGCTTCGCGTCGTTTCGCATGTTCCCTCTCCTCTTGCGCGTGACCAGAAAAAAAGGCGGCGTGACGCGTCGGTCACGCCGCCTGTCTGCTGGTAATCACTTTAGGGAGAGACGTCCGGACAATATATGGGACAAGTCCGAAACTAAGGCCCGACTAATCGAACCCGCTGCGTTCACGGCCCTCGCGACAGCGTACGAACGGCATCGCACGCTGCGCGGCAGTGCGATCACGCGCCGGGATCGACGCGCAGCACGAGCTTGCCGCGATGGTCGCCGTCGAACAGGCGATTCAGCACGTCCGGTGCGTTCTCGAGACCGTCCGCAACAGTCTCCTCGGCCTTGAGCCGGCCGTCGCGCAGCCAGCCCGCGAGCGTCTGCACGGCTTCACGGCTCTTGCGATAGTCGAGGATCAGGAAGCCGCGCATCGTCAGCCGCTTCGAGATCAGCACGCCGACGTCGTCCGCCGCGCGCCCGCTGTTGTAGTTCGAGATCACGCCGCACAGCGCGACGCGCCCGCCGATCACCATCCGCGACAGCACCGCGCGCATCACCTCGCCGCCGACGTTCTCGAAGTTCACGTGCACGCCGTCCGGCGTCGCCGCCTTCAGTTGCTGACGGAAATCGTCGGCCTTGTAGTCGACGGCCGCGTCGAAGCCGAGCGTCTCGGTCAGGTAGCGGCACTTGTCCGCGCCGCCGGCGATGCCGACCACGCGTGCGCCGTGGATCTTGCCGATCTGCCCGGCGATCGAGCCGACCGAGCCGGCCGCCGCCGATACCACGAGCGTCTCGCCCGGCTGCACCGGCGCGATGTCGGTCAGCCCGTAGTACGCGGTCAGCCCGCTCATCCCGCACGCGCCGAGCAGCGTCGGCAGCGGCAGGCCCGACTGCGCGGGCAGCTTCACGAGCTGCGCGGCCTGCTCGGCCGGCACGACCGCGTAGTCCTGCCAGCCGACGAGCCCCTGCACGAGATCGCCTTCCGCGAACCCCGCGTTGCGCGACGCGACCACGCGGCCGATGCCGAGCGCGCGCATCACCTCGTCGATCGCGACGGGCGGCAGGTACTGCGGTACGTCGCTCATCCATACACGGTTGGTCGGGTCCATCGACAGGTACAGCACGCGCACGAGCACTTCGCCGTCGGCAAGCGCCGGCACCGGCGTCTCGACGAGCGAAAAGTGTTCGCGGCCGACCCGCCCTTCCGGGCGCGTCTTCAGCAACAGTTGGCGGTTCACGGGTGTGGACACGATGTTCTCCTCCGGTCGTTGTAGTTCGGGATGCGCGTCAGACCGCGCACATGCCGCCGTCGATCACGAGTTCGGCGGCCGTCACGAAGCGGCTCTCGTCGGACGCGAGATACACGGCCGCGTGCGCGACGTCGTCCGGCTCGCCGAGCCGGCGCAGCGGAATGCCGCGCGCGAGCTTGCGCGTCGCGTCGCGTTCGCCGAGCGACTGGAACAGCGGCTCGACGATCCCCGTGCGGATGAATGCCGGGTGAATCGAATTGCAGCGCACGTCGATCTCGCGGCGCGCGCAGTCGATCGCGATCGACTTCGTCAGCGACGCGACCGCGGCCTTCGACGCGTTGTACGCAGTGAAATCCGGCTCGACCTTGAACGCGGCGACCGACGAGATGTTGATGATCGACGCGGGATGGCTTTCGGCCAGATACGACAGCGCGTGCTTGCAGCCGAGCACGATGCTCTCGACGTTGATCGCCATCACGCGCCGCCATTCGTCCAGCTCGATCTGCGCGGGCGAGCCGATCGAGCCGACGCCCGCGTTGTTGACGAGCACCGACAGCCCGCCCATCGCGTCGACCGCCTGCGCGAGCAGCGCCTGCCAGCGTGCTTCGTCGCGCACGTCCTGCGTCGCGGCGAACGCGACCGGCGTCGCGTGGCCCGCGTTGAGTTCCTGCGCGAATGCGTCGAGCACCGCGGCTTCCGCGATGTCGGTCACGAACACGCGCGCGCCCTGCTCGACCATCCGGCGCGCGATCGCGCGGCCGAGGCCGCCCGCGGCGCCCGTGATGTATGCGCACTTGCCGGCAAGGCGCGAAGAAACGACTGTCATGTGACCTGCTCCTGTCGTGAATCGTCGTCGCGGAACGCTGCCGCGACGGGTGGGCCGTGCCTGTCCCGGCCGACGCGGGCCGGTTGACCGTGCCTCGACATCACGAGGCGCCGCACGGTTTCCGCGAGTA
This sequence comes from Burkholderia contaminans, assembly GCF_029633825.1. Lineage (NCBI taxonomy): Bacteria > Pseudomonadati > Pseudomonadota > Betaproteobacteria > Burkholderiales > Burkholderiaceae > Burkholderia > Burkholderia contaminans. The sequence goes on along the minus strand of NZ_CP090641.1, from coordinate 2,652,014 downwards.
TATCCAGATGAACCTGACGCGTGCCGGACGCGCCGGGTCGCCTGCCCCGATTGAACGACAGCCAGCGTACGCGAATGCCGCCAATCGATGAAATGAATAATCGTTATGCCCGGTCATAGACACGGTTCATGACATTCATGTGCCGGTGCGCATTCACGGGCCGCCCGCACGCGCGAGTCTTGTGACCGGCCGGTTCGTTGATTCAGGGAATGACGAGGCGCGACGTTCCGCGCCGACGCGAAAGCGGTCGGGAAGATGAATGGTGCGGAATCGTGCAACCGCCGGGCGAATGCCGGCGGCAGGAAGGCGGCGCCGGGGCGCCGCGACCGGCAACCGTCAGAATCCGTCGCCCGACGGCGCGCGCACGAACGCGCAGAGTTGCGGCGAGTGGGTGTCGATCATCTGCTGGAACGGCGCACGATGCCCGTACGCGATGCCCGACACGAGCAGCAGGCAGGCGGCCGCAACGCGCGGCGAGAATGCCCGCTGCCGCGCGCTGTCGTAGCCGCGCAGGAACACCAGCGCGACCAGCGCGCCGAGCATCCAGCCGACGATCACTTCCGGAACGGTGTGCGAATGATCGAACACACGCGCGACGGCCGTGACCGCGCCGACGGCCAGCCCGGCCGCGATGCCGGGCGCCTTGCCCGGCCGGAACGCCTGCCAGAGCATCGACAGCGCGACGGTCCACACGGACGTCGACAGCATCGTATGGCCGCTGATCACGCGGAAATCGAATTGCGGCAGCTCGATGCCGCACCCGGCATAGAGGATCTTGGTGGCGCCGACGAGGCCCATGCCGGCGGCAAGCAGCACGCCCCAGCGGACGGCGAGGCGCCAGTCGGTCAGCGCGAACCACGCCGCGCAGGTCAGCGCGATCGGCAAGGTCAGCGCGGCATCGCCGATGTTGCTGATTTCACTCCACATAACGGACTTCGGACGACGATCGAAAGGCCGCAGTTTACCGCATGCGCGCCGCGCGCCTGTGTCAGCCTGTGACAGGCTGTATCAGCCCGCGACACCGCTAATCAACAGCAGGTTCGTGCCGGTGATGACGACGAACAGCGCCCACGCGGCAATCTGCATCCCGCGCCCGATCGTGTGCTCGCCCATCGTGTTGCGATCGCTGACCGAGCGGATCAGCGGCCACATCGCGAACGGCAGTTGCAGGCTCAGCAGCACCTGGCTCCACACGAGCAGTTGCCCGACCGAGCCGTCGCCGAGCCACAGCACGCCGATCAGTGCCGGCACGAGCGCGAGCCCGCGCGTGATCAGCCGGCGCTGGTAGCACGGGATCTTCGTATGCAGGAAGCCGTCCATGATCACTTGGCCGGCGATCGTGCCGGTCAGCGTCGAGCTCTGCCCCGACGCGAGCAGCGCGATGCCGAACAGCAGCGCGGCCGCGCCGCCCGCGATCGGCGTAATCAGTTTGTAGGCCTGCTCGATGTCGGTCACGTTGTGCTGGCCCGTTGCGTGGAACGCCGCGCCCGCGACGACCAGGATCGCCGCGTTGACGAGCATCGCGACGAACAGCGACACGAAGGTATCGATGCGCACCAGCGCGAGCGTGTCGCGGATCACCCCGCGCGCGCCGCCGACCACGTGCCGCGTCTGCACGACCGACGAATGCAGGTACAGGTTGTGCGGCATGATCGTCGCGCCGACGATGCCGAGTGCGAGCACGATCGCGTCCTTGCGGTCGTGGCCCGGATCGCCCGGCACCAGCCCGCCGACCACCGCGTGCCAGTCGGGCGGCGTGATCGCGACCTGCGCGACGAAGCAGAACGCCATCGTCGCGATCAGCGCGAGCACGATCGCCTCGATCTGCCGGAACCCCTTGCCCTGCAAGCCGAGCACGATCACCGTGTCGAGCGCGGTCAGTACGACGCCCCACGCGAGCGGCACGCCGAGCAGCAGCTTGAATGCGAGCGCGCAGCCGAGCACTTCCGCGATGTCGCACGCGATGATCGACACTTCGGCGGTGATCCACTGCACGATGCGGCCGAACCGGCCGTAGCGGTCGTAGCTGGCCTGCGCGAGATCCTTGCCGGCGACGAGGCCGAGCCGCGCCGCGAGCATCTGCAGGAAGATCGCCGCGAGGCTCGAGAACGCGACGACCCACAGCAGCGAATAGCCGAACTGCGAGCCGGCCTGGATGTCGGTCGCCCAGTTGCCGGGATCCATGTAGCCGATCGCGACCAGCAGGCCGGGGCCGAAGAAGCGCTTGAGCTTCTGCCAGCGCGGCGCGCCGGCATCGATCGTGATGCTGCCCTTGACTTCCGACGGGCAGAAAGGGGCGGTGGCGGTAGTGGGAAGGAAGGACATGGAAACCGGGGCTCGAGATCGTGACAGGACGATTCTACGGGTATCCGCCCGATTTTCTCCCGCGTGGCGTCTCACGCGGCGCGATGCCCCTCGGTGCCGTCGCCTGCCCCCTCGCCCGCATCGGCCGGCCTGACGCCACGGGTGAGGATCCGTTCGCGCTCGGTGACGCGGAATTCGGTCGGCGACATCAGCATGCGCTGGCGAAACAGCTTCGCGAGCCGCTCGCCGCTGCCGAACCCGGTGCGGCGCGCGACCTTATCCGCCGGCAGCGTCGTGTGGACCAGCATGTGGCACGCGCGCTCGAGCCGCACGTGCTGGACGAACTCGGTCGGCGTCACGCCGATTTCCTTCTTGAAGCGCCGCAGGAAGTTGCGCTCGCTCATCGCGGCGGCCTGGGCCGCGTTCGCGATCGAGATGCGATTCACGCTCTGCGCGCGCAGCCGCTGCGCCGACATCCGGATCGACGGGCTCGCGCTCAGCTCGCGAAAGGCCCACATCGACTGCGTATAGCGCTGCTCGACCGGCCGCAGCAGGTTGCTGGCGATCTCCTGCGCGGCGATGTCGCCGAGCTCGACGCGGAACATGTCGAGCACGGCGGCGAACACGTCGGTTTCGCCGGCCTGCAGCTCGACCGTCGTGGTGCCCCGTCGCGCGCCGCGGCCGGGCTGCCCTTCGATCGCCGCCGGCGGACGCGGCATGGCCGCGAGCGTGGGCAGGTCCATCCCGTCGACGATCCAGCGCGCATGACGGCGAATGTCCGAGAGGCGACGCCGCAGTGCGTCGTCCCAGTTGACGGCCGCGCGGTCGCCGTGAAGATGAAAGAACGCGAGCGCGCGGCGGCCGTGCTCGTCACCGAGCGGCTCCGCCGCAATGCTCACGCCGGATGACGACTGCACCAGCCCCCCGCTTTCGGATACGTACTTCAGTTGGTAGTCAGCACTGTATGCGTGCAGGCGATTCGCCAGGTTGAAAGCCTCGCCAAGACGCGCGGCCTGGGCCAACGAAAATCCCGTACTCAAATAGATAACGACCCATCTCTGATCTGCTGCATTCACTGGCCAAGCCCCCGACTTGTTCGACTTCTCTAATACCGTCGAACTGTCAGGCTTATATTTGGTTTGAATGCGTGCGACAGGACGGCTATCCCGAAATATGAAGCGACGGCATCTTAGCCGAACGGGTCGCGCCTTTGGCGCGAAATGGCCGACGTGGACAGCATGATGGCGGATTACTACAGGCTGTCACGGTTTGCTGGCGGCCCTATATGGAATTGCCCGGGCCGATATCGCCCATTATTGCGATTGTGTCCGTCGCAATTCGCGCATTTCATTGGGACTTATTGCGTCGGATATCCGGATAAATGCACAACCGAATATCGGCTCGAACGATATCGATTCGTATCCGATGCCATCGATCGCCACGCAGGAAAGCCCGCCGTATCCGTAGCCTGCGCATCCTTTAGAATCGGTCCACCCTTCACCACGCCTCCCGCGCCCCGTGCCCGCCGATCACCGTCTCGACCTGAACCTGTTTCGCGTGCTCGACGCCGTCTACGTGCATGGCGGCATCGGCGCGGCCGCCCGCGCGCTGCACCTCACGCAGCCGGCCGTCACGCATGCGCTCAACCGGCTGCGCGCGCATTTCGACGATCCGCTGTTCGTGCGGCAGGGCAACCGCGTCGTCGCAACCGAACGCACGCGGTCGATCATCGCGGACGTGCAGTTGCACCTGACGGGCCTGCAAGGCACCGCGCGCGCACCGTCGGCTTTCGATCCCGCGACGCTCGACCTGAGCATCGCGGTCGGCATTCGCGACGTGCTCGAATCGATCGCGCTGCCGCGGATCGTCGCCGCGTTCGCCGTTGAAGCACCGGGCCTGCGGCTCGTGAGCCGCCGCATCGCGGTGGCCGACATCGAGCGCGAACTCGCATCGGGCAATCTCGATCTCGCCGTCGATCGCCGCGTGCCGACCGGCCCGCGCATCGCCACCGAACACCTGCTCGACGATTCGCTCGTCGTCGCGCTGCGCGGCGATCATCCGCTCGCGCGCGAACCGCTGCGGCGCGCCGACTATTTCGCGGCGCAGCATGTCTCGGTGTCGTCGCTCGGCGAGCCGCAATCGCTCGACGTGCTGCTCGGCAACGACGGCCGCTTCCGCGATATCCGGCTCACCTGCCAGCACTATTTCGCCGCGTGCCAGATCGCCGCGACCGGCAACCTGCTGGTCACGCTGCCGCACACCTATGCGTTGCGGATGGCCGCGCTGCTGCCGATCGTCGTGCGGCCGCTGCCGTTGCGGCTCAAGCCGTTCCCGCTCCTCGCGTACTGGCACGAATCGCGCGATGCCGATCGCGCGCACCAGTGGGTGCGCGAGCGCATCGCCGCGCTCGTGCGCAGCAGCGCCGGCGCCGCCGACGCATAGCGCGCGGCGCACGCCTTCACGATCGGGACGGTATGCTGACGGCTGCGCGCCGTCACGCGGCGCCCGCTTCCCTGTTTCCTCTTCCCGCTGACCGGAGAATACCCATGTCGCTCATCCATGCCGCCGCCGTCCTCGACGCCGATGCGCCCGACTACGTCGTCCAGCTGCAGGCCGGCACGCACGCGTTGACCGGCGACGAAGCGCCCCGCGAAGGCGGCCAGGATCGCGGGCCGGCGCCGTACGAGTTCGTGCTGGCCGGCCTCGCGCAATGCACGGCCGCGACGCTGCGCATGTATATGCAGCGCAAGACGTGGCCGGCCACGCGCATCGACGTGCGCACCGAGCTGCATGCCGATCGCGACGGCACGCAATACGTGCGCCGCGTCGTGACGCTCGACGGCCCGCTCGATGAAGCGCAACGCCAGCGCCTCGCCGAAATCTGCGAGAAAACGCCGGTCACGCAGTTCATCAAGCGCGGCACGCGGATCGACACGACGTTGAACTGACACGCCACGCACGACAGCACACGGCACACGATCGCCGCGCAAAAAAGAAACGGGGGGCCGCGCACGATGCGCGGCCCCCCGTTTCGTCGAACTCGTCAGGCGCTTACAGGCCGAGCGCGGACAGGTCGAGCTTGCCGTCCTTCAGCGGCGGGCACCAGAAATACGCGCCCGTCAGCGGCCGCGTGAAGCGGAACAGGCCGTCGACGATCCCGTCTTCCGCGCCGCTCATCCGGCGCATCTGCACGTCGAACGCGCGGAACGAGCAGCCGAATGCGACGAAGTAGAGGCCCGCGCGACGCGCGTCCGACCACGGCGACGAACGGCGCAGCATGAACGCCTCGGGCTCGAAGCTTTCCTGCGCGGTGCGCTTCACGTGCGCGAACTCGGGTGCGTCGTCGAGTTCTTCGTTGTCCGAGCGGCGGCGCCCGACGATGTTGTCCATGTCGCCCGACGGGATGCGCTCCATCTGGTCGAAGTCGTGCAGCCATTGCTGGACCGCGACGAAGCTCGCCCCGTCGAGCCCCGCGCCCTGCCCCGTCACGATCGCCGCGGCCACCGCTTCGTCGCCTTCCGGGTTTTCCGTGCCGTCCTCGTAGCCGGACAGGTCGCGATCGTTCGAATAGCGGAAACCGTCGACCGCATCCTGCAGCGCAAACGCCGGCGCCAGCGCGCGTTCGATCGCCCGTGCACGCAGCACGATCTCGCCGCGATCGTCGCCGCGCAGCCAGACCCACACGTCGGCCGGCGTCGCCGGCAGCGTGCGGTCCTTCACCGCGAACGCCGGGAATTCGGTCAGGCCCGGCACCGGGCGCCCGAGGTACGCCGCCAGCGCATGCCCGAACCCGACCACCGTGTCGCGTCCGTCGACGATCTCGCGCAGCGCGGCCAGCGCCGCTGCCACATTGCCGTCATTCGACATCGTGAAAGTGAGGTATCGGGCCGCCGAATCGATCGGGGCCAGAATGCCTTGCTGAACGTCGCTCATCGTTTCCTCAGGAATGTATCGTGGTGAATCTGCGCAGGCCGCGGCGGCGTGCGCCGCAGACGCCGAAGTGTAATCGACGCGCGTGCCGGGCCTTGCGCTGCCGCACTGGGGAAAGGCCGCAAAAGAAGGGCCGAAACCCTGAATACTAACGTATCGACGCTGCAACGCCGCATTCGTCAGACGTTGCGGCGCGCCCTTCACTGCTGATAGAATCTTTTCACGTCTTTTCGGCGTCTTTTCAACCGTTCACTTCAGGGGAGGTGCAGATGTTCCGAATGCCAGCAACCTTCCCGAACGTGGTCCCACGGCTCAGCTGATCCAGCCCGCCGTCCGCGCCGGCTCCCGAGTTTTCCGCTAACCCGTCAGCCGCGCCGTTTCCCGACAGCCCGTTTCGTTTTCCGCCCGCGATTTTCGCGCGGCCCGGCTGTTGCGTTTTCGATGTTCTCCGAACCGGAAAGTCCCGTCGCGCGATGCGCCGGGCAACGATAAATGACCAGAAAAACCTCCCATCTGGGCGGCCAGGCATTCCAGGCCGTCTTCGGCTTCACCTTCCGCTACTGGCGCAAGCAGCCGGGTCGCACCGCCCCGGTCGCGAGCCTCGCACTGCTCGCCGCGCTCGCCGACGTGCTCACGCCGCTGTTCGCGGGCCGCCTCGTCGATGCGCTGTCGACCGGCCTGACCGATCGCGCCGCCGCGTGGCATGCGGCGCTCGTCGCGTTCGGCACGCTCGCCGCGCTCGGCCTCGGCGCGACGGTGCTGCGGCAAGGCGTCTACCTGAACATCATCACGCTCACGTTGAAGATGATGAGCGAGATCGCGGCCGCGTCGTTCCATCGCGTGCAGCGCTTCTCGACCGACTGGCACGCGAACAGCTTCGCGGGCTCGACCGTGCGCAAGATCACGCGCGGGATCTGGGCGCTCGACCTGCTGAACGACACCGTGCTGATCGCGCTGCTGCCTTCGGTCACGATGCTCGTCGGCGCCACCGTGCTGCTCGGCACGCACTGGCCCGTGATGGGGCTCGTCGTCGGCGCGGGTTCGCTGCTGTACATCACGGTGACGGTGGCCGTGTCGCTCGGCATCGTCGCGCCGGCCGCACGGCTCGGCAACCTGTGGGACACGCGCATGGGCGGCGCGCTCGCCGATGCCGTGAGCTGCAACGCGGTCGTCAAGGCGTTCGGCGCGGAAACGCGCGAGGAAGCGCGGCTCGCGCGCGTGATCGGCAAGTGGCGGCAACGCACGCGCCGCACGTGGGTGCGCGGCACGCTCAACGGCGGGTTGCAGGGCGCGATGCTCGTCGCGATGCAGGCCGCGATGATCGGCGTCGCGCTGCGGCTGTGGGTGAACAACGAGGCGAGCGTCGGCGACATCGCGTTCGCGCTGACGATGTTCTTCATGCTGCAGGGCTACCTGCGCGATGTCGGCATGCACATCCGCAACCTGCAGCGCTCCGTGAACGACATGGAAGAACTCGTCGCGCTCGAACGCCAGCCGCTCGGCATCGACGATCGTCCCGGCGCGCCGGCGATCCGGATCGAACAAGGCGAGATCCGCTTCGAGCACGTGACGTTCCGCTACGACAACCATCCGGTGCCGCTGTACGACGATTTCTCGATGCGGATCGCGCCGGGCGAGCGCGTGGGCCTCGTCGGCCACTCGGGGTCGGGCAAGACGTCGTTCATCAAGCTGATCCAGCGCCTGTACGACGTGTCGGGCGGCCGCATCACGATCGACGGCCAGGACATCGCGCAGGTCAGGCAGGATTCGCTGCGCAGCCAGATCGCGATCGTCCAGCAGGAGCCCGTGCTGTTTCACCGCACGCTCGCGGAGAACATCGCGTATGCGCGCCCCGATGCGAGCCGGGCCGACATCGAGCGCGCCGCGCGGCTCGCCAGCGCGCACGACTTCATCGCCACGCTGCCGGACGGCTATGACACGCTCGTCGGCGAGCGCGGGATCAAGCTGTCGGGCGGTGAACGCCAGCGGGTCGCGATTGCACGCGCGTTCCTCGCCGATGCGCCGATCCTGATCCTCGACGAAGCCACGTCGAGCCTCGACAGCGAAAGCGAGCTGCTGATCCAGCAGGCGATGGAGCGGCTGATGGTCGGCCGCACGACGCTCGTGGTCGCGCACCGGCTGTCGACCGTGCGCGCGCTCGACCGGCTGCTGGTGCTCGATCGCGGCAAGGTGATCGAGGAAGGCAGCCACGACGCGCTGATCCGGATCGACGGCGGCATCTATCGCCGGCTGTTCGAGCGGCAGGCGCTGGAACTGGCGAAGGGCTTGATCGATACGCCGCGACGCATGGTGAACGGTGACGCCGGCCCGCTGGGGGAGCCGGCGGAGGCTTGACGGAAACCCCAGCGCATCAGGGCGCGCGGCACACCGCCACCGCGCACCTTGATGCGCTGCACGGGACATCGATGCGATCGTCAGGAATTCACCAGTCCGGTTCGTCCGTCATCGGCTTCGTTGCGGGGCGCCACGCGTTCCACCGTGCGCTGACTGGCAAACCACTTGCGAACCAGATAAATCAGCAGTACGCCGATCACGATCCCCGACAACACATCGCACAGGTAATGCCCGCCCTGCGTCGGCGTCGACACGATCATCATGCCGTTCAGCACGATGCCGACCGGGAAGACGAAGCGCACATGCCGCAGCGAATACGCGAAGCACAGCGCAAGGATCGTGTGAAGCGACGGAAAGGAAATGAGCCCCTGGGACGACGCGAATGCCAGTTCCCGGACGACTCCGCTTCGCAACGGCGCGAAGTCCGATACGGTGGAAATCGTTCCGGGATCGCGAACGTCGAAGTGGAGAAACGCACTCTCGGCCGGCAGCCAGGCAGCAATCAGGATCGACACGACGACTGCGACGATAAATTGCACCGCAAACTCGGCGTAGTCTTTCGAGTTCGACGTCAGCGTAAGGATGATCGGGATCGCAAGAAGCTGGACACTGCCGGATGCATACGCGAATTGGAGCACGGCATGCCAACCCGGATTTGCCATCACCCATCCATACGCTTGCAGCCAGTGAAATCCGAGCGCGGCATCGATCGATACCAGCGCATCACTCACGAGCGGCAGATCGGTTGCTACAGCCAGATACTGAAGGAGCGCGCCGGCATGCATGAATACCGACATCAACGCGATCCACTGGATCGATTGCGCGACATTCTCGTAGAACGCCTTTCTGGCCGGCACTTTGTATGATGGGCGCGATGCGAGGCCGGACGCGACGGTGACGGCGAGGACGGCGGACAGCACTTGGGCGCTTTGCACCAGACTGCCCTTCGCAATCCGGAAATCGACGCGGCATGCCCAGATCACGTCGACGATTATCAGAATGATGGCCACCAGCCACGCGGTCACGTAGATTTTCCGCATATTGTTCGACCTACCCCTTTTCTCGTTCTTTTCTGCCGACCCTCGCAATCGCTCGCCGCGGCTTCGTGCCGTATTCCAGCGAGCGCCGGAGAATGATACGCCGCCGTCCGTCAGGCGACGCCGACCCATCCGGCCCCGACGCCCCCTCTCCGGATCACTTATCATACCGGCTAGGCAATTTGCGACGAAGGGCAGCTCATGTTTACAGGCATTGTTCAGGGTGTTGGCGTCATCAAGGCCATCAAGGATCACGGCGAACTGAGAACGTTCAGCATCGAATTCCCCGAGCGGTTCACCACCGATATCGAGATCGGCGCGAGCGTCTCGGTCGACGGCGTCTGCCTGACGGTGACGACCATCCACTCCCCGCTGCTGATCGACTTCGACGTGATGTTGCCGAGCCTGCGGATCACCACGCTGGCCGATCTCACGACAGGCGCGCACATCAACGTCGAGCGGGCCGCGAAGGACGGCGCGGAGATCGGCGGTCATCCGCTGTCCGGTCACGTGGATTTCACCGGGACCATCCGGCACATCGCAATGTCCGAACACAACCGGATGGTGCGCATCGGCGTGCCGGAGGCGTTCAAGCGGTACGTGTTCGCGAAGGGCTATATCGCGATCAACGGCTGCAGCCTGACGGTGTCCGACGTCAACCGCGACGAAGGCTGGTTCGATGTCTGGCTGATTCCCGAAACGCGCCGCGCGACGACCTTCGATGCGAAGGGCGTCAACGACACGGTCAACATCGAGATCGAGCGCAGCACGCAGGTGGTCGTCGATACGATCCGGGAAGCGGTCAAGGAGACGCTCGGCGAACTGAACGGTGTCGTCACCGCGTTGCTGGCGGAAAAAGGCATCGATATCGAGGAGCTGCTGGCGCGGAACGTCGCGCGGCTGCCGAAGGCGTAACGGCAACGGACGCCACTTGCCCCGGTGATCCTCGGGATTACCGGGCGTCGGCTTCCGTCGCGATGCGCCCGGTCGGCCGCCCCGCACACCGACTTCACTCCACCTCCACCCGCGCCCCCTTCCCCACCGCCACCCGCTGCGCGCGATAGATCCCCGCGTGCCCTGAAAACAGATAAGCAACCACGCACGCGACGATCGCGTACACGCCGATGTCCGCGCCGAACAGTTCGATCGCCATGATCGTCGACGCGATCGGCGTATTGGCCGCGCCTGCGAACACCGCGACGAACCCCAGCCCCGCGAGCACGGGCACCGGCAGCGCCAGCACCTGGCCGAGCGCGTTGCCGAGCGTCGCGCCGATGTAGAACAGCGGCGTCACTTCGCCGCCCTTGAACCCCGACGCGAGCGTGACGACGGTGAACGCGAACTTGCCCGCGAAATCGTAGAGCGGCAGCGGGCCATGAAACGCGGCCTGGATCGTCGGGATGCCGAGGCCGAGATACTGCGGCACGTTCAGCGCGGTGGCGGCCGCGGCGACCAGCAGGCCGCCGAGCACCGGCTGCAGCGGCGCATAGCGGACGACTTTCCGGAACCACGCGGTCAGCGCATGCGTCGCGAACGCGAACAACCGCCCGACCACGCCGAACGCGATGCCCGCGACGACCGTCACGGCCAGCCCCGTCGCCGACACGGCCGGCACGAACGGAATCGCATAGGCCGTGTGATGCACGCCCCACGCGCGGCAGACGACGTCCGCGACGATCGCGGAGGCAACGCAGGTCAGCAGCGCGTCGTACCGCACACGCCCGATCGCGAGCACCTCGAGCCCGAACACGGCGCCCGCGAGCGGCGTGCCGAACACCGATGCGAAACCGGCCGCGATGCCGCCCATCAGCAGCACGCGGCGATGCTCCCGATCGAGACGGAACACGTGCGTGACGCGATCGGCGAGCGCGCCGCCCATCTGCACGGCGGTGCCCTCGCGCCCGGCCGAACCGCCGAACAGGTGCGTGACGACGGTCGCGACGAGCACGAGCGGCGCCATCCGTTTCGGCACGAGCGCCTTCGGGTCGTGAATCTCGTCGATCAGCAGGTTGTTGCCGCGCGCGACGGACTGGCCGAAGCGATGGTAGATCCAGCCGGTCGCGAAACCGGCGGCCGGCAGCCCCCACAGCAGCCACGGATGCGCGACGCGCGTGCCGGTCGCCCAGTCGAGCGCGATCAGGAACAGGGCGGAAGCCGTGCCGGCCAGCGTGCCGAGCAGGGCCGAGAGCGCGAGCCAGCGGCATACATAGCGCACGGTCGCGAGAAGATCGGCAGAAGTCGTGAAAAACATGATTTCCAGATTCGACGGAACATCAAAACCTGGGCGGCAGAAACCCGCATGGACGGCCTGCGACCTCCTGACGACCCAGGAACACGCAGGCATCATCAGCCGGGCTGACCGGCGGTTGAGGGCCGCACCGTGCGCAACGCGCCGACTACGACCGCAGGGAGGCATGCCATCTCCGCTGGCCGCCATTGTACGCGACGCCCCGCGCCGCCCGCAATGCGGCCACGGCACGGCGCCGCGCGCCCCGGGGCGCCGTCAGTCGCGCAGCGGACGCGTGATGCGCGAGATCAGCTGGGGCGCGATCCGCTCGAGCGGCAGGATCGCCGACGCCGCGCCGATCGCCGCGGCCGCCTTCGGCATCCCGTAGACGGCGCTGGTCGCCTCGTCCTGCGCGATCGTGTAGCAGCCTTTCGCGCGCATCGCCTTCAGGCCGAGCGCGCCGTCGCGCCCCATGCCCGTCAGCAGCACGCCGAACGCCTCGCCCTGCCAGCCGTCGGCGACGCTGTTGAAGAACACGTCGATCGACGGCCGGTACGGCGTCTCGACCGGATGCCGCGTATAGCCGAGCACGCCGCGCGGCGACAGGGTCAGGTGATCGTTGGTCGCCGCGAGCAGCACCTCGCCGGCCTGCGGCACGCTGCCCTGCCGCGCGACGCGCACCGGCAGCCGCGTATAGCCGTCGAGCCACTCGGCCATCCCCAGCGCGAACGCCTGGTCGACGTGCTGGACGATCACGATCGCCGCCGGAAAATCACCCGGCAGCGCCCGCAACAGCGCAGTCAGCGCGGTCGGCCCGCCTGCGGACGCGCCGATCGCGACGAGCGTCGGCTGGCCGCGCTCGGGCGCCGGCCCCGGCGGCACGAGCGCCGCGGTGCGGCTTTCGAGCAGCCGGCCGATCTGGTCGATCTTCGCGAGCAGCGCCTGCGGCGACGCATCCGTCGACAGCCCGAGCGCGAGCGTCGGCGTGTCGACCGCATCGAGCGCACCGGCGCCCATCGCCTCGTACACCGACGATGTATTCGCACTGACGCTCGCCGTCACGATCAGGATCGCGCACGGCGCGCGCGCCATGATCTGGCGCGTCGCGGCCACGCCGTCGACCTTCGGCATCACGAGATCCATCAGCACGACGTCGGGCGGATGCGCGACGCAGAAATCCACCGCCTCGTCGCCGTCGGTCGCGACCCACAGCACGCGGTGGTCCGTGCGCAGCGCGATCACGCGGCGCAGTGCCTCCACGGCCAGCGGCAAGTCGTTGACGATGCCGATGTTCATCCCCGCGCGTCTCCGATCAGGTCGTGCACGGCGTCGAGCAACGCCTCGTCGTGGAAGCTGCTCTTCGCGAGGTAGTAGTCGGCGCCCGCATCGAGCCCGCGACGGCGATCCTCGTCGCGATCCTTGTACGACACGATCATCACCGGCAGGCGCTTGAGCATCGGATCGCCCTTGATCAGCGTGACGAGCTCGATGCCGTCCATGCGCGGCATGTCGACGTCCGTGACGACGAGATCGAACGCATCGCTGCGCACCGCGTTCCAGCCTTCCATCCCGTCGACCGCGACCGTCACGTCGTAGCCGCGCTTTTCCAGCAGCTTGCGTTCGAGCTCGCGCACCGTCAGCGAATCGTCGACGACGAGCACGCGGCGGCGCCGGTCGGCGAGCGAGAGCTGCGGATCACGCGTGAGCCGCGCGAGCTGCCCGCCGCGCACGAGCTTGTCGACCGAGCGGATCAGGTCCTCGACGTCGACGATCAGCACCGGGTCGCCGTTCTCGAGCAGCGCGCCGGCCGCGATGTTCTGGATCTTGTGCAGGCGGCTGTCGAGCGGCTGCACGACCAGCATCCGCTCGCCGAGGAAGCGGTCGACAGCGACGCCGTACAACTCCGGCTCCGCGCCGACGACCACGACCGCCGTGCTCGTGCGCCCGACGTCGGGCTCGCCCGCATCGAGCAACTGGTGCGCGGCGACGAGGCCCGCGCGCCGGCCGTCGAACGGGAAATGCGGCTGCCCTTCGAGCACGTCGATATCGTCGTGCGCGAGCTCCAGCGTGCGGCGCACGTGCGCGAGCGGAAACGCGTACGGCTCGCCGCCCACTTCGACGAGCAGGCTGCGGATCACCGACAGCGTGAGCGGCAACTGCAGCACGAAGCGCATGCCCGCGCCCGGTTCGTTGAAGATCCGCACCGCGCCGCGCACGCCGCGCACCATCTCCTGCACCGCGTCGAGGCCCACGCCGCGGCCCGACACGTCGGTCACCGCATCGCGCATCGAGAAGCCCGGCAGCAGCAGGAATTCGAGCAGTTCCGGATCGGACAGCCGCGCGGCCGTCTCGTCGTCGGTCAGGCGCTGGCGCACGACGGCCGCACGCAGCGCGTCCATGTCGACACCGGGCCCGTCGTCGATCACGCTGACCAGCAGCGAGCCGGCGCTGTGGCGCGCCTCCAGCGTCACGCTCGCCTCGGCCGGCTTGCCGCGCGCTCGCCGCGCCTCCGGCGAATCGACGCCGTGGTCGATCGCGTTGCGCAGCAGGTGGCCGAGCGGCGCGTCGAGCAGGTCGAGGATGTCGCGGTCGACCTGCGTGCCCTCGCCGACGATCGAGAAGCGCACCTGCTTGCCGAGCGAGCGCGCGAGATCGCGGACGATGCGCGGGTATGCACGCGTCGCGTCGCCGAACGGCCGCATCCGGCACTGCAGCGCCTCGTCGTACAGCTGCTCGGCGATATGCGTGCTGCGCCGCTCGAAGCGGTCGAATTCGTCCATGCGCTCGGCGAGCGAACGCTGCAGGTCGTTGAGCATGTGCCGCACTTCGTTCATCGACGCGAGCATGCCCGCGTCGAGATCGTCGGCGAATTGTTCGTACATCAAATCGAGCGACCGGGCCGCGTCGCGCTGGGCGCGCTTCACGCGCAGCATCGATTCGGCGAACGGCTTGAGCCAGCGCGATTCGACCAGCGATTCGCCGGACAGGCTCAGCAGCCGATTCAGCGTGTCCGCACGCACGCGGCGCATTGCGCCGGCGCCGGCCACGCGGCCGGCCTGGGCCGGATCGGGCACCCCGCCCGATACCGCAAGCGGCGGCACCGCGGCGCTCGCCCCGACGGGTTCGTTCGCGGCGCCGTCGTGCTCCCGATACGGGACGATCGACGGCGGCACCGGCGGCGGGACCGCGGCCGCCGCCTGCATCGTCTGCGCGCCGTCTGCGCCGGTCAGCGCCGCCGCGAACACGTCGATCTCCGTCTGCGTGACGGGCTGCCCTTGCGGATCGCCGACGCGCACCAGCAGATCGACGCCCGCCAGCAGCACGTCGACGTGCGTGGCTGTCAGCGCGATCGTGCCGGCCTGCGCGGCGACGAAGCACTCTTCCATCCGCCCCGCGATGTCGACGCCGAGCGGCACGCCGACGATGCGCGCGGCGCCTTTCAGCGAGTGCGCGGCGCGCATGCACGCTTCGAGCGCGACGGAATCGGGTTCACCCGATTCGAGCGCGAGCAGCCGCTCGGACAGCGCCTGGGTCTGCGTGCGCGTCTCCTCGCGATACAGCTCGAGCAGCGACAGGTGGCTCAGGTCGTCATCGCCGCTCATCGCATGCTCCGTGTGACTGCGTCGAACAGGCGGTCGTCGTCGAGCAGGCCCACCGACTTGCCGCGCCACGACAGCACGCCGCGCGACAGGCCGGCGCTCGCGCGCCCGACCGTCGCCGGCACGGGCACCCAGTCGGAGGCGCCGAAGCGCAGCACGCCCTCGACTTCATCGACCGGAAACACGACCGGCTCGCCCTGGTGCGCCGCCACCAGCAGCCGCGTGAAGCGGTCGTCGTCACCGTCGTTGCGGCCCTTGCCGCCCTTGCCGACATCGAGGCCGAGCAGCGCGCCGATCGAGATCGCGATGCGCAGCGTGCCACGGATGTTGACCACGCCGCGCACGGCTGAATTGCGCCGATGCGGCAGCGAATGGATCGGGCGCGTGCCGGCGATCTCGCGCAGCACGCCGATCGGCAGCGCGAGCCATTCGTCGGCTACACGGAACGCCAGCGCCGCATGGTGCGCGTCGGCGTCGGCGTCGTGCAGGTGCGGCGCGCCGGGCGCGCTCATCCGGCGCGTGGTGTCGGCCATCTCGGCGCCGTCGAGCGGACGCTCGAGCAGCTTCGCCGCGTGATATGCATACACCGAACAGTTCAGGCAGCGCAGGCAGTCGTTCAGCCGCTCGCACGTGCGGTCGCCGCGCGTGCCGATCCGGTTCCAGCAATCGTCGACGTCGATCGTCGTCTCGTCAAAGGCAGCGGCGGCGCGGTTCATGGAATCCTCTGGTCATCACGGTGTCGGTCCCCAACCCATGGTCTTGTCAGCCGGCCGAGCGCCGTGCGCGCTCGAGCAGCCATTGCGCGCCCGCACGATCGCCGCCGACGTCGAGCAGCGTCGCGAGATGGGTCAGCGCTTCGTGGTGCGTGGGCCGCAGGTACAGCGCCTTCCGGTAGAAGTCGCCGGCTTCCGCGGCGCGGCCGCGCGCATCCGCGATCAACCCGTTCAGGTAGAACGCATCGGCATGCGGCCCGACGCGCGCCGAGAACTGCGCGAGCACGCGCTCGGCCTCGTCGAACGCGCCGGCATTCGCCAGCGCCTGTGCCTCTTCCAGCGTCGGCGCGGGTCGCTCCGCCACCGGTGCGAGCGACCCGGCCGCTTCGGCCGATTCGGCCGCCGTCACCGGCAGGTCGGCCCGTGCGTCGAGCGCGGCCGCGCGCGTGGCCGGCGGCGGCGGCGCCGTGAACGGCTGGCGTGTGTCGTCGAGCCGAGCCGGCGGCGCGACCGCCAGCACCGAGCGCGTCGCCGCGAGCGGTGCAACCGTGAAACGCTCCGCGCGCCGGTACGGCGCTGCCGCCGCCAGCGGTGCCGCCTGCCGGGCCGCGAATACGTCGGGCGCCGCGGCGGCGGCCTCGCGATGAAACGCGAACGCCAGCGGCACGCGCGCCGAGCGCATCCCGTGCCGCATCGCGACGCCCGTTTCGGCCGGCCCGACGAACAGCGTGCCGTCGTCGGCCAGGCGCTCGTCGAGCGAGCGGATCACGCGATCCTGCGCGTCGCGATCGAAGTAGATCAGCACGTTGCGGCAGAACACGAAATCGTAGCGAATGCCGGTATCCACGGCCGGTTCCACGAGGTTCGCCTGACTGAACTGCACGCATGCGCGCACGCGCTCGTCGAGCAGCCAGCCGTCGCGGGTCGGCGTGAAGTACCGCGCGCGAAACTCCGTCGCGGTGCCGCGGAACGCATTGCGCCCGTAGCAGCCGAGCCGCGCCTGCTCGATCGCGCGCGCGCTGAGGTCGATCGCGTCGATCGTGAAGCTGGCCGGGTCGAGCCCGGCGTCGAGCAGCGCCATCGCCGCCGAATACGGCTCCTCGCCCGTCGAGCACGGCGCGCTCAGCACGCGGATCACGCGGCCGGGCAGCGCGGCGAGCCGCTCCGTCGCGAGCCGCGCGAGCGTCGCGAAGGCCTCGCGGTCGCGGAAGAACCAGGTTTCGGGCACGACGAACAGCTCGATCAGCGCACGCCGCTCGTCGGCCGACGCGTTGAGCTGCTGCCAGTAGGCGTCGAGCGCGTCCTGCGTCACGGGCGGCCGCGCCGCCGACAGCAGGCGCTCGCCGTCCGCCTGCAGCGCGTGCACGCGTTCCGTCAGCGCGCGGGTCAGGAAATCGTTGCCGAGCGAATCGGGGTCGATGCCGGTCTCGCGCAGCAGCCAGCCGCGAAATCGCGATTCGGACTCTTTCATGCGGACTCTCCCCCGTGGCCCGGCAGGCCATCGAACAGATACAGGCGCGCGACGTCGTCGACCAGGTCGGACACCGATACCTGCTGCACGACGCCATCGGGCGTATTCGCGACGGGCCCGAGCCAGCGCGTGCGTGCGGTCGAGATGCCGCTCGACCGGAACGCCGCGCGGTCGATCCGCATCGTCTGCGTCGCGCGCTCGACGATCAGCCCTATCGTGCGCTCGCCGCACGCTTCGTCCGCGAGATAGCGGACCATCACGAGCCGCGTCGAGCGCAGCGCATGCGCGCGGCGCCCGAGCGCCAGCATCGGCACGTCGATCACCGGCACCGGCTGACCGCCGCGCATCAGCAGCCCGGCGATCCATTCGGGTGCACCGGGCACTGCCTTCGTGACCGCGAGCGGCAGCACCTCGTCGATGCCGGCTGCGTCGAGCGCATAGCGTTCGCCGTCGAGCTCGAACATCAGGAACAGCGCGTGGGCGCCGTTCTGCGGGTCGGCGCGCGTCACGCGTCGACCTTGAAGCGCGACACGCTGGTGCGCAACTGGTTCGCGACGAGCGTCAGGTCGTCGATCGCCTGCGACGACTGGCGCAGCGACTCGGCCGTCTGCTGCGCGGCCTCCGACAGCTGCGACAGCGCCTGCGTGATCTGCTCGGCGCCGTTCGCCTGCGTCTGCATCCCTTCGTTGACCATCTGGAAGCGCGGCGCGAGCGTCTGCACCTCGGCGATGATCTGCGACAACTGCCCGCCGACCTGCTGCACGTCGAGCATCCCGCGGCGCACTTCCTCGGAGAACTTGTCCATCCCCATCACGCCCGCCGACACCGCCGACTGGATTTCCTTCACCGTCTGCTCGATGTCGTAGGTCGCCACCGCCGTCTGGTCGGCGAGGCGGCGGATCTCGGTCGCGACGACCGCGAAGCCGCGGCCGTATTCGCCGGCCTTCTCGGCCTCGATCGCCGCATTCAGCGACAGCAGGTTGGTCTGGTCGGCCACCTTGGTGATCGTGGCGACCACCTGGTTGATGTTCAGCGCCTTCTCGTTGAGGATCGCGAGCTTCGCGTTCACCGAACCGGCCGCGTCCATCACGCTGCGCATCGTCTCGCCCATCCGCGTGAGCCCGCTCTGGCTCACGCCCGCGAGCGTCGCCGACTGCTCGGCCACGCCGGCCACCTCGTTCATCGTGCGCAGCAGGTCGCGCGACGTCGCGAAGATCTCGCGCGAGGTCGCGCCGATCTCGGTTGTCGTCGCCGCGGTTTCGTTCGCGGTCGCCTGCTGCTCGCGCGACGTCGCCGCGATCTCGGCCACCGACGTCGTCACCTGCAGCGACGATTGCTGCGCACGGGCGACGAGCTCGGTCAGCTCGTCGGCCATCCGGTTGAAGCCCGTCTCGAGCGTGCCGAATTCGTCGCGGCGGCGCAGGTCGAGGCGGCGCGTGAGGTTGCCGGTGCGCATCACGTCGTGCACCTCGACGAGCCGCGCCATCGGGACCGTGACCGAACGATACAGCAGGTAGCCGAGCCCGAGCGCGGACAGCAGCATGATCGTCAGCGCGCCGACGAGCACGACTTCCGTGTCCTGCACGGATTCGCGGATCACCCTCGCGGACTGGTCCGCGAACTTGCGATTCTCCTGGACCATGATGTTCGCGTCCTGCACGACCTCGGCCCACCCCGGCAACACCTTCGCGTAGGCGGCGATCGCTTCGTCGCGCGAGCCGCGGTGCTTCTGTACCGCGTCGGTCAACAGCGGCAGGTAGCGATCGTATGCGCCGCGAAACGTCGCAAACCGCGCGCGGTCGTCGTCGCGGAAGATCGACGCCTGGTAGTCGACCGACAGCGCTTCGACCTGCTTCGTCGCATCCGAGATCTTCGCGAGATCGCGCTGCACGGCATCGGGATCGGTCTCGACGAACGTCGCCTGCTGCAGCATGACGAACGTTTCGTTGACCGCTGCGCGCAGCGACGACGCGAGGTAGACGCCGGGCAGCGAGTCGCGCTCGATGCTGACGGCTTCGCTGTTGATCGCGCGCAGTCGCTCGTAGGAGACGCCGGCTGTCACCAGCATCAGCACGAACAGCACGCCGAAGCTGAGCAGGATGCGATTGCCGAGCGTCAGCCGGGCAGCGCCGATCGTCGGATGCAGGCTTTCATTGGTCGCGCGGGGCGTCACGGTGGCCATGTTCGTTATGGGCTTTATAAAATCAGCGTTAAAAAAAACCACACCCGCGTGCGCGCCGGACGGCGCGCCACGAGCACATCAGGGTCTGCGCGCAGCGCGGCGCCGGCAGGCCGCGCCGCGAAATCACCGCTCCGCTTGCGCCGGCAGCCGAAGCGCGACCATGAAGCCGCGCGCCGTATTGCGCATCAGGATCTGGCCGCGATGCCGCGCCGCCGTCGCGCGGACGAACGCGAGCCCGAGGCCGAAGCCGCCGCGCGCCGCGCCGTGCGCGGATTCGAGCTGCACGAACGACTCGGTCGCGGCCGTGCGCTGCTCCGGCGCGATTCCCGCGCCGGTGTCCTCGACACCGATCAGCCAGGCGCCGTCCTCGCTGCCCAGCGTGCAGTGCACGTCCGTGCCCGCCGGGCCGTACTTCAGTCCGTTGTCGATCAGGTTCGCGACCGCGCGCGTCAGCATCATGCGGTCGCCCATCGTCACGCATTCGGTATCGGGCACGTGCGCGGCAACCCGGCTGCCGAGCCCGGCCGCCTTCTCCCACAGCTGGTCGACGGCGTCGAGCACGATCTCGTTGAGACTCACGACCTCGTGCGCGCGGCGCTCGGACTGCGCGCGGGTCAGGTGGATGAAGCCGTCAGCCAGCGCGAGCGCGCGCCGCGCATGGCCGGCAATACGCTCCATGATCGCCGGCATTTCGCCGTGCTCGCTCCGGTAGACTTCGAGCAGCGCCAGGATCGACGTCTGCGGCGAACGCATGTCGTGCGACAGGAAATCGAGCGCCTCGTCGCGCTGCCGGGACATCAGGTAGGAGTTCGAGTGATAGCGGATGCGGGCAGCCAGCTCCATCGCGTCGGGGAGCTTCACCAGATAGTCGTTCGCGCCGGCGATGAACGCCTCGCGCTTGACGATCGGCTCCTCCTTCGCGGACAGCACGATGATCGGCACGCGAGCGGTGCCGGCGTCCGCACGCCACGCGCGAACCAGATCGAGGCCGTCGATCTCCGGCATCACGAGATCCTGCAGGATGACGGTCGGCTTCACGTCGCGCGCGACCGCCATCGCCCGGTGCGCGTCGGTGCACACGTGCAGGTCGATGTCATGTTCGCTGCGCAGCGCGCGGCGGATTACTTCGCCGACGAACGGTTGATCGTCGACGAGAAGGACCGATAACCCCGATTCAAGACAATCCGAGGCATTATCACCGCTCGATTCTTTCATAAATACAGTTTCAAACGCCGATTCTCCAATCGATTCTTTCATAGGAGTTGTTTATCAGACTTGGACGCTATCCTATTTCAGCGGTTGAAAACCCCGCCTGATTCCGCCGAATTGGCCTGTCGGCACCGCCTTGCAGGGTTTCGGACGCCGATTTTCTCCCCGCTGGCGGCCGTATTACCTCCGCATCCTTTCTCTCAATAAACATAACCGGCTGATTCTAAATGAAATTAGAACACAGCATCTATCTCAATCCGGTTTAGTTTTGCCAAATATGCAGAAACAGACGGAAACAGTTAAATCGGATCATTTCCGGATTCGAAAGACGATAACGTTTGCGAGACCGGTGCGATAAGGTTTGCATGCGCTGCAAGGCTGCCCGTCGTCGCATTTGAGGGCCGGATGAAAATCCGCCGAATCGGTGGGCGCGCGAAAAAAAGCGCGCCGGGCAACGATCGGCCCGGGCGCGCTTCGGGCCGGCTGGCGCCGGCCGCTCGATGGCGAGGTGACGGAGGTGTACGGCCCTACCCGCGCGCGTGCTGCGCGGACACTTCCTGCAGGTCGAGGTCGCGTTCGAGCGCGTGCAGCATCTCGTCATGGATGCGCCCCGAACGGTGCAGGCGCAACAGTTCCGCGCGCCCGGCCCGGATCGCGGCCAGCACGACGTCGTAGTGCGCGGCACGCACTTCAGCCGGATACGTCGGCTCGTTCTTCGTCCGCTCCGTCAACTCCGCGCGGTACGTGTACTGCTCGAGCAGGCGCGGATGGATCACGACCCCGTTCTCGTCGCGCACGAGCGGCTGGATCGCCGCGAGCTGGGCGGCCTCGACGTACGCCCACGTCTGCGGCTCGGTCAGGTGGTGCGCCGCGCGGTCTTCACGCTGCGGCAGGCGCAGCAGCCGGATCAGCGGCCCGATCGTCGTGCCCTGCAGCAGCACGGTGACGAGGATCACCGCAAACGACGCGACCAGGATCACGTCGCGGCCGGGCATCGCCTCGGGCAGCGACAACGCGATCGCCAGCGTGACGACGCCGCGCATCCCGGCCCAGCTCATGATCGTCGCGGCCTTCCAGTCGGGCGCTTCGCCGCGCCGCGCGATCCCGCGTACCGGCCATTTCAGCGCCTCGACCGCGTAGATCCACACGAAGCGCGACACGATCACCGCCGCCAGCACCGCGAGCATCGGCGGCACCATCGTGGCGAGCACCTGCTCGAAACCGCCGAGCCGGTGGATCGCGCCGCGCAGCGACAGCCCGATCAGCACGAACACCATCGCTTCGAGCAGGAACACGATGACCTGCCAGAACGCGGTGCCGCGCGTGCGCACGGCCGCAGAGAACACCTCGTGCTGATGCCAGCCGACGATCATGCCGGCCGTGACGGTGGCGATCACGCCGGACACTTCGACCATCTCCCCCGCGATGTACGCGATCCAGCCGGCGATCACCGCGACGGTGATCACGAGATAGTCGTCGTCGAGCAGCTTCAGGAACCACACGACGAGCTTGCCGACCACGAAGCCGACCACCACGCCGCCAAGCCCGAGCTCCGCGAAACCCACGATCGCGTGGCCGAGGCTGAAGGTGCCCGACAGCGCCGCGACGACCGCGAAGCGGAACAGCACGAGGCCGGCCGCATCGTTCAGCAGGCTTTCGCCTTCGAGCAGCACCATCAGCCGGCGCGGCAGCGCGACGCGTTCGAGCACGGCCTTCGCCGCAACGGCGTCGGGCGGCGACACGATCGCGCCGAGTGCGAAGCACGCGGCCCACGGCAGCGACGGCGCCACCCAGTGCACGGCGAAGCCGACCGCGAACGTCGTGAACACGACCGCGCCGATCGCGAGCAGCAGGATGCCGCCGACGTTGCGCTTGAACTCCTCCCACACCGAGAAGTACGCGCCGTCCATCAGCAGCGGCGGCAGGAACACCAGCAACACCAGTTCCGGATCGAGATTGATCGGCGGCAGGCCGGGAATGAACGCGATGCCGATCCCGCCGATCAGCAGCGCGGCCGCGGGCGGCAACCGCAGCCGCTTGGCAATGCATTCGAGCGCGACGATCGCGAGAAATGACAACAAAACCAGCTTGAATGCCGAGACGGGGGACATGAATCGACCTCGTGAAGAATGAATTCGCGCTTTCCGGCGTCGTACCCCGGTCGGCAGTTTCGCGCGATTACATCATGAGGCGACGTCCGCAGTCGAGCCTGTTCGGGCAGCGCTGCACACGCTGCGGGTACGGTGCAGGCCCGATGCCGGCGCGACGCATGCAGCGCCATGAAAAACGGCACGCGGGCCGGCCCGATCGCCCGCCCGCGTGCCGTCGCGGCACCGCGCTGCCTGCCCGCGCGTTACCGGCGCCGCACGACCATCAGCCGCGGCTCGGTCATGTCCTCGATCGCGTAGCGGATCCCTTCGCGGCCGAGGCCCGAATCCTTCACGCCGCCGTACGGCATGTTGTCGACGCGGAACGACGGCACGTCGTTGATCACGACGCCGCCGACCTCCAGTTCCTCCCACGCGCGCTGCGCATGCGCGAGCGAATCGGTGAACACGCCGGCCTGCAGCCCGAAGTCGCTGTCGTTCACGCGTGCGAGCGCATCGTCGAACCGGTCGAATTTCTCGAGGATCGCGACGGGGCCGAATGCCTCCTTCCGGTACAGGTCCTGCTCGTGCCCGACGTTTTCCAGCAGCGTCGCCTCGAACATCGCGCCATCGACCTTGCCGCCCGCGACGATCTTCGCGCCCGCCGCGACGGCCGCATCCATCCAGCCCGACAACCGGCGCGATTCGGATTCGGAGATCATCGGGCCGACGAACGTCGACGGATCCTTCGGGTCGCCCATCTTCAGCGAACGCGTCTTCGCGATCAGCTTCTCGCGCAGTGCGTCGTACAGGTCGGCATGCACGAGGATCCGCTGCACGCCGATGCAGCTCTGGCCCGACTGGTAATACGCGCCGAACGCGAGCCGCTCGACCACGTAGTCGAGCTGCTCGCGCTGATCCGCATCGACGATCGCGGCCGCGTTGCCACCGAGCTCCAGCACGACTTTCTTCTTGCCGGCCTTCTCCTTCAGCGCCCATCCGACGGCCGGCGAACCCGTGAACGACAGCAGCTTGAAGCGCTCGTCAGTCGTGAACAGGTCGGCGCCGTCGCGATGCGCGGGCAGCACCGAGAACGCGCCCTTCGGCAAATCGGTTTCCGCGAGCACCTCGCCGATGATCAGCGCGCCGATCGGCGTGCGGCTCGCCGGCTTCAGCACGAACGGGCAGCCGGCCGCGAGCGCGGGCGCGACCTTGTGCGCGGCGAGATTCAGCGGGAAGTTGAACGGCGAGATGAACGAACACGGGCCGATCGGCACGCGCTTCGTGTAGCCCGTATAGCCCTGCGCGCGCGCGGAGATCTCGAGGTTGATGATTTCGCCGTCGATGCGTACCGATTCCTCGGACGCCACGCGGAACGTGTCGATCAGCCGCGTCACTTCGCCCTTCGAATCGTTGATCGGCTTGCCGGCCTCGATGCACAGCGCCTCGGCGAGCTCGTCGAAGCGCTCGCGAAAGCGCGCGACGCAATGGTCGAGCACGGCCTGCCGCTTGTAGGCCGGCAGCTCGCGCATCGGCTTCGCGGCATCGACCGCCGCGCCGATCGCCGCGTCGATGGCCTTCGCGTCGGCCAGCGCGACGCGTGTCGCGACCTTGCCGCTGAACTTGTCCGTCACGTCCAGATCGGTGTTCGCGTAGACGGCTTCGTTGGCGAGGTAGTACGGATAGGTTTCCTTCAACATGGAACGACTCCTTCCTGTGAACGGGACATTCAGAGTTGCGCCGACAGGCGCTTGATCTCGCGGTTCAGCACGCGCTCGTTGTCCGAGTAATCGATCGGCACGTCGATCACGTGCACGCCCGGCGACGAGAAACACTCGCGCAGCAGCGGCTCGAGATCGTCGGCCGATTCGACGCGATGCCCGTGCGCACCGTAGCTTTGCGCATATGCGACGAAATCTGGGTTCTGCAGCGTCATCGCGAAATCGGGGAAATTCATGTTCTCCTGCTTCCAGCGGATCATCCCGAACGCGTCGTCGCGCAGGATCATCACGACGAGGTCGAGCTTCAGCCGCACGGCCGTTTCGAGTTCCTGCGAATTCATCATGAAACCGCCGTCGCCGCACACGGCGATCACCTTGCGCTGCGGATGCACGATCTTCGTCGCGATCGCCGACGGCAGGCCCGCACCCATCGACGCGAGCGCGTTGTCGAGCAGCAGCGAATTCGGCTCGTGCGCGCGCCAGTAGCGCGCGAACCAGATCTTGTACATCCCGTTGTCGAGACAGACGATGCCGTCGACCGGCATCGCGTTGTACAGATCGTTGACGATCCGCACCGGGTACATCGGGAAGCGCGGATCGTGCTGGCCCTTCTCCAGATGGGCGTCGAAATGCTCCTTGATCATCGCGAAGCGCGCGAAATCCCAGTGCGGCTGCGGTGCGAGCGCCTCCTTCATCTGCCACACCGCGTTCGCGATGTCGCCCACTACCTCGATCTGCGGGAAATAGACGGGATCCACCTGCGCGCCGAGGAAGTTCACGTGGATCACGGTCTTGTCGTCGGTACGCATGAAGAACGGCGGCTTCTCGATCACGTCGTGGCCGACGTTGATGATGCAGTCAGCATGCTCGATCGCACGGTGCACGAAATCGCCGTCGGACAGCGTCGCGTTACCGAGCCACAGCGGGTGCGTCTCGTCGATCACGCCCTTGCCCATCTGCGTCGTGAAGAACGGGATGCCCGTCTTGTCGACGAATTCGAGCAGCATCTTGCAGGTGGTCTTGCGGTTGCCGCCCGCGCCGATCATCAGGAGCGGATGGCGCGCGGCCTGGATCGCGTCGACCGCGTGCGCGACCGCCTTCTCCTCGGCCACCGGCCGCCGGCTGTAGCTGCGCGGAATCGGCTTGCCGTCGCCCTCCTCGTGCGCGATGTCTTCCGGCAGCTCGAGGTGCGCGGCGCCCGGGCGCTCCTCCTCCGCGCGGCGGAACGCCTCGCGTATGGCCGACGGGATGTTGCCGATCGACACGATCTGCCGCGTGAACTTCGTGAGCGGCTGCATCATGTCGACCACGTCGACGATCTGGAAGTGGCCCTGCTTGCTGGACTTGATCGGCTTCTGCCCGGTGATCATCAGCATCGGCATGCCGCCGAGCTGCGCATACGCGGCGGCCGTCACGAAGTTCGTCGCACCGGGCCCGAGCGTGGCGATACACACGCCGGTGCGGCCCGTCAGGCGGCCGTAGGTGGCGGCCATGAACCCGGCCGCCTGCTCGTGCCGGGTCAGCACGAGCTTGATCTTCGATCGCCGCAGCGATTCGAGCAGATCGAGGTTTTCCTCGCCGGGAATGCCGAACACGTACTCGACGCCTTCGGCTTCCAGCGCCTTCACGAACAGATCCGATGCTTTCATGGGGGACTCTCGGTTGATGCCGCCTGCCCGGCCTACGGACACGCAGCGTTCAGAACGCGCGCCGGCCTACGGCACGCGGACGCTTTACCTACTGGACACGAACCACGGCACTGCCCGCCACGCAACCCGCAATGCACGGCGGCGCCTCCGGATACCGGAGGACAAACGGACCCGCCCGCGCGCGGCAAACACGCACAGGCGGCAAAGACGTTTTTGATTGTAGACGGATTCGGAAGATCCCGACTTCGGCCGAACGGCCATTCGGCACACAAGCGAAGCGCGCGGCCCTACCGTAGCGGCATCGACATTCAACTCATCCAACATGTGAACCATGGTTGACATACTGCAATCCATGCCCTACAGTGCGCCTACGTTCAGCATCCGGACCACCGGCGTCTTCGACACCTGGTTTGCCGGCCTGCAGGATCGCGTCGCGAAGCGCCGCATCCAGGCACGCATCGACCGCCTCTCGATGGGCAATCCGGGCGACTGGAAGTCCGCCGGCTCGCCGGTCGTCGAGATGCGGATCGACCACGGCCCGGGCTATCGCGTCTACTACGTCCGGCGCGGAACGATCTGGGTCATCCTGCTCTGCGGCGGCGATAAATCGTCGCAACAGGCCGACATCCGCGCCGCGCACGCGATGCTCGCGCATCTCGACATGGAGTAACCGATGGACAAGATCAGCACCCGGCCGTGGGATTCGGCCGATCATCTGAAAACCGAAGACGACATGGCCGACTACTTCGAAGCGTGCCTGCAGGAAGCCGGCGACGATCCGGCCTTCATCGCGCATGCGCTCGGCGTGATCGCGCGTGCACGCGGCATGTCGCAGGTCGCGCGCGATGCGGGCCTGTCGCGCGAAGGGCTGTACAAGGCGCTGTCGCACGACGGCAACCCCAGCTTCGGCACGATCCTGAAGGTCATCAAGGCGCTCGGCCTGCAACTGCACGGCTCGAAAGCGCACGCATGATGCGCGGGCCCGGCCCGTCGTGCCCGCCGCGCGATACGCGCGGCCGTGTCAGTGCAGCCAGCCGGCTGCCCAGCGCGGCACCAGCGACACCAGATACAACCCGAGCCCGATCAGCCCGCCGACCAGCGTGCCGTTGATGCGGATGTATTGCAGATCCTTGCCGATGTTCAACTCGATCTGCCGCGACATCTCGCGCGCGTCCCAGTTGCGCACCGTGTCGCGGATGTGGCGCATCAGGAAATCCGCGAAATCCGGCGCCATCTCGTGCACGGCCTTCTCGACGTGCTCGTTCAGCGACGCACGCAATGCCGGGCTCTCCGCGAGCCGCGCACCGAGCCAGCCGCCGAGCATCGCGGCCTGCCGGTGCAGCGCCGAATCGGGGCGCGCGAGATCGGCCTTCAGCCACGCGCGCAACTGATCCCACAGGTCGCGCGCATAGTCGTTGAATGCGGCGCCGTCGCGGATATAGCGCTTGATCTCGTCGCCCTTCTCGATGAACGCGGGGTCGTGCTTCAACCGCTCGGTCAGCCGCACGACCGTCCGGTCGAAGCGTTGCCGCAGTTCGTGCTCGGGGTCGGCCGCCACGCCTTCCAGCACACGGCTCACCGCGCTGGCGAGCATCCGCGCGCCGTTCTCGCCGAACCACTGCGTCGGCATGATCTTCTCGACCTTCGGGTACTGCGTCTTCAGCCATTCGACGATGAAGCCCGCGATCACCTCGCGGTTCTCCTCCTTGTCGAGCACGTCCACCACCTGTTCGATCGCATCGTCGAGCAGCGCCTGGTGGCGGCCGTCCTTCGTCAGCGTATCGAGGATCGCGCCGGCCGATTGCGACAGGTCGATCCGGTCGATCATCGCGCGAAACGCGTCATGCACGAACGTCTGGATCCGTGCGTCGTCGGTCATGTCGAGCGCGAAACTCATCAGCTTCGTCACGTAGCCGCCTAGCGCGTCGGTGTTCGCCGGCTCGCCGAGCCACGCGCCGAGTTTCTGCGCGGGATCGTGCTGGCGGATCTGCGCGGCGAGCGCATCCGGGCCGAGGAACTTCTCGCGCACGAACACCGCGAGGTTGTCGGCGATCTTGTCCTTGTTCTTCGGAATGATCTCGGTGTGGCGCGACACGAACGGGATCGGCACGCGGCGAAACAGCGCGACGACCGCGAACCAGTCGGCGAGCGCGCCGACCATCGCGGCTTCGGCCACGGCCTTGATGCCGTCGACCCACGGGCCGCGCGGCAGCAGGATCGTCGTGACGAACACCGCGACGGCGGCCAGCAGCAGCCACAGCGCGCGGCGCTTGCTGCGTTTCAGTTCGAGGGCTTTGTCTGGCGTCATGGGCAACGGGTCGGGCGAACGATGCCGCTAATATGCACCGGATGCCGAGCTGCCGACAAACATTGCGACGCGTGCCGAGCGACACGCACACCGCCGGATCGTACCGGCGGATCACCCACGGCGCCGGCCGGCATCGTCACCGCATGCCGGGCCGGACGACCGTGCGCCTGCTACATGAACGTCTTCAGGTTCACCGCCGGATCCGCAAGCTTCACCGGGTCCGGCACCGCCCCCGCCGCCATCAACCGGCGGGATGCGCCGATGTCGCGCCCGAGGTTCGCCGCGGCCACCGCGACGATCCTGCCGTCATCCCCCAGCCCGAACACCGTGAACGGCCCGTTCGTCGGATCGCCGCGCACGACGATCGTACGCTCGCCGCCGAACAGCCCGAGCATCTGCAGGTTGCAGTCGTACTGATCGGACCACAGCCACGGCAATTCGGCATAGGCCTCGTCGGCGCCGAGCAGGTTCGCGGCCGCGATGGCCGGCTGGTTTTCGGCGACCTGCCACGATTCGATCCGCACGTGGCGCCCGAGCAGCGGATTGAAGTGCATCGTCACCTCGCCCGCCGCGAAGATCGCGGGATCGACCGTGCGGCAGCCCGCGTCGACGCGAATCCCGTTGTCGACATCGAGCCCGGCCGCCTGCGCCAGCTCGACATTCGGCACCACACCGATGCCCACCACGACGAGATCGGCCGGCACGTCGCCGTGATCGGTCTCGACGATCGCGCCGCCGCCGGGCGCGCGACGGATCGCGCGCGGCAATGTCGCCATCTGGAAGACCACGCCGCGCGCATCGTGCAACCGATGCGCATACGCACCGACCACTTCCGGCAACGCACGCTGCAGCAGGCGCGGCGCCGGATCGATCACCGTCACGTCGCAGCCGAGCTGGCGCGCCGCCGCCGCGACCTCGAGCCCGATGAACCCGCCGCCGAGCACCGCCACGCGGCGACCCGGCACAAGCTGCGCGCGCAACGCCCGCGCATCGTCGACCGTGCGGACGTAATGCGGCGTGACGCCTTCGTCGATCGCGCCGCCGAACGTGCGCACCCGCGAGCCTGTCGCGAGCACGAGCCGCGCATACGGGAGTGTCGCGCCGTCGTCGAGCCTCACACGCTGCGCATCGCGCTCGATCGCGTCGACGCGCGTACCGAGCCGCAGCTCGATGCCCTGCGCGTCGTACCACGCCGCGTCACGCACGAACGCGCGCTGCTCGCCGCCGTCCGTCAACAGCGCATCCTTCGACAGTGCAGGCCGGTCGTACGGCATCTCGCGCTCCGCGCCGATCATCACGATGCGCGCCGCGGCGTCGCGCTCGCGCAGCGCTTCGGCCGTGCGCCGCGCGGCATGCCCGGCGCCGACGATCACGAACGGATCAGCCGACATTGACTTCCACCTGCCCGTCGACGATCCGGATCGGATAGGTCCGCACCGGCTCCGTGATCGGCGCGCATTTCGGCGCACCCGTGCGGATGTCGATCAGCCCCTGGTGCAGCGGGCATTCGACGCAGCCGTCCTCCACATAGCCTTCTGACAGCCGCGCGTGGCCGTGCGAGCAGAGGTCGTGCATCGCGAACAGTTCGTCGCCGATCCGGAACACCGCGATCGGCTTCTGGCCGGCGACGCGCGCCGCCGGTTCGTCTTCGGAGAATTCGTCGAAAGCGCCGAGCGGATGCCACTCGGCCAGTGTTGCTTCGGTCATGTCTGTTCCTTGCTTCCGTATCAGATCGGGGTGGCGAGCAGCGTCTGCACGCGCGACGTGTCGTAGATCACCCGCTTGGTCTTGTAGCGCAGCCCGTCCGGCGTGCGCACGACCGTGTCGTAGTACTTGCCGGCCTGGTACACGTTCGACTCGCCGTTGCTGCGCGTCTGCACGACGACGTAGTTGCTCTCCGTGTCGATCTCGCCGTCGCGTTCCGCGACGATCGTCAGGCCCGACGTCATGTGCCGGTACGTATGCTCTTCGTAGATGTTCGCGTGCCGCAGCGACACCACGCGGTCGCGCAGCATCCGCTGGTTCGTGCAGTGGACGATCCCCACCGGCAGCCCGAGGTCGGCGTTTTCCTTCGGCACGATTTCGTACGTGCAGTCCTCGGTGAACATCGTCGGCCAGGCTTCGAGCCGGTTGTTGTCGAGGTGCCCGATATAGCGGTTCTGGAGCATGTAAATCTCGAACCACGTCTTCATGTCTTCCGTCAGGTTTTCCATCATTGCTCGCTCCCGCCTCAATAGCCCATCAGCTTCTGGTAGCCGACCCAGAACTTGCGGATCAGGCTTTCGGTGATCACCGTGTCCTGCTGGTCCGGATTGCCGCGCGACATTTCGATCACCGACGTCGCGTCGCCGTCGCGCACCGTGCCGCGCTGCACGAGCTCGGTCGCCTCCGTATCCTCCATCGAGATGTAGCCGGCCGGCCCGACGAGGTTCGCCTGCTTGATGCGCAGTGCACGCAGCTCGGGCGTATCGTCCGCGTAGCCGAAGAAGTGGAAGATCAGTTCGAAGTTGTCGGGGCCTTTCGGCAGGATCTGCCGTGCGACCAGCGTGTTGTGGATCTGCTGGATCACGAGCTGCGGGAAGATCGGCTGGATATGGTTCGTGCAGTCCTCGTCGTATTCCGAAACGAGGTCGAGAATCGATTCGTCTTCCAGATGAAAGCCTTCGTCGAACGAACGGATGTTCTGCTGCTTGTACGCGGCCGACGTGTCGTCGCCCGTCTTCGTCACCGTGATGATGCTGTGCAGCCCGTGGTTCGCATCCGGAATCGAGCGCGCCTTCATCCCGACGCGGAAGATGTTGAAGGTCGTATGGAACAGGTGCAGCATGCTCGCGTGATACGGGTCCTTCACGTTCTCCATGTACAGCTTCCAGTTCGACTTCGAATACTGGCGCGTGCAGCCGAGATACTCGATCGGCTTGTGGAAGATCCGGTCGATCCACGGCCGCATCTGCTCGCCGAGATAGTCGGGCAGCGGCATCACGTCGTCGCTGAAGGTCGCGAACACGAGGCCGCGATAGCTGTCGACGCGCAGCTTGCGCAGCCCGTGCTGCTTCGGATCGAAGTCGGCCGGCATCCCGGACATCCCCTTCTGGCCGCGCCGGAACGGCACGCCGAGCAGGTTGCCCGAGTTGTCGAAGCTCCACTGGTGATAGACGCACGTGTGCGAGCTCGCGTTGCCGCGCGACTTGCGGCATACCTGCGCGCCGCGGTGCGCGCAGCGGTTCACCCACGCGGAAAGCGTGCCGTCCTCGGTGCGCGTGACGACCACCGGCGTATCGCCGACGAACGTGCTCTTGAAGTCGCCGGCGTTCGGGATTTCCGCTTCCAGCGCGACGAAGTTCCACGTCGGGCCGCGGAAAATGCGTTCCTGCTCGCGATCGTAGACCGCACGCGAGCTGAACACCTTGTACGGCACGCGCGAGCCGTCGTCGTGCGGAAAGGTCACGTCGGACGCGTCGTCGCGCGTGGCGAAAACGACGGGCGATTCTGTCTGCTCCATGTCGGACTCCTTGTCGATCCGTTGCGTTGATTGCATGGAGCCGATTTTTGAAAAGCTAATATTCGCCGTCTATCCGGAAAGTGCGATTGCGGCGGTGCAATATCCACTTTCGGCGGATTTCTGCGCTAGCATGACGACACACACGACCCGGCGCACGATCCCGACCCATTGATCGGATCGAAGCGTTCGCCGTCCACACCAAGGCTGATGCCCATGTCCCCAACGTCGTTCGAGCCGCTCGCGCTGCGCGCGCACCGGCTGTTCGAATCCCGCGATCTCGACGAGACGCGCGAGCGCATCTCGCGCGTGATGCAGCCGCATGCGCTGCTGCCGAACGGCCGCACGCGCGGCGCGTCGCACATGGATTTCGTCAGGCTGGGCGGGCTCGGGATCGGCACGATCGCGTTCGGCGACGCGATGCGCGTGCAGGTCGATGCGGTCGACGGCTACTACCTGCTGATGTTCTGCCTGTCCGGCCAGGCCGAGGTGCGCGCGATGGGGCGGCAGCTCGGCGTCGACGGCCAGACCGGCGTGCTGTGTGCGCCCGGCGAACGCTTCGACGCGGTGCTGTCGGCCGATTGCGAGCAGTTCGTGCTGCGCATCGACGCGGCGACCGTCGGCTCGCTAACCGGCGACCCGCGCGCGACGCTCGATCCCGTACTGCACGTCAGCGACGCCGCGCTTGCCGCGTGGCGCCAGCAACTGATGCTCGTCGCGCGCTCGCCCGAGCTGCTCGAACGCGCGAACGCGAACCCGCGCGTCGCGTCCCAGCTCGAGCACCTGCTGATCGACCTGCTGATCGAAGGCCACCCGCCGTCCGTGCTGCAGGCGTCGCACCGCGACCCGGCGCCGGGCTTCGTGCGGCGCGCGCAGGAGTTCGTGAACGCGCACTACGCACAGCCGCTGCAGCTCGCCGATATCGTCCAGGCCGCCAACGTGCCTGAACGAACCCTGCGCGACGCGTTCCTGCAGTTCCGCGGGATGAGCCCGATGCAATACCTGCGCGCGACACGGCTCGACCATGCGCGCGAGCTGCTGCGCGGCGCGGCGTCCGAGCGGCGGATCGCCGATGTCGCGCTCGATTGCGGATTTACCCACCTCGGGCGGTTCGCGATCGCGTATCGGGAGAAGTTCGGGGAATCGCCGTCGGAAACGCTCGACGGGAAGCGGTAGCGTCGTCGTGCATGCTCGCACGGCCGGTGGCTTGCGTAACCGGGAAAGCGCTCACTCGACAGGGCATGAGGCCGCGATGCCCTCCCCGCATTTGGGCGCGTCCGCCGAAACAGACCGTTAGTTGCGATTTAATGAAGTGAATAACGCTCGTCACGCCACCGGCACGATCATTTCCCGCGCAATCGCACAAAACGCGGCCGTCGCCGCGCTTTCGCCGTGCAGCCGGCGGCTCATGATGATCGGCGACGTCGCGGCCGGCTCCGGCAACCGCCGGTAGACCACGCCCTTCACGCGCACCCCTTCCACGCTCTCCGGCACCAGCGACACGCCGACCTGCGCGGCCACGAGCCCGAGCGCCGTCTGCAGCTCGCGCACCTCGTGAACGGCCGCCGGCACCAGCGCGCCGTCGCGCAACGCCGACAGTTGCTGATCGGCGAAGCTCGGCCGCGGCGTGCTCGGATAGACGATCAGCGTCTCGTTCGCGATATCGGCGAGCGTCAGCGGCCGGGCCGGATCGGCAAGCGGATGCCCGACCGGCAGCGCCGCGATCAGCTTTTCCTCGATCAGCGCCTCGCGCACCAGCTGGTCGTCGTCGAAGCGCAGCCGGCCGAAGCCCACGTCGATCCGCCCGCCCTTCAACGCGCCGAGCTGTTCGAGCGTGAACATTTCGATCAGCGACAACTCGACGTCCGGCTGCGCCTCGCGAAACGCGCGGATCACGTCCGGCAGCGCGCCGTACAGCGTCGACGGCACGAAGCCGATCACGATCCGCTCCGACAGCTGCGCGAGCCGCCGTGTCAGCGGGCCGAGCTCGTCGGCCTGGTCGACGAGGCGCTTCGCCTGCGCGTAGAACACGCGCCCCGCATCGGTCAGTTTCAGCGGCCGCGCACCGCGCTCGAACAGCGGCAGCCCGATCTCGTCCTCGATCGCCTGGAGCTGGCGGCTGAGCGGCGGCTGCGTCATGTGCAACCGCTCGGCCGCCCGCGTGATGTTCATTTCCTCGGCGACGGCGATGAAGTAGCGGAGCTGACGCAATTCCATTTCATGCCTCAAAGGTATGGAAGTAGTCGGAAAGAGTGTTGGACGACGCGGGGCGGGAATTCCTACCATGTGCACCAACAGGAGGAATCGCATGATAGCAACTGCCGCCACCATCGAACGCATCGAGACGCTGCTCGTCGACGTGCCAACGATCCGGCCCCACAAATTGTCGGTCGCCACGATGAATTGCCAGACCCTCGTACTGGTGCGTGTTCGATGCACGGACGGTATCGAAGGCGTCGGCGAGGCGACGACCATCGGCGGTCTCGCGTACGGCGAGGAGAGCCCCGAAAGCATCAAGGTCAACATCGACACCTACTTCGCGCCGCTGCTGCAGGGCATGGACGCGACCCGCCCGGGCGCCGCGCTGGCGCGCGCCCGCAAGCTGTTCCAGGGCAACCGCTTCGCGAAGTGCGCGCTCGAGACCGCGCTGTTCGACGCGCAGGCGCGCCGCCTCGGTGTGCCGCTGTCCGAACTGTTCGGCGGACGCCGGACCGATGCGGTCGATGTCGCATGGACGCTTGCGAGCGGCGATACGCAGCGCGACATCGCGGAAGCCGAAGCGATGCTCGACGCGCGCCGCCACCGCGCGTTCAAGCTGAAGATCGGCTCGAATGCCGTGGCCGACGACGTGGCCCACGTGATCGCGATCAAGCGCGCGCTCGGCGAACGCGGCGACGTGCGCGTCGACGTGAACCAGGCATGGAGTGAAACCGACGCGATCTGGGCCGGCGCACGACTCGCCGAAGCCGGCGTGAGCCTTGTCGAGCAACCGATTGCCGCGACCAACCGCGCGGGGCTGAAACGCCTCACGCAACTGGCGCAGGTGCCGATCATGGCCGACGAGGCGCTGCACGGCCCCGTCGATGCATTCGCGCTCGCACAGGATCGCGCGGCCGACGTGTTCGCGGTGAAGATCGCGCAGTCGGGCGGCCTGCAGGGTGCGGCGAGCGTCGCGTCGATCGCGGCGGCGGCAGGCATCGAACTGTACGGCGGCACGATGCTCGAGGGCGCGGCCGGCACGATGGCGTCCGCGCAATTGTTCAGCACGTTCGACTCGCTGAAATGGGGCACCGAACTGTTCGGCCCGCTGCTGCTCACCGAGGAAATCCTCGTCGAGCCGCTGCGCTACGCGGATTTCAAGCTGCACCTGCCGGCCGCGCCCGGCCTCGGCATCACCTTCGACTGGGCCCGCATCGAACGGATGCGACGCGACGCCCGCTGACCCCACACGACAACCGAAACCGGAGACACAGATGAACAAGCAAGCCATCGACGCACTGCTGAAGACCTTCGACGACGCCGCCGAGAAGCCGGGCAACCCGCGCGTGCGCGCGATCGTCAACCGGATCGTGAAGGACATCTGCTACACGATCGAGGACTTCGACGTGCAGCCGAGCGAATTCTGGACGGCGCTGAACTACCTGAACGAAGCCGGCCGCGAATTCGGGCTGATCGCCGCGGGCCTCGGCCTCGAGCGCTTCCTCGACGTGCGCATGGACGAAGCCGAGGAAAAGGCCGGCATCCAGGGCGGCACGCCGCGCACGATCGAAGGGCCGCTGTATGTCGCCGGCGCGCCGGAATCGGTCGGCCATGCGCGTCTCGACGACGGCACCGATCCCGGCCAGACGCTCATCATGCGCGGCCAGGTGCTGGGCCAGGACGGCGCGCCGATCGCGAACGCGCTGGTCGAGGTGTGGCACGCGAACCATCTCGGCAACTACTCGTACTTCGATCAGTCGCAGCCTGCGTTCAACCTGCGCCGCTCGATCCGTACCGATGCCGAAGGCCGCTACAGCTTCCGCAGCGTGCTGCCGGTGGGCTACAGCGTGCCGCCGGGCAGCAAGACCGAGCAACTGCTCGACCAGCTCGGCCGCCACGGCCATCGCCCGGCGCACATTCACTTCTTCGTTTCGGCGGACGGTTATCGTAAGCTGACGACGCAGATCAACATCGATGGCGATCCGCACCTGTGGGACGACTTCGCGTTCGCGACGCGCGACGGGTTGATCCCGCCGGTGAAGCAGGCCGAAGGCGCGGAAGGCAAGCCGTATGGCGTCGACGGGCAGTTCGCGCTGATCGACTTCGATTTCTCGCTGCTCAAGGAAAAGCAGGACGTGCCGGGCAGCGAAGTCGAGCGGGCCCGCGCGCAGGCGTGAGCGGCCTGCCGATTCGACGAACCGATAACGCAAGGAGTGCAGGATGCTGTTTCATGTGGAAATGACCGTCCGTCTGCCGACGGACATGGATCCGGTCAAGGCGGCCACGCTGAAGGCCGAAGAAAAGGCGATGTGCCAGCGGCTGATGAACGAAGGAACCTGGCGGCATCTGTGGCGGATCGCCGGGCAGTATGCGAACGTCAGCATCTTCGACGTCGAAAGCGTGCAGCAACTGCATGACCTGCTGAGCCAGCTGCCGTTGTTTCCGTATATGGAGATGGAAGTGCGGGCGCTGTGCCGGCATCCTTCTTCGGTGCGGGAAGACGATCGGTGATGCCGGTGCGGCCCATGCCGCCGGTTGTCCGGCGCATGGGTCGCAGAACATGGCGTCGTGGTGACGCCATGCACGCCGGCATCGACGACTATTCGATGCTCGGTAGCGACCGGGAAAACTCGAAGCCGTCGCCAATCTGGTCCAGCGTCCAGCGACGCTGCGTAGGCAGCTTTACCCATCGTGTACGCTCGCGGTCGTCGGACACATCTCCGATCGATATCTTGGCCTTGCCTGTCGAGTAGTTCACACTGAGGTTTCGTACGACGCCCGTATTGCGCATCGTCGAGAATTTGTCATAGCCGATCAGCATGAAATTCCGGTCTTGCCATCGGAATGTATAGGTGGTGGATCCCATTTCCCAACTGCCTGCACTGGCAAAGCGACGCAGCGTGACCCGCAACGCGCCCCGGTCGATAATCACGCCCTCATCTTCCAGAGCATCCGCGAGACAGGGGGATTCCCGGGCCGGTATGAGCGTATCGTTTCGCAACGCGACAGCGTACCGGCCGTCTGGCTGCGCAAAGGCAACGACCAGAATGCGCGGATTCGCGTCGAACGGGTTCTCGCACATGCCGTCATGCGATATCACGTTCGCAGGATCATTATCACGCAAGATCAGCACAAGATCGTCGCGGCCATCACCGTTCAGGTCACCCTTCGTCTGAAATTCCAGCTTCCAGCCTTTGGGAACGAAACCGTCCGGCTTTCCAGCGAGCGGCGCAATGGATGGAGACGGCACATCTCGAGCCACCGCGTGAACGGACACGACAACGCCAAGCAAAACTGCCAGCCCGAGTTGTTTGGTTTGCGTGAATGGCTTATTCCCACTCCGAATGGGTCGCATGACGTTCACTTCGGCCTATCCTCCGCCATTTGCAATCCATTCGACGTCAAGCCGAGACGTAGAGGCTTATCCGAATCAAGCTTCTTTTTCTCGATGACCCGCTTCCAGTCTGCCGCTGCTCCGGGGACGCGGTACAACGCAAGGATCGCCACATACTCCGTCTCGCGTTGCATCGGTTGAGACAAGCTCGACGAGGCGCCGGGGTTCACAACAGCCGACATATCCGCTTGCAGATCCTGAGCCAGCACAGTCCGATCGTTCTTCAACAGATCGTCATACGACGCTGCATCGAACGCCTTGCGATCCTTCAGTTGATAGACGCGCACGGCAACCGACGTGGGCCGTCCTACGTCGTCCGGATTCAATGCGGCACGCGCAGTCAGATCGACATCAAGCACCTTCACCTGCTTGAAAAACACCGCACGATACGCATTCGACGATGCATCCGACACGGATTGCCACGCACCGCAACCTGACAGCAGCAACACGGCAGCGGCAGTGGCCGCACCCATTCGATAGAACATAAACACTCCGGAATCAGATCGTGCGCGGCACGAGGTGCGGATTGGGTCGCGGCGCGGGCAACGCCTCATAGACACCCAAGGCGATGTCGATCAGTCGTTCATCGACTGACGGCAACACCGTCGTCCAGCCGAGACGCGGTGCCGGGCTGGCACGCTCGCTCCCGACAGCCGGCTTCGGCACGAATCGTGACGACACTTTCATCCGCAAATGCACATCGGCCTTGATGCCGACATACAGCTGGATGAATGCCATCACCTCCCGATGCAACCATGCGCCCGGTAACAGATCCTGGGCCTGCTGCGCATCGGCAGGCCGCAACGTCAAACGCACCGCCCGGCTGCGATACGCGAGACGCCTGCCGAGCACGTAACCACCACCGAGCCCGCTGCGTTTCCCGTCCGACAACCCATCCTTTTCCGGCTTCACCGACGTCAATGGCTTCGGTCGCCCGGTACCCGTCGTCACCGCCCAGAATTCGTCGACACGAACATCGGCCCCCGGCGCGGCCAGCGCCACCACGCCGGCCAGCCCTTCCGACGTGCGCGTCCGCTGAATCAACAGCCCCAGCAACGCAAGCATCCGCGAGTTCGGCAGGCCTGCCCGCGAAGGCTTGTCGCCCCATCCAAATCCCGCCAGACACAACAGGCTCTGCGAATAATCGTCGACACCGCCGGCCCGAAAACGCTCCGGATAGCGGTATTTCTTCCATGCGCGATACAGCAGCGTCGCCGCCCGGTGGTTGAACGGATCGAGAAACGCCTCGACCGCTTCATGTCCCTCCTCCCGCAACACGATCTCGTCGATCATGTGCGACGGCATGGCCGCATCGACGCCATAAAGACCCATGAAAGTCGTGCGTACGGTCGGCGGCGCATCGAGGTGCTCGTCGTCGAATTCGACAGCGGCCACCTCACCCGCCGGAAACCCCAACCGCGGACGCGGCCGGAATCGCACCGGCTCATGCTCCGGCGTATCGCGCGTACCGAACCCGGGGCGTTCGGGCGAACATGCCTCCAGCAGACGACAGAACTGCATGAACGTCATCTTCGGCGCACGCTCGAACAACTTCACGGCCACCGCCGGCAGGCTTTTCGGTTCAACGGCTTCAGCACTCATCCGATCGATCGAAAGACTCATAGCGGTGCCCTCTGAGCCTTGCTGCGCGGCCACTCCGTCCGCGACCGCGACGGCAGGCTGACGATCGCCAGCGTCGTGAACAGATTGATCTCGGCATACGCACCAAAGAACCGGTGCAACAACTCGCCGAACAGCATCACGTCGCCTTCGCCGGAAAACGCATGCGCATCGAGCGTGACCTCGATCAGCACGCCGCGTTCGACCGCTCCTCCCGATACCTCCTCGATCATTTCCTGCGACACATGCAGGATGCCGGCGAGCCGCCGCCGGTTCAGTTCCTCGTTCGTCCAGTCGTACAGCGCCAAAGCGCCACGCAGCACCTCCGCGTTCATCATCGACAGGAAGTTCGGCGCGAGATGCGACAGCACGCGCCACTGGAAGCGATCTTCGGTCGGCGGATACAGCGGTAACGTCGGCGATACAAGATTGCGCACGCCCGAGACATTGGGCGTGCTGGCCGCCAGTTCGTCGAGGCTCGCTTCGCGCAGCCCCTTGCGCGGCAGCAGCCCGTTCGTGCCCGTCACACGCAGCGACAGGCTTTCCTCGGGCAGCGTGTCCATCGTTTCCCACGCGTGGCCGCCGATAATCACCCACATTTCGTGCAGCCCCGATACACCCGAGCGCACGCGCGTGTGGAAATAGCGTTCCGGTGCCTCGTGCCGCAGCATGCCGCCGCGGTGCCGGAACGTCGCGAACGGCACGTATTCGTATCGCTCGGCCGTATCGTGATCGAACGTCGCGATCGCGTCGACCGAATACGTTTCGACGTGCTCGCCCTGATGGCCGGCCGGCACCACGCGATATTCGGTTTCGTGATGGTCGATCTCGATCGGCTCGGCATCCAGTTCGAACAGGTTGATGACCGGCGAACAGAACAACCGCACGTTCTCCGCGTTGAAACGCTGGTCCGACGGATACGCGCCCTTCAGGAGGATCTCCAGCTCGAAGCGAGTCGATTTCTCGGGCAGTGTCGAGATATCCAGTCCGCATAGATCGACGAACAGGAATTTCTCACGGAACGTGAAGTATTCGAGCAGCAGCTGATATCCGGAGAACGCCGCATCGGCCTTGGGCCACAGCCGTTCTTCCGTCGAAAAACCCGCCGGCTCGATCGTCACGCCCGTGAGCGCCACCGGTTCGCCGTCGCGGACTTCCGGGACACGCCAATAAATCGCATCGACCTGCCGCGTCAACGCAAGATGCATCGCGAATGCGGTCGGCAGATCCGCATTCAGATGCAACTGAAGCCGCGACAGGTTCGTTTCGCTGCGCAGCGCCGACCCTTGCAGCGAGAAGCCGAGACGGATCACCGAGCGACCGTCGTGGCGCACCGCCGGCCCGGCATGCGTGATCGACACGGGCTGCAGCGCAACGGCCTGCGTCGTCCGGTACAGACATTGCACCGTCCGCGGCGTCACGCCTTCCGCGCCGCCCGGCGACGGCACGTTGATCGGTGCGGACCGCACCGGCACGCCGGCTGGTACGACTTCCGTCTTCTGCAGTTTCTCCGCGAACGGCGTCAACTCGACGATCGACAGCGACGGAATCATCCGAAGATAGTGCGGCCACAGCA
Organism: Burkholderia contaminans; assembly: GCF_029633825.1. Taxonomy (NCBI): domain Bacteria; kingdom Pseudomonadati; phylum Pseudomonadota; class Betaproteobacteria; order Burkholderiales; family Burkholderiaceae; genus Burkholderia; species Burkholderia contaminans. The sequence continues at coordinate 2,610,934 of NZ_CP090641.1, read as the reverse complement.
GGCTGACGAGCCCTTCGGTCAGTTCAGGCAATTCGTCGTCGAGTTTTTGTCGAAGCCGCCCCGTCAGGAAGGCAAAGCCCTCGAAAAGACGTTCTACGTACGGATCGCGATCGCCGACGCGGTCGAGATTGAGCAGGCGCGCGCGGTCAGGATGCGCCTTCGCGAATTCCTTGCCGGACTCGCGCAGGTAACGCATTTCCGCTTCGTAGTAGCGCAGGATGGGATCGTAGTTGTCCATGGGAATCCGTTACGAAAGGGTCAATGCGCGCGCGGGATCGAGTACCGTGAGCTCCGCCTGCAGCTCGCTGATACGGTGGAAAAGCGCCGGCTTGTCGGCGTCCTTGCGGCTGCTCATCGCTTTCAGCGCCTTGACCAGTTGTTGCTTGACCTCGAACGTCAGCGCCGGCTCCCAGCGCATCAGCGGCAGCGAGCGGGACGCTCCGTCGAGTTCGGCGAGCAGGGCGAGCGCAGCATCGTGGCGGCCGGCATGATCGGCCAACCTGGCCATCACAAGCCGCTGCAAATAGCGATGTCGATCGGTTTTCATGCCGGGCAACGCTTCGAGCCAGGCAAAAGCCGTCTCGATGCCCTCGCGGGCAGCCAGTTCACGCGCCTGGGCTTCGATCTCCGGCCAGTCGCCGGCTGCATCGCTCTCGCTATCCGCGGAAACTGGCAGCGGCGCAACCGTCTCGCCGGCTTCCAGATCACGTACGACCGCATGCCGGGCAATCCATTCGAGTGTGGTGTCGTCGGCAAACGGCGTGCCGTCGATGAACGCCAGCCGTTCGATGCCCGGCAATCGTTCGAGAAACAGTGCAAAGTCGGCACGCAGCAATTCTCGCCACGCGCTGTACGGCGTACCGATGTGATCGAGCGCCGCGTGCTGGAAGTACTGCAGATCGAACCACAAGTGATTCACGCCTTCCATGAAGGCCCCTTCGACACGCTCCAGCAACTCGTGCCAGTGCTTCTGCAGCACGAGGCGCTTCATCTGCTGACGCAACTCAGCGCGTGGCGGCGCCAGACGCGTATGTGACGCCGCATCCGACGGCGGCACGTCATGAAGCGTGTCCCACCGAATGCTTCGCACGAGGCGTACCGAAGGCAAGTAGCCGTTTTCCTGATCGCGGAGCCACGCCGACATCGCGCGTGCCTGATCGAGCAAATCGCGTGTCGACGCAATTGAACCGGCCGACGTTTTTCCCGGAGCGGTCGCTGCCGGCATAGCCATGCCGGAATCGATGCTGCGTGCCGGCGCTTCCTTTTTCTCGAAGCGGGAAACGAGTGGCTGCAGATTCGGACGGGCAGCATCGGGCCACGCCGCCGTATGCGTCACGAGCACATCGAGCGCGGCCAACGTGCGCTCGAGATCGACTTGCACAAAGTCGCCACGACTATCCAGCGTCTCGATCACGCGCGCAGTCGCCAGCATTTCAAGCGCGGCTTTCTTTGCTTCGTAACGGGCAGGCAAAGCCGTCTCGCCAAACCGGTCGACGAGCGCAGCGGCCAGTTCAAGCCCGTCGGCGAACCCGGTCGGGCCGTCCTGTCGCAGACGTGCGAACGCGTAGTAGCCGGCGAGGCGTAAATCCTTGCCGGTCTCCTTGAGCAGGTGTTCGCATGCGCGGACGATCAGCCCGTCATCGATTCCCGACAGTTTGCCGGCTTCGTCCTTCAGCTCGAAGAACGCGTCTTCGTAGCCGGGATCGCGTCCACATGCGCGCTCGCCCGGTATCGGCGCAACCCATGCGGCCCAGGTATCCATCCGTGCCTGCTGGAGCGAATCGATGAGGGAACCGCCGACGAGTGTCTTCACAAACTTGGCAAGCGTCATGGCTGGCCTCAAAAAACGAATGCGTCGCCCAGCAGCCTGAGGGCATGCCCGAACGGACCGGAGGGGGAATCGGCAAGTCCCGACGTGGTCGCCAATGGCGATATCGCA